>JAMJFU010000243.1 GCA_023544525.1 Anaerolineae bacterium | reverse complement strand
CTGCCCTCAGCAAGCTGAGGGATCCAGTGACGCACTTGAGTGGAGTCCCGAGCTCGCTCGGGTTGTTGCCGTCAGCGCGGGCCCTGCCCGTCAAGGCAAGGACCCGGCCACCGACTCGACCGGCCTGCCGCCGGCAGACAAGATCCTGAGCATCGAGATTGTGGAGGAGCAACAAAACCAGAGACGGCGATCGCCCCATTCCGCGTCAGGCTGGCTGTTCCAGCATCTCCAGAAAATGCGCAGCGCTGAGGATGGGGATGCTGCCGGCCCTCCAGCCTTTGCTGCAGCCAGCATCGATTTTGACACGGCACCAAAGGTCGATTATAATCCATTCACCACAGGCGGGCCCGCCGTTTCCGCCGCTCACCAGGAAAAGCAAGACCCTCTCCTCGCTCGTAATAGGAGCAGCGGTAGCTCCATGACCATCGTGATGAACACCACCTGGTTGGCGCCGCCCATCAGTCGCGCGTACCAGGGGAAGGGAACGGCAACTCGCCGACATTGACGCTTTGTAGAAGAGTTGTGGACCATCTACTCGGATCCTGCTTGACCTCCCGGGCCGTAGGAGTGCCCTCCCACGGCCGCAGTTGTGTTCGACCTGTATTCCCCGTCCCAATCTTTTCTCCAAGGCCAAAGCTGATAGCCTGGATGTACGCCTGGCGGCCGCCTGCGCAACTGTACAGCGGACGACACAAGGCACAGGCGCGCACCTTCTGCCTCAAGGTCGTGACCCACCCGGTGTCGCGACTTGCACAGAGCGCTAAAACCCAGCCAGCGCGACGTGCCAGCTCGCACCCCACCCACGGACTGATGGGGTGCACCATCACAGTTCCACTGAAAGGAGAACGTCGATGAAGACAAAGAGGTTTTTGGGCCTGTGCATCACGGCCGTCCTGCTGCTGACGGCCGTGATCGCACTCACCGCTGCGGCACAGGAACCAGGTTCCGACCTACGTGCCGTCCAGGCTCTCGACGAGTTCATGATCGTCGAGCTCACCGCCGACGACGCGCACGTCGTCGATCACGACGGACTGACCGGCGACGATAGGGGCGGCATCGCCACCTCGGGCAGCCGCGTCCTGGTCACCGGCGACGACGCCACCGGCAGCTTCGCCCTCGCTGATCTGGGCGGAGGCTTTAGCGTAGGCGAGGTATACGACATGCTGGTCTCAGACCTCAAGACCGGCCAGATCTACCTCCTCGGCCACGAGGACGTTCCGGTGCCCAGCTCCGCAGGGGAGCAGACCGTCTCCCAGTTGCTGCTGGTCGACGGCGAGAGCGGCGCGCTGACCGGCCAGGCCGTGACCCTGACGCCTTCCTTTAGCCTCAACACAGGGTACGGCACTGGCGCCCTCTTTGCCGGCTACGGCCGGGTGGTCGTCTACGACGGGGTCAACAGCGCCACCTGGTCCATCGAGACCCCCTCCGGCGTGGTCAGCAGCCTGCCCTTCTCGGAGCTGCCTTATTACTACGGTTGCGAGAACTGGGCCATGTGGGGCATCGCCGAGTACTTTGGCGGTGAGGACTACCTGGTCTACCGCGGTGACGGTCACGAGATCTGGCGCACCCGTGTCTCCGATGGCGACACCACCACCCTGGCCTCCTTCTCAGACCTGAGCGACATGTGCTCCCTCACCGCCGGCATTGGCTACAGCCGCTGGTACTTCCACTACGAGTCCAGTGGTCAATTCGGCGGGGTTGACGAGACGTTGGGCTACGCCCGTGCCACGTTCCAGTTCCCGGCCGGCCACCTGGAGGGCTACGTCCGCGACGAGCTGACCACGGCCCCTATCGAGGGGGCCACCGTCTCGACTGGCTGGTTCCAGGCGGAGACCGGCGCCGATGGCTACTATACCATGCTCCTTCCGGCCGGCACCTACACCGTCACGGCCAGCCTTCCGGCCTATACCGCCGAGTCGGTCACGGATGTCGACGTGACCACCGGCGCGGTGACCGCCCAGAACTTCCAACTGATGCCCCGGGTGACCTTTGACCCTTCTCCGGTCCACGTCACGCTGGATTGGCAGACTACCGGCACCGCCGACGCGACCATCCACAACTATATGGCCACCCCCTACGAATTTGAGTTCGCTGAAAGAGGCGGCGGCTTTGTGCCCCTGGCGCAATTGAGCACAGGTGGCTGGCAGATCATGGCTCCCACGAGCGCCATCGCCCTCGTCTCTGACGATTTTGAGCTCGCGGCCATCACCGGCATCCTGGACGACATGGGCCTGGCCTACGACGTCTGGAACGACGAGAGCACCAGCCTCTACCTGGCAGATCCTACCTTCCTGGACGCGTACGGCGTCATCGTCTGGTACACCCACGACCGCCAGATCACCCAGGGCGAGCACGATGCCCTGGAGGCCTGGCTCCAGGCTGGCGGCAGACTGCTGGTCACTGGCTATGACAGCCTGGGCAGCGACGACGACCCCCTACTCGCAGACCTGGTCCGCTCGTCGACCTATGGCGACGACGCCCGAGGGGATACCTACGAGATCCTGCTCGACCACCCCATCACCAACGGCCCCTACGGCGTCTACGCACCTGGCACCCAGCTCTCCATCAACGAGACCGACCAGGACAATGCCGTGGCCGATACAGCCCGCGGCGCGCAGGCGGTAGCGACTATCGTCGACGAGCCCTACGACAAGATCCTCGCCACCGACCTGGGCTCCGGCATCGTGGTCTACTGGAATGGCAATTACGAGTGTGACGACTGGCTGGCCACCACGGTCACGGCAGACACGGCCCTTGAGGACAAGGCCCTTAAGGACAAGGTCCGTGAGGACAAGGGTGAGCTCCTTGCCAAACCGGCCAGTATCACCTCCCAGGACGGCCAGAACCTCTTCCGGAATGCCCTGGCCTGGCTCACAGTGCCGAGCGATGTCCCCTGGTTGGGACAGGACCCGATTACGGGCACCGTACCTGCCGGCGGCTCCGCGGATGTCACCCTGCTCTTCGACGCCACCTACGACGCGGGCATCAACCAGCCCGGCGACTATGATGCCACCCTGGTCATGAAAGGGGATCCCACGCTCGACGTACCGGTGCTGATGACGGTGCTGCCGCCAGCCAACCTGGGCCGTGTGGGTGGCTACGTCCTCGATCGTTGTACCGGCGACGGCGCAGAGGCGACCATAACCATCGCTGGCGGCGTGCCAATCACCCAGACCGCAAGCGACCCGGATACCGGTCGTTATGCCGCCTGGCTGGTGCCCGGCAGCTACGAGTTCGAGTTCAGCGCCCCCGGCTACTTTACCCATACCGCGACCGTAGACGTGACCGCCGGCCAGACCACCACCCTTGACGTCGTCTTTTTCCCCGACCGGCCCTGCATGGCCGTCCAACCCGACCAGCTTGAGGTCTGGCTGCTCGAGGGCACCGACGTCTACGCCCACCCGACAGGCCTTGGCATTACCAACGACGGCGCACAACCCCTCGACTTTGGCGTCTATGAGCTCGACGGCACGGTGGGGACCCACCCCGGCGGTCCGGATCCCTTTGGCTACACCTACGTCGACAGCAACCAACCAGGTGGCCCCACGTACGACTGGGTCGAGATCGCCACCCCGGCGGGTGGCAGCGGCACAGCCATCACCTTCTCAGGTACTGACGACAGCTACTTCTGGCCGCTGGACCTACCACGCCCCTTCAACTTCTACGGTAGCGACTATAGCCAGATGGCCGTCGCCACCAACGGCACGCTGTACTTTGAGGACGCCTACCTCGGCTATTCGAACTGGACCTTGCCCAGCGATGGCGGCGACGGTGTATGGACTTTCATCGCCCACATGTGGGATGACCTGTACGTCTCGCCGGGTGCGGTGTACTACCAGGACCTGGGCGACAGGTTTGTCATCGAGTACTACCAGGTGGACGGTTGCTGCGATGGGTCCGATCACGGCACCTGGGAGATCATCCTGTATGACAACGGCAGCATCCTCTTCCAATACCAGGACGTGGACTTTGCCGGCACCGGGTACGACAACGGAAGCAGCGCCACGGTTGGCATCCAGGGACACGACGCCGATCCAGACTATTACCTGGAGTACTCGTCAAACGCCCCGGTTCTGGAACCGGGACTGGCCGTCTGCTTCGCCTACCCCGGCAGCGCCGGATGCGACCTCGCTGAAGAAGTGCCCTGGATCTGGACCGAGCCCGTAAGCGGCACAGTGCCGCCCGACCTCCGGGCCACGGCCAACGTCCAGGTGATGTTCACCGCCCTCTACACCGACCTGATGCCCATGCCTCTGGGAACCTACAGCGCCACGCTGATGGTGACCGGCAACGATCCAGTGTCGGGCCGGCAGAGTGTGCCAGCCTTTATGCACATCGTCGACGAAATGGCCATGCCGGCCCTCAGCGACGATAGCTACGGGTGCGGCCTGGCGGGCGACACTGTGACCCATAGCTTTACCGTAACCAACAGTGGGCCCACGACGGGCAGCTTTGATATCAGTGTCGACTATGGCACCTGGACCGCCACCCCGTCACTGACCTCCATCGGGCCGCTGGCCGCCGGCGCGAGCCAGAGCTTTGAGGTCGTGGTCGATATCCCGTCGGGCGCCATGGTCGGCGCCACCGACACCTTTACCGTCACGGCCGAGTACCCCAGCATCCCGGGCTTTTATGACGTCGCCTATGGCGAGACCTGCGTCGAGGAGCCACCCTACCACTACATCTATCTGCCCATCCTCGTCCGCAACTGGCCCTAGCCCGGTCGCTAGAAAAAAGGTCCTAAGGGTCTTGAAGACCCTTAGGACCTTTGGCGGCCGCAGGCTCGCAGGGGCCGTTGCAGGAGTGCCTCAGATTTGACCAGCACGGGCTGCATTGGTACAATGGGGACCACTTAGCACCGCGCCCAGGCGCGGGGCCACGGACGCAGAAAGGAACACCGACATGAAACTTTCGCCGCCGAGAAACCAAACTTGGTTCCTGGCCACCCTGCTGGCCCTGTTGGGCATCGTCGCCCATGTGATCGTGGACATCCCGTTTGTCACCCCATACGCCTTCTGGCTCGTCACACTGGCTTTCATCCTGCTCTTCCTGGGTGCCCTTCTGCCCGGCATCTAGCGCAGATGGGTTGAGATCGCCGGCCCCGTACATGACGTTCTGGCTGAGATGAATCAGGTTCCAGCAAGCATCGCTGGGGCTGGCGTCTCTGACGGCTACGGCCGACTCGAGGCAGCCGGCCCGCGCAGATACTGAGCGCCGTCTCTCAGAGTCGTCTGACGGAGCCGATTGTTTTACGGAGCTTCTGCATCACCCGGCGAGTCCAGGAGCGTGTGGATCTGGGCTTTCAAGGGAGGAATGTCGGCCTGAACGATATCCCAGATGATGCCGAGATTGATGTCAAAGTAGGCGTGAATCAGGCGATTTCGCAGACCTATGATCTGATTCCAGGGCGGATCTGGATGCTGAGCGCGGAATTCAGATGAGAGCGCGCGGCAGGCTTCGCCAATGATCTCCAGCTAGCGGATGACGCCATCCTGGATCAAGCGGTCCTCTGCAAACGCCTCATAGGAGAGACCAGCCGTGTAGGACTCAATCTGGCTGGCAGCATCCAGTATGTGGCGCAAGTAGACCGTGTCATGCTTTCTCATAGAGGATGACCATTTCGTCTTCGACATATGGACGAATGTAGGGACTCAAACCGTCTTCGGTGACGAGATCAACGGGCCGTTCAAGAAGGATGCTCAATTCCTGAGCGAGTTCAAGCCACTTCAGGCCGATCACGGGACGCTTGCCTGGTGGTGGGAGCGCAACGAGAATATCAATATCGCTGCCAGGTGTGTCTTCGCCTCTCACCGCGGAACCAAACAACGCCACCCGCTCCACCTGATAGGGTTGCAGTACCGTCAATATGATCTCTCGCAGTCGATCCAATTCGGTCTTTCGCAAGGCTGCCCTCCCCCTTCTGCGGATGACGTGGGCTGCTCTCCCGCTCTCATGAGCTTATCTACTCATCGATACTATAGCATGAGCCCTGCCTTCCGTCAAGTCCGGTTTCTGTTCCACGGCGCTGGGGCCGACTTTGTCGCTGAGGCCATGGCCCACTATGCCGATACCGTCCTGAGCGAGAGATCGGAGTAGGACCCGATATGTAGCGCAGGTTGTCCCATACCGGCGAGTTATCAAAAGATCTTGACCCAGGCCGTATCCTTTTGACCAGTTCTACGGTATACTAGGTAGAACAGCCGCAAGGGCGCACTGTGCTCACTTGCGGGGACAAAAGAATCGCTGGGCCCCCTTGACGGAATCTTGGCTTGCCGACGGCCGTGCACTACTCGCGTGCACGGCCGTTGGATTTTGGTCATCAGGCAGGTCCGACCTCGCTCAGGGAAGGCGCCTGTCCCGCCTGTCACCTTTAGGG
>JAMJFU010000242.1 GCA_023544525.1 Anaerolineae bacterium | reverse complement strand
CACCGCCCCCTCGTTGTCGCCCATGATTGGCTCATAGATCTGCACCTGGTCGGCCTGGGTGATGACGTCATAGTGCGGCTCGAAGGCTGTTGGATCCGAATCGGCGGCGTTGCCCGAGATCGTGCCGTCGACGTTGCGCGCGCCCGACTCCCAGATCACATTGCCCCCCGCATCGGCTACCGTCACATGCAGCCAGGCACGGCGCGAGGGAAAGCTCGTCGGGAACTTGTGACCCGTCAGCGCGGCGATCTCCAGGCTCGCCGTCAGGACCCCATCCTCCAATCCCAGGCTCTTCACCGTCAGCCTCGCCGTGCGTTGGCTGACCTGGTCGATGACACGCGCCTCGGTGGTGTCAAAATGGGCGGGATCTGCCGTAACTCGCAGCTCACCACCCCAGCCAGCCAGGATCCGGAGCATCAGCGCGTTTCCGCCTACAAACCAGTGCTGGTAGAACGGTTGCCGCGGACCCAGGCGGCCGGGCATCTGCGAGATGACCACGCCGCCCTTGGCCTTGGGCATGTGGCAGCCCTGGCATGGCATCGCCCCGCCATAGGTGCTGTTCTGCCATTCAGTATAGGGCGTCTGCTCCGGGAACTCTCCCAGCACGTTTCCCTGCGCATCTACATAGGGTGTGTACAGGTTATGGCAGGTGGCACACAACTCCGCTGCGTCCGTGTGTGCGCCATAGACCGGGTCAAAGCCGGTATGCATCTGCATCGGCTGCCCAAACGGCTGCTCGTACGGGCCAAAGGCCTGGCGGTTGGGGGGCTCTGTGGCGGTGTCCACGCTGTATCCCCCCGTGAAACTCTCCATCGTGCCCAGGCTCACATCTGTGACCTGGTGGCAGAGCGTGCAAGACACACCCTCGATGGCTGACTCGTGCAACGGGTGGGCTGGGTCAAAGAAACCGCCGCCCAGGGCGGCTACCGCCTGGCCTTCCACTTCTGCCTGGGTTCTGGCCATCGGCATGTGACAGGAGACGCACTTGTTCTCGATCACCGCCTGCAGCGCCGGGAGGCGGGCCACCTCCGAGCTCATTTTCGCCTGCCAGACGGGATCCTTCGCCGCATTCGCCATCATCGTCGAGCGCCAGTCGGTCGTTAGCGACACGTCGACGCCCGCCTCGTCCGAAAGCCCTTCGTGACACATGGTACAGGTACCCGGGCCGGAGAAATCGGCCGTCTCGAATGCCGAGAGGACCGTATTCTGGGTCCTGACCGGCTCCACTGGGGTGGCAATAGCCGGAGCAGGGATCGTCGCCGTCACTTTGGTAGGCCCGCGATCACAGGCGACCAGCAGCAAGCCCAGCAGGACGAATAAGGGAAACAGGACGGCAGTTCGGAAGGCGTTGCGATGCACGGTCTATCTCCTGGTGCTGATCTTGTGTCCATTCTACCCGATCCCGCACCATCCGTCAATCCACCTGCGGCGCTGTTTGACCAGTAGCCCATTGGCCGGACCAAGAACGAAACAGGGGGAACGCTTTTCCCTCGCGCTCCCCCTTATTTGAATCCGCCTGTTAGTACCGCCGGCTGAATACGAACAACAGGACCGCACCACAGGCGGCAGTGTTCCCCTGTGACCTCGGTTGAGAAGGAGAACCCAGCACCCTGCACGCCCGCCTGAAGCAGCAGCGTTCAGTCGGCGGGGTAGAAGTACAGATCCGTCGGCTTGAATTTGCTCAACCTGCGGAACCGGCCTTTGATCTTCATGCCGATCCAGTCGGTACCGGCCTCCGCCGGATCCACGCCCACCAGACGAGCGAGGAAGAGCGTATCGACACCGGGGAACTCGACCTGGACTAGCACGTATGGCGTTTCTGGCAGAAACTCCTCACTGCCAAAGTGGCATACGGTGAAGGCGTGAACGACACCCTCGGCAGGGATCTCGATCCAGTCGGTCTCGTTACCGGTGTACATGTCGTGACCGCGTGGTGTGGCATAAGTATACCCGGTCTCGGGATCGCGGTTGGCCAAGAGACATCCATTGGTCAGGCCGGCGAACCAGGGCGAATCCTGGCCATAAGAATGCAGATAGGTGATGCTGTAGGGCTGCTCGATAAGGATCGGCGCCATCTCTTTCAGTCTCGCCAGAACTTCTTCGTCCAGCTCGGTCGGAAACGGTACGTTGTGCAGCACATACCCGCCGAACGTTTCCTCCATCTTGTGCCTGGCCATGTTAGTCCTCCTTCTCGAGTATGCTGACAGTGACATAGGTGCCGGTGCCAGCGTGGCTGTGAATGGCGCCTCGTTGCGCGTCAGGCACCTGGAGGGTCGCATCCCCAAAGTGTTTGTCGATGGTGTGCTGCAGTTGCCAGATGGCAAACACAGCCTGCATCAGCCCGGTGGCGCCTACGGGATGTCCACATGCGATCAGGCCGCCGCTGGGATTGACCGGACATACCGGCTCCTCGGGCAGGTCCAGCCCATAGTCCACGGTGGGCATAAACGCCTGGCCAGTGGACGCAAAAAATCCTCCCTCGCCGTAGCGACACAGGCCCATATCCTCGTAGGTCTGGATCTCGGAGCTGGTGTAGGCATCGTGTAGCTCGACGAAATCGATCTCCCCCGCTGGATCCGTGACGCCTGCGTTCTTGTAGGCCTCTTTCGAGGCCATCCGCCCGGCCCGGAACGAGTGCACCCCAGGATAGCGAAAGCCTCGCGCCCACAGGTTCTGGTAATACGTGCGGGTCTCGGCAGTGTCCTCAATGGGTAGCAGGTTGTATTTCAGGAAGTCGTCATAGCTCTGGTGTGGACGGTCGGCCATGCGCATGGCGTCGGTGCCCCGGCCGATCCCGGTCACCCGGACGCGCGGGATGCGCCGGCCGCCGGCCTTCTCCAGCTTGGCCAAGCCGTCCTCGCTGCACAAGATGGTAGCCGCCGCGCCGTCGGACATCACACAGATATCGAGTCGGGTCAAGGGCCAGGCCACCATCGGTGCGTTGCGCACGTCGGCGATGGTGAGCTTCTGCCGTTTCTGGGCGTAGGGGTTGTGGTAGGCGTTCATGTGATTCTTGACCGAGACGTGGGCCATCTGTTCGGGCGTAGTGCCAAACTCCTTCATGTGGCGGGTGACCATCATGGCATAGTAGCCCGAGTAGAATCCACCAACGGGATAATCAAAGCTCACGTCTGAGGCGAGGGCGATGAACTCGTTGCCTTTCCAGGTCGCCACGTGGCTCATCGTCTCAAAGCCGTAGGCCAGGCAGACGTCCATGTAGCCCGAGGCTACCGCCTTCCACGCCTCCTGGAAGCAGATGCCGCCGGTGGCACCACCCCCTTCTACCCGATGGCTTGGTTTGGGACAAAGCCCCAGGTAGTCCTGGGCCATAATGGCTGCCATCAGTTGGCGGGCAAAGTGATCGGAGAAGTAAGAGGCTACAGAGCCATCTACGATCTCCAGGAACTGGCGATGGGTCAGTCCCAGGTCGTCGATCGCATAGTCGTAGGCCTCTTTCACCAACGCGGGAAAGGTCTTGTCTGGGCGGGCCTTGGCAAACTTGCTGACTCCGCCTGACACGGCATAAACAGGTCGCATAGAACGTGCCTCCTTTTTGTCTGTCTGGTAGATCGCCATTGTGTATCCGTCTTGGGCAAACCTCGTGCATCCCCTGCCTGACAACAGAAAGCCGCCCATCCCATTCCCTTTGGAAGTGAGACGGGCGGCCCACGCGGTGGATCGGGACCCCTCCGCGCTGCTACCACCTCAAAGACATCCTCTATATTGCGTCGAGAGCCAAGCGGTGGAGAAAAGTCCACGCCAGCACCTCCCTGAGTCGATCCACATCGATCGCCGGGACGCAAGCCAAGTTGCTGGATCCAACTATACTACAGTCTGGTCTAGAGGTCAAACGGCTTCCCTATACTTGCCCCAGGAGCGCGGGCTGCAGGGTGCCGAGAACGAATCGCCCATTCTGTGCCCACCAATCCCAACCATCAATCCAACCCGATCCGTCGACAGCAAACCTTAGTTTGTGCTAAGCTGCGTGAGCAGTCGGTGGACGGGCAGTGGCAATTCAGAAACAGAATGGAGGGTTGGATCATGTCGACTAAAGGTTGAGCTTCCAACCCTTTGAGTACCCCCGGTGGAAGGCGAACAACTGGACCGTTCAGCGGTGTTTCATTTGCTCTGTGATGTTAGCGAGACTTGTACAGCCCGGCCTGCCGCATCCTCAAAGGTCATGAAGCTGGCAGGTGTGGTACAGTGGCACACTTGAGCAGCGGCGACGGGATCAAGTCCGACGGGCCCTCGCTCCTAGCCTATACCTGTGCTGACGTTTCTGAAAACGTAGAAGTGTGGTATAATGGCGTGTAGCAAGACATGGAGAGCAGAAGTTTATAGGAAGCGTGCACCCTGATTCCGCTCTGTCTTTGCGAGAAATGGAGGAAGAGCGATGAGTGGTGATCGAGTTCGGACCCTGGAAAAGCTGTATACACAAGGCGAGACCAGCGATATCGTAGATTTGGCGCTGGAAAAGCTTTTTGCCTATGAATTGAAGGAAAGCCAGGAACAACTCGCACGACTCATGCGCGATCTATCTCAGTTCGAGCAGCAGTATGACCTGTCGTCAGATGCATTCTACGCCCGTTTTCAGGCAGGAGAGATGGGCGACGCGATGGATTTTGTGGAATGGGCTTCTCTGCATCAGATGGCAGAAAGATTGAAGCGGCGGATCGGCCTACTAGAGGAATCGTAGGTGACCACTGTTGCCGAGTATCACCGGGCCGTCAAAGCTCGCCTGATCGCCGATCCTCTCGTTCTTCAATTTGATATCCAGCGCGAACGCCGGACCGCCGACGACGGGTACCTTCGCGCCCGCTTACTACTGGACAACGAGGAGGAACTCGAGTTCTCCGAGTACGTCCGCCGGGTACGCGACCAGGTGCAGGTTGTGACATACTCGTTCCACTGGACCGACGCCAACGGCACGCTTATCTGTCGGTGGGACAATGCTCCTCATTATCCCGATCTTCCGCAAGCCCCTCACCACATCCACGACGGCGACCAAGACAATGTTCTTCCCAGCGCATCCATGACCATTGCGGAAGTGCTGGACAAGATAGCAGAAGTCAGCGCATGTACGGGGCGCTGATGCGACCCCGTGATGCCGTCAGGCCCGATTCCATCTCAGTGACACACCGCATTTCATGAATGTTCCACTACAGACGGTCATCGATTGGGCGGTTTCCGTGCCCACTCTCCATGAGCCTGCAGGAGGAGGGTAGATATGCATCAGCTTTTGGTGGAATGCAGCGAGCCTGGCTTGGTGATCCACCTGGCCGAGGAGTTCGAACATAGTTTGCGACACGTTGACTTTGATCGAGCCCGGACTCTCAAACAGCAGTTGACAGAGTTGGCGCACGAATGCGGCCCCGAGTTCCACCAGGTCTGGCAAGGATTTCGTCTAGAGGTCCCCAATGACGGCGGTTGGCCACCCTCATTTGGGAAGCGGGAAATGGTCACCGAGGAAATTGGGACGAAGGAAGTGCTGCAAGAGTTCCTCAGCCGTGCGGAGGCGCATGGATTGGGGGAGTTCAGACTGCGCAGTACGATGCTTCTGCCTCAGGACGGACCGGCGCCGGAGACCCGGGAGCAGTATGTACGCGACCTGGCCGATGGCATCCGTATGGCAGAGTGGGAAGAACTGGGGCTCTTTCGGTTTCCGGTGGACCTTCCGGTTTCGATGGCCCAGTATCGCAAGCAGCTTGTGGAAGAGTGGGGGGGAAGCGTGCTGAATGCCCGGGCGCATCATCCCGATGTGGGCCAGAGATGGGTTGAGGAATCACTGTCGCGACTGAGGAAAGCTCTGGAACAGATAAACACTCGTTCCGAGGCGGTTATGGAATACGAATTGGATCGTCTGGATCCGGCCAAGCTGGATGCCGTCGAATGCATCCGTTGGGCAGCCGTGGCCGTCCGCCTGGGACACGGTATCGAGAAGTGGTTTCAGGCAGCCGTCGAGCCACTGGCGTACCTCTACCAGCGTGCTGCTCTTGTATCGCTGCTATGGACCGAATGCCGTGGCCTTGGGCCAGCACGCCCCGCTCTGGAAGAACGTCTAGAAGCCGTGATTGAAGAAGCAGAGGGCACCTACACTGCTGATGGTGTGGCTGCACTGCGCCGATTGCAGGGTGACCTCCGCCAGACGCGCTGGGGCAGCCTGAGCGCCCTGACCGTTGATGAGGACAGGGACGAGGATGAAGGCACATCCGTGGCTGGATGAGCGCCTGCGCCTGGCCTCCATCGAGATTACACGGCGCTGTGACAATGACTGTGCCTACTGTGAACAACCCAAAGAGGCAAGGGATCTGCCCCTTACTCAGTGCACAGAACTGCTCGACGAACTGGCCGCCGAAGGTTTTCAGGCGGTGGCTCTTGGCGGCGGCGAGCAGTTCTGTGCACTGAGTAAGGGGCAGATCCCTTGCCTCTTTGG
>JAMJFU010000241.1 GCA_023544525.1 Anaerolineae bacterium | reverse complement strand
CTCGGAGCTGGACGGTAACCGGCGGAGCTTTCTTATGCGGGCACTCGAAGAGGGTCCGCAGCAGTCGGTCATCACCACCACCGAGTTGCACGCCCTGCCCGAAGCTTTCCTGCAGCGCTGCCAGCTGTGGCGGGTCCGGTTGGGCCAGCTGGAAAGGGTGCGAGAGGAGAGCAGCCCCGCGTCGCCGCTCTAAAGGCACGAAACCGCCAGACCGAGCTCTCGGTCTGGCGGCCGGTTCACCGGGTAGATGGGGTTTCGACGGCGCGTTCTGGCGTAACGCTCAGCCCCACTTGCCCTTTTTCATGTGCCCTTGTAGCTCGGCCTTGATCGCCTGTTGCACGAACTCGGCCTGGACCAGGGTTTGCTCGAAAATCTTGGTGCAGCCGGCATCGAGGTTGTCGTCAAGGCCCTCTTCGGCGATGGCCATGACCTCTTCCATGAGCGCATAGATCTGCATGTGAAGGCTGTTGGTGTAGCGGGCACGCTCGATGAGATCGGCCGCCTTGTCATCCAACTGGGTGAATTTCGCGTGCCCGGCCCCACACTTTGGGCATTGTTCCGGCGCCTCTTCGCCGTCCCACACATATCCGCAAGCATTGCATTGCCACATCTGGACACCTCCTTGTGAATGGTATGAACGCCGCGCTGTGCGCAAGCTCGTGTCGTGTTCAGTAGGCCCCTTCGCGCAGGAGCACGGTGGGCACCGTGCGGAGCATGATCTGTGCATCCAGCAGGGGCGACCAGTTCTCGATGTAGTAGAGGTCGAGGAGCACCATCTCGTCGAAGGTCAGCTCGCTGCGGCCCGAGACCTGCCACAGGCCCGTGATGCCCGGCGCCACTTCCAACCGCCGCCGGTGCCAGGGCAGGTAGCGCTGCACCTCCGAGGGGGGTGCGGGCCGTGGGCCGACCAGGCTCATGTGCCCCATGAGGACGTTCAACAATTGGGGCAGTTCGTCCAGGCTGGTGCGTCGCAGCATGCGCCCGACCCTGGTTGTGCGTGGATCGTTGCGCAGTTTGAAAAAGATGCCGTCGGCCTCGTTCTGTGCCAAGAGCCTGTCCTGTTCCTGCTCTGCGCCTGGGTACATGGAGCGGAACTTGATGCAGGAGAACAGGCGCTCGCCCTTCCCGACGCGGATCTGCCGGAAAAAGACCGGACCGGCCGAGTCAAGCTTGATCGCAATGCCTACTACGATGAATATGGGTAGGGTCAAGATGAGCAGAACGGTGCCCAGGATCACATCTGTCACACGCTTGAACAGCATCTGGCTGCTGCTGATGGAGATGTCCTTGACGCCGATCATCGGCACGCCCCCCAGGTCCTCGACGTCGAGGTGGCTGAGGGTCATCTGAAAGATATCAGGCACGATCCGCACCCGCACCTGGCTTCGTTCACATTGAGCGATGATGCTGACGATCTTGCGGTGGTACATCCACGGCAGGGTGATAATCACCTCGTCGATGGCCAGTTCTTTGACCAGCCGGGGGATGTTGGCCGTGCTGCCCAGGGCCTTGAAGCGGCCAATGTCGGTGCTGCCCTTCTCCGGATCATCGTCCACAAAGCCAACGACGTGGTAGCCGAGGATGGGGTGGGCGACGATGTTGCGCATGACGGTGCGTCCCACCTCGCCTGCGCCGACGATGAGCAACCGGTCGACGCCAAGGCCCCGCTTGCGGAGGTGGTTGCGCAGGGCTCGCTTTCCGAGGCGGGTGAGTCCCAGAAAGACGGTGATCAGGACACCTGCATAGAAAAAGATGAGGCGCGAGTAGAGAAAAGGGCGGAAGAAAAAGACGATGACAAAGATCATCAGCACAATGCCGGTGGCGGTGCCGTTCAGAATCCGGTAGACCTCGTCGAACCAGGAGGCACCTCGGGGCATATTGTACACCCCACCCACCTTGTAGATACCCAGGAGCACGATGGTCAGGGCAATGGAGATGGGTATAAACGAGGGGTAGGGGACGAAGTAGGCCTCGTCGACCGCTTCGAACCACTGCAGGTCGTAGCGCAGCCAATAAGCAAGGCCAAATGCGAGGTTGATCAGAATGACGTCAGCGATGGCAACCGCAAAAGAGATCAGCCTGCGATAGCGTTCAAACACGCTGGGACTCCCCTCCGGCTGTCAACGCCTCCCGGTAGCTGCTTGCGGTCAGGCGAGCAGCTTTGCGCCAGGAGAATCGGCTTGCCTGTTCCAATCCCGCCATCTCCAACTCTGCCTGGAGCGCCGCGTCCCCGAGCAGATGTGCCATTGCACTGGCTAGAGCCTGAACGTCAGTAGGGTCGATCAGCACGCCGGCTCGTCCCACGACTTCCGGCAGGGATGACGCTGTCGAGGTGATGACCGGCGTGCCGCAGGCCATGGCCTCCAAGGGTGGCAGTCCAAATCCCTCGTAGAGGGAGGGATAGACGAATATTTCGGCCGCATTGTACCACAAGGGCAATTCCTCAGCAGCGACATAACCCACAAAGTGAACTTCATCGGTCAGGGCCAATGCCTCGACCCTGCTCAAAACCTCGTCGTATAGCCAGCCTCTTCCCCCCAGCAACATGAGGGGAGGGCGCGAGCGCGGCAATTGGGCGTAGGCTTCGATGAGACGGACGATGTTCTTGCGCGGCTCCAATGTCCCCACAAATAGGAGGAAACGCTCGGGAAGGCCCCGATGCTCCCGGAACCGTGCCACCTGATCGGCGGGCAAGCGCCTGTAATTGGGGTCGACGCCGTTGTGGATCACATCCACTTTGTCTGGCGACAGACCGTAATGACGCAACAGGTCGTCCCTGGTGCTCTGGGAAACAGCAATGACCCTCCGTGCCTTGGTCACCGAGAGACGGGTGAATAACCCCAGATAGCCCCGGTTCCACCGCCGAAAGCCCTCCGGATACAGCAGGAAGCTGAGGTCGTGGACGGTGACGACGGTCGGGCAGGCGGTAACCAGCGGACCGACAAAGGCCGGGCTGTGCAGCAGGTCCACGCCCGCTCGCCGCAAGCACCAGGGTTGGATCGCCTGTTCCCATAGAATCCGCACTTGCGGGCGGTGGGTTGGCAACCGAGAGAACCGCAAGCCAAGGCCTGCTTCTCCGGGGTATCGCCTCTCGCCCAAAAAGGCCGTGTAGCGGATGGTCTCGTCGGCCTCCGGCAGGTGCTTCAACAGGTTATAAATGTACCAATTGATGCCTGCACTCCGGTAGCCTTCAGCCAGCGACAATAAATGGGCGTTCACCGCCACGTGAATCGCCCGCTTGTCTTTGCCCACGACGATCATTATACCACAGAGACGCCCAGCGTCAAGAGCCAGACCAAGGTCGTCATAAGCTCTACCATACCCAAGTCGCCTGCTGCCCTCCAAGGCGTTTCCTGTCGATCCAAGAGCGAATCGCAGCCAATGCTAGCTCAGGAACGACGCTCAAAAAGGGCCACTGATTCGACGTGAAAGGTCTGCGGAAAGAGATCGACCGGCTGGACCCGACTCAGGACATAGCCAGCGTCTACCAGCCGTCGCGCGTCGCGGGCAAAGGTGGCAGGATCGCAGGATACGTAGACCACCCGCCGTGGCTGCAGCGCGGCGATGCCATCGATGGTCGGTGCACCGGCTCCTGCCCGGGGTGGATCCAATACCACCAGGTCCACCGGCTCATCCAGGCCCTCGAGGACTGACTCTGCTTTGCCCTCGATCAGGGATACGTGCTCCAGTCCTTGGGCGTTGAACCGGAAATCGGCCGAGGCGCTGGGGTCCGACTCTACGCCGATCACACGACCCACTTCTTCGGCCAGGGACAAACCGAACAGCCCGACCCCGCAGTACAGGTCCAGAAGCGTGTCCTCGGCAGCCGGTTCCAGGAACTCATGTACCAGGTCGACCAGTGCCTCTGCGCCCCCGGTGTTCACCTGGAAGAAGCTCCCGGCCGAGACACGAAAGTCTCGGCCAGCCACATGTTCCACAATGTACGAGTCTCCCATCAGGACGATGCTCTCCCCATCGGGCATGAGGAGTACGCACGACACGGGGAAGTCGACTTTGATGTCAAAGTCCTCGTAAGATTCAAGCTCAAAGATGGCCATAAGATCGCCGGTCGCAGAACCGCAGCGCAAGCCCAGCCTGTACAGCTGCGGCCACTTTAGGAGTACAGCGCTCCACAGCTCGTCGAGCAGGGGATCAATAATGAGGCAGTCCGACACAGCGATGACGCGGTGGCTGTCGGCCGTCAGGAAGCCCAGTTCGCCATCGGGCGTCAGGTGGAATTGGACATGGTTGCGATAGTCCCAGGGTTCGGCTGCGCCAATGGGCTCCTCGACTGGCACGTCCAAGCCTGCCAGCCGGGACAGCTGGTCCGCCACGACCGCCCGTTTGAACTCAACCTGGGCCTCATACGCGATGTGTTGAAACTGGCAGCCACCACACTTGTCAGGACCGAAATAGGGACAGGGAGCTTCCACGCGGTGAGGAGATGGCTCCAGCACCTCGAGAAGGCGGGCCCGGGCCCAGCGAGTGTGTTCCTCGACAATCTCCACGCGGACAGTCTCACCCGGGATGGCATAGGGCACAAAGATGACCTTGCCCTCGTGACGGCCCAGGGCAGATCCGCCGTGAGCCATGCCGGTCAGAGTCAGCTCGAACACGTCAGGCATCAGGAACTCCCTCTTTGGGCGACAGGTTGGTTCACCGGTGCCACCAGATGCGCTCTGCCAGGCCCGCAGCGGGGCAGCACTGGGCGGCAAAGGCCCAGATGCGGTTGGGCATCGCTTCGGCCCCGTCGAAAAGGACCGGGAGTTGGGTGCGGTAATGGGCCAGGGCCGAGACCTTGGCTGCTACGTCGTCCGGGTCGAGGCTGACGACATGGGCCGTCCACTGATCTGCCCCGGCGGTCTGCAGGGCTGCTTCCGTGGCGCCAGTCTCTTCGGCATAAGGATAATCCTCGTAGAAGGCCAGTCGATGCATCCCCACCAGGTGATCGCGCGCTGCCCTATGGACGATCAGGTGATCCACGTGGTGTCCCACCCCGAGTGGGGCGTATAGCGTACTTCTTTCCTCGACGGGGAGGAGTGTCGAGACTCGTTCGGCAAGATCCAGCGCTGTTACCGGGTCCTCCGGATGTACCTCGCCGAACAGTGTCGCCAGGTCGGTGTAGGGCCAACGCCCGTCTGGCGTTGACCGGTAGACGGCGTCGAGCAGGTCCAGGGGCTGCACCTGGACCCCCAGGCGGATCAGGGCGGCTGCGTCTTCGGCGCGTCGAAGGGCCATGGGGATGGGCGGGTGCCCCCAGTGCTGATGCTGTTCCAGGGCAAATGGGGAGAGCGTGCCATGGGGCGGATCCCCGGCAAAGAGGGTGATCACGCGCACCGCGTCGCCGGCCCTGATCTGGCGGTGGATGGCGCCCCCACAGGACAATAGGGCATCGTCCGGATGGGGGGAGAGGTAAATGTGATTCACCGGCCCAGATCCCGGAGCAGCTCTGCCAGTAGGGCAGCCCGGTGGGGCAGCGAGGTCAGGTCGATCCACTCTGTCAGGGCATGCGCGTCGTCGCCCACGACGCCCAGGCCGTCGAGCGTGGGGATGCCGAGGGCCGCCGTAAAGTTGCCATCCGAACCGCCGCCTGTGCCCGCCGGGCTCAAGTCCATGCCCAGCTTTTCCCCAACCCGTTGTGCCCTCTGGAACAGGGCCTGGCTGGCAGGTGAGACTTCCCATGGAGGGCGGTTGATCCGGCCCGAGACGACCAGCGATGCGCCGGGGTTCCTGGGCCTGAGCCCGAGAATGGCCTGGGTCATCCGTTCGCCTTCTTTGGTCGTCGTGATGCGCAGGTCGATCTCGGCCCACGCGGAAGCCGGGCGGACGTTGACCTTGGACCCGCCTTGCACCACCCCGACGTTTACGGTGGTGCCCTGGCCGTAGGACGTCATGCCCTCCAGGCGCAGGATCTGGTGGGCCAATTCCTCCACGGCGCTGACACCTCGGTCGTGGGCCGCGCCAGCGTGCGAAGCGACTCCCTGTATCTCCAATTCAAAACGGCCAATACCCTTACGCCACACCACCAGGGCATCTTGGCGCGAGGGCTCCAGCACCAGCACGGCTTGGCTACGTTGGCCCTCTTTTTCGATCAGGCTGCGCGAAGTGGGACTGCCGCACTCCTCGTCAGAATTCAGCAAAAAGACCAGTTGGTGTGCAGGCGCCAGCCCCAGGTCACTAAGGGCCAGGAGGGCATATAGGCCGATGACCAGGCCCCCCTTCATATCAAAGACGCCCGGGCCCGTGGCGCGGTGCCCACTCACCTCGAAGGGACGTGCCTGGGCCTCGCCCACCGGCCAGACCGTGTCCATGTGGCCCAGGAGCAGGACCTGGCCCTCGCCCTGGCCCCAGGTCACCCGCAGGTGATCACCAAAGGCAACCTGAGACAGCCGATCCACCCGGGCGCCTGCCTCGCCGAATGCCGCCGCCAGAAAATCAG
>JAMJFU010000240.1 GCA_023544525.1 Anaerolineae bacterium | reverse complement strand
CCCCCATCAATTCGCGTCGAAGATCACGGGCGGCTGCCTCAATCTCGCCAAAACTGGCTTCGGGATGCTGGTCGTACCAATCCTCCAGGGCGGCATACGCCTGCGCTGCTTTCTCCAAGAATACGGCTTCACGTTGCGCACGGGACATCTGGCGATACATTAGTGTTGCCTCCTAATTATGGCTCGCTTGCTCAGTACGTTCGGTGCCCCCAGTATACCAAATTGACGGTCGATCGGCCAGCGCTGACCAGCATCCCGGGCTTCAGCCTCTCCCCACACTTTTGCGCTATACTCGACCAGATCCCTCCGTTTGACGATGGCCGCGACTCTGTGTTACAATGGCTATGGGCAACGCCCAGGGGATTGTTTTGCACGCCAGATCCCCCGACCGCCTCCGTTACAGGTTGGTCACTGGGCACGCTGCCACTCAGGTCTCGGGCACGAAACGACCGTATAGGAGAAAGGACACTTGGATGGCCGGCATCAGCCGGGTAGCCCTGAATCCTAATAACAGCCTACTCCTTGCTGCTGTCAGCCCATTGGCAGGCCAGGGCTCAGCACTGTGGGGCCCAGGCTTCCTGCTGAGGTCATGATGGGCCTACGGGATTTTGTCGCTGCCATGCCCAAGGTGGAGCTCCACGTCCATTTGGAGGGGAGCATCCGGCCCGCCACGCTGCTGACGCTGGCCCGGCGCAACGGCGTATCCCTACCTGCAGGCGATCTGGAGGGCCTGCGCGCATTCTACCGCTTTGCCGATTTCGATCATTTTATCAGGGTCTATATGCTCATCTCCAGCTGCCTGAAAACCCCAGCCGACTTTGGCCTCGTCGCCTACGAGTTCGGTGCCGATATGGCCCGTCAGAACATCCGCTACGCCGAAGTCACCTTCTCGCCCCACACGCACGTAGCCTACACCGGGCTGCCCTTCGACGAGATCCTGGCCGGACTCAACGATGGGCGCGCCCGGGCCAAAGAGGATTTTGGGATCGACTTTGCCTGGGTCCTGGACATCGTCCGGGACGACCCTGAAACCAGCTACCCGGTCGCAGTGTGGGCAGCCAACTCGAGGGACGAAGGCGTCGTAGCCCTGGGACTCGGGGGCACAGAGCGGGGCCATCCTCCCCAGGGGTTCGCCGACGCCTTCGCGTTGGCCCGGGAGGCCGGGCTGCACAGCGTGCCCCATGCCGGTGAGGTCGCTGGCCCGGAGAGCGTGTGGAGTGCTTTGCGCGCCCTTGGCGCCGAGCGCATCGGCCATGGTGTCCGGTGCGTGGAAGATCCTGCCCTGGTGGCTTACCTGGCTGAGCGCCAGATACCTCTAGAGGTTTGCCCGACCAGTAATCTTTGCCTGGGCGTGTATCCGTCCTACGCACAGCACCCATTCCGGGCGCTGTGGGATCGAGGGCTGCACCTCACCGCCAACTCGGACGACCCACCGATGTTCAACACCGACCTCGTTGGCGAATACATGGCCCTTAGCGAACACATGGACTTCGATGCCCCCGCCCTCGAGAGGTTGAGCCTTAACGCGCTGCGGGCCAGCTTTCTGTCCCGCAGCCGGAAGCAGGAGATGGCAGACACATTCCGGAATGAGTTCCGCGACCTGCGGAACCAGGTGTTGGCCTGAAGGGTCCTCTTGAGCGGAGGCACCAGGCCGTAGAAGGATGGGATATGGTGACAGGGGAAGAACATAAACGGGACCTGGCCCTTTTCCGTACCCTGGTCGCTGCCCTCAGTGGATCACAAGAGCTGGAGCAGCTTTTGCACCAGACGTTGCGTACCATCATCGGTGTGCTGGACACCGGTTGCCCCGGCGTGGTCCTCCTGGTCAACCCGCGACACCCCGGGCTAGAGGTGGTAGCTCATCATGGCCTCACCACAGAGGCAGTTCCACGCCGTGTCTTTTTCGATCACCAGCCCTGCCAGCAAGTGCTCAGCAGTGGTCTGCCCCTGCTGGACAGGAACTGCCCCGGCTGTGAGTTGTGCCCGGCGTCAGAGCATAGCGAGGCGGATTGGCACCTTGTCGTGCCTCTCAAGAACCGGCAGCAGGTGCTCGGCGTCCTCTGTCTAGCTTGCCCGGCCCGCTGCCAGCCAGAGTCCTGGGACCTGAGCCTGTGGGAGGACATTGGGCTGCAAATCGGGCGCGCTATCTACGATGCCAGGCTGCAGGTCCAGATCCAGCAGGAGCGCGAGCTCTTGCAGACGCTGTACACCATCAGTGACCACCTCGCTACCAGCCTCGACCTGGATTGGGTGCTATCGCAGGTTCTGGATCTGTCTATCTCGGCGACAGACGCCGCTGACGGCAGCATCGTCCTGCTTACCACCCACGGCGGTCCCTCCTCTCGTGTCCTCAGCCGCGGGTTAGATCCGTCCCAGGAAGAGCAGATCATCAACGAGGTTCTCTCACACGGCTTGGCCGGCTGGGTCGTCCGCCACGGCGAAGGCACCATCGTGCCGAACACTGCGGCCGATCCCCGCTGGCTTCCCCTGCCAGACGACCCATCCCCACGGAGATCCGCCCTGTGCGTGCCCCTGGCGACAGAGGAACGGGTCCTGGGTGTCCTGACCCTGAATCATGATGAGACAGGGCATTTTGATCGACGCCTCCTGGCGCTGATGACGGCCATTGCGCACCAGGCCGCGACCGCCATAGAGAAAGCCAGGCTACACAACGAGGTCGCCCACCTGGCAGAGGTATTGGCCCGGCGGGTCGAAGAACGCACCCGCGAATTGCGGGATGCACAAGACCAGCTGATCCAGGCCGAGAAACTGGCGGCCCTGGGCGAGCTCGCCGCCGGCATCGCCCATGAGATCAACAACCCCTTGCAGGTCCTGCGAGCGTATGTTGAGTACGTTACGTCGATCCTGCCAACCGACACCTCGGATCTGGAAGTGTTAGAGCCGATGCAGAAGGCGCTGGACAACATCGGCCGGCTGGCCGGTCAGCTTCGGGACTTTTCCCGGCCTGCGAGTGGCTTGTGGCAACCGCTGAATGTCAACGCGGCGGTTGAGAGTGTCCTGCGCCTGGCGCGGAAAGAACTGTCGCATCGTGGGATCGAGATCGAGACCTCACTGGCCACCTACTTGCCGGAGGTGAACGGCGATTCGCGCCAGTTGGAGCAGGTGTTCCTGAACCTCGTACTCAACGCCCGTGACGCGATGCCCGGAGGCGGGTTGCTCAGGCTGCGGTCCTGGTCCGATGCCGATCTGGTCTATGTTCAATTCACTGATACAGGGGCGGGCATCCGAGAAGAGGACCTGCAGCGCATTTTTGAGCCATACTTCACCACCAAAGACGACCGGGGGACCGGATTAGGCCTGGCTATCTGCCGTCGAGTCGCGGCCCAGCACGGTGGTGATGTGCGCGTCTCCAGCAAGTGGGGGGAGGGAGCCAGGTTCACCGTCGAACTTCCAGTCGCCCGCAAACGCCCTCAGGGGACTGGAGCCAGGCGACTGGCCGGACAGCCCCTGCCGGAGGGCCAAGGGTCATCATGAGCAGAAGGCCCGGGCTCGGCTACAAGTACTTTGACCTGATCATGGCCTTGTTTGTCTCGGTGCTCATCATCAGCAACGTCGCTTCTAGCAAGATCGTCGACCTCGGTCCTTTCACGTTTGACGGCGGAACGCTGCTTTTCCCCATCAGTTACATCTTTGGCGACATCCTGACCGAGGTGTACGGATACCGCCGCAGCCGGCGGGTCATCTGGGCCGGATTCGGCGCCGCTGCACTCATGGCCGGTGTCTTGGCCCTGGTAGGTGCCTTGCCCCCCGCCCAGGGCTGGGAACACCAAGAGGCGTATGAGGCCATCCTCGGCACCACGCCACGCATCGTCGCAGGTTCGCTGGTCGCCTACTTTGTCGGAGAGTTCAGCAACTCTTACGTCCTGGCCAAGATGAAGATCTGGACCCAGGGTCGGCTGCTGTGGACGCGCACCATCGGCAGCACGCTCGTGGGCGAGGGCGTGGACACATTCCTCTTTGTGCTCATCGCCTTCGGCGGCGCTCTGCCCTGGGCGCTCTGGTGGAGCATCCTGATCTCGAATTATGTCTTCAAGGTCGGCCTCGAAGCGGCCATGACCCCTGTCACCTATCGGATCACGAATTTCTTGAAGCAGTCGGAGAACGAGGACGTATATGATATCGGGACCGACTTTAACCCCTTCAAGGTGACCGCCTAGGTTTCGCCCAATCCGGAACCCAGGCTAGCATGGGAGCACTCATGTCAGAAGAGAACGGCGCCCTTTTTTCCGACGAACTGCCGGAGGACCATCGCTCCGGCTTTGTCGCTGTGCTGGGCAAGCCCAACGTGGGCAAGTCGACCCTGATGAACGCCTACCTCGGGCAAAAGATCGCCATTGTCTCTCCCAAGCCACAGACAACGCGCAATCGTCTCCTGGGTATCCTGACACTGGCTCGCGAGCGAGGCGAGCTGGCCGATGCTCAGGTCATTTTTGTGGACACTCCCGGGATCCACCGGCCCCTGCACAAGTTGGGTGAGTACATGGTCGAGACCGCCGTGCGCGCCATCCCTGAGGCAGACCTGGTCCTCTTTATCGTAGATGTGTCCAGCCTGCCGGATGATGAGGACCGGAAGATCGCCGGCATCCTGCGCCAGTACGGCGGGCTCCCGGTCCTGCTCGTCCTCAACAAGGCAGACCTTTTGCCGCCTGGAGAGGTCACAGGCAACGTCGACGCCTACCGCGACCTGGGAGACTTTGACGACTGGATGCTGATCTCAGCTCTGCACGGCGAGAACCGCGAGCGCCTCCTGGAAATGATCGTGGAGCGGCTCCCCCTCGGCCCGCGCTTCTACCCGGAAGAGCAGATCACCGACCAGCAGCTACGCTTCATGGCTGCCGAATTGGTCCGCGAACAGGTAATGTACCACTTGCGCCAGGAACTGCCCTATTCGGTCGCCGTCGTCGTCGACCAGTTCAAAGAGCGCACGGCAGACCTGACCTACATCAGCGCCAACATCTTTGTGGAGCGGGACACCCAGAAGGCCATCGTGTTGGGCCGGGGCGGCGAGATGGTCAAGCGCATTGGCCGCGACGCCCGGCACCAGATCGAAGACCTGCTTGGCACCCGCGTCTACCTGGAGCTGTGGGTCAAGGTGCGCAAGAGGTGGCGCAAGAGCGAGCAAGAGCTGCGGAGGCTGGGATACTCCCTGCCACCCCGAAAGGGCTGAAGGATGGAAGAAAAACCGCCCCGGCGTTGGGTACGCCCCTCGACCCGAGCCTTCATCCAGGAGGCGCGGCGCACTCCAGGGTTCTCCCTGTTTGATCTACTCCACGGCTATGTCTATGCCCGCTGGCCCTACCTCTACATCGGCGTTGGCACCGGCGAGCACCGCCTGGCGCGCGTGGTCGGCCCAATCGTGCGCTTGGTGGGCCGGCTGGTCCCGGCCGGTTCGGACGACGACGGGCTGTCCACCACCTTTGCCGACACCTACCATGGCAAGGTTGTGCCCTTGGAGGCCGCGGCCCAGCTCGTCACCGTGGCAGAAGACGTGTACCTGGGTGACCTGGAGAAGATCATCCCCTACAGGACTGCCCGCGATATCGTGCTCCAGAATCCCGACCACATCGTCGCCCTGGAGTGTCCCTGCCGCTCGGTCCGCGAGAACCCCTGCCTTCCTCTCGACGTGTGCCTCATCGTCGGCGAGCCCTTCGCCAGCTTTGTCATGGAGTACCATCCCCGCCGCGCCCGCTGGATCACCCAGAGTGAGGCGGTGGAGATCCTGCACGCCGAGCAGGAGCGCGGTCACGTCAGCCACGCTTACTTCAAGGATGCGATGCTGGGGCGCTTCTACGCCATCTGCAACTGCTGCTCGTGCTGCTGCGGGGCGATGCAGGCGCAGCGGAATGGAACGCCGATGATCGCGTCGTCGGGATACGTGGCACAGGTGGAGGCGGACCTGTGCGCCGGCTGCGGTTCGTGCGCCGACGGTTGCCAGTTTGCGGCGATTTCTGTGGATGATGGATTCGCGCGCGTCGATCGGGCTGCCTGCATGGGCTGCGGTGTGTGCGTTGCCCACTGCCCGCAGGAGGCTATCGAGCTGATGCGCGACCCGGTCAGAGCTGAGCCGCTGGAGATTCGCGAGCTAATGGCCAGGGCGACTGACTGAATCTCACGTGCACTGGCGATACCCAGCACTGATTCAGCCAAGCCACAAACTCGCCCCAGGTCCATGTCAACCCTCGTCACCTGTTTCCTGCATCTGGTCACAGGCAACCTACTGGGCTCGTGGTCCTGGGGCGAGCTCTGATTCCGGCAGATGCGCATCCCCTTTGACAGTTCATCTGCGCCATGACGTACTTACCGTGAGGCCACGGGTACCTCCACACTCGTTCCCAGCCTCGTCTGGAGACTTCTAATGGCTCGCCAAGAGTACACCTACGGCCCGATACTGCGGACGTAGTAATCCATCACCCAGTGGGTGTAG
>JAMJFU010000023.1 GCA_023544525.1 Anaerolineae bacterium | reverse complement strand
GGCTGTCCACCGCGGCAGGTCCTCCCTCCCAGGCCAGACCTCCCCGCGGCACAAGCCGCCCGCGCAAGCGCGGGATTCCACGACGACTATAGCGCGCCTGCGGCTAGGGGAGATCCACACCCCGGAGGCGCACGGCATCAGTGCCATCAGCCAGCGCTAGCCGGCGGTCCGTCTCGGGATCGTACAGGCCTACGAGGAGGTCATAGGTGCCCTGAGGCAGGGTGGCACCCAGGGGAACGTGGTGCGTGTCGTCCAGCGTGACGCCGGGCAACCATAACAAAGTGGGCCAACGGCCTCCCAGTGGCGGGCCATCGCCCTGGCTGACGATGCGATCCGCCTCATCCGGGTCGACCAGATGGACAAAGACCGTATAGTCTGCCTCTACATAGTCGAGGGCGGACCAGCGCAGGGTCACCTGCAAGTCTTCGCCCTCGACCTGCCACTGGGCACCTTCCAGAAGGACAGCGTCCCCGAACAGGTCCTTGAGTGGCACCATCGCCCGGGAGCCGGTCCCGCTCCAACCGACCGGTAGCACCGCCACGCGGAAGCTGCTTGCCCCGGCGACGGGCAGACGCTCCTGGCCATGCGAGTCGTACCAGCCCACCTGCACGTCATAGAGACCCGCCGGTGCATCGCTGGGTATCGTCAGGGTAAAGGTATCGCGGACCATCTCGCCCACGCCCCAGGCGCTGGTGGGATAGCCTCCCTGGTACGGCTGGTGGTCGTCGCCGGCCCAACCGCGCCCCTCTGCATCCACCAGGTGAGCAAAGGCGGTATAGTCCTGCTCCAGCCCTTGCTCCGCCCGCCAGACGAGGTCCAGGCTCAAGCCGTGGCCTGGCTGCAGCTGGGACGCATCTACCGGCAGGCGCAGGCTCCAGCCGACGAGGGACAGCGCATCGCCAAAGCCAACCCGCTGCTCGTGCTGGAGAGGGTCGGGTATATAGACCTGGTACTTGCCCACCGTGCGGCTGAGGCGATAGTTCCGGTCCAATTCGGACAAGAACTCGCGCGTGAAGCGCTGGTAGCGATCGACGTCAAGCCGCGTCCCTTGCTCGAGGATCACCATGGTAAAGGACCGCTGGCGCAGGCGACCCAACTCCCACGATTGGTCCCAGCGGCCAGCGCGCGCCAGCTGGCTGTACTGAAAGGAGAAATAGTCGCTGACCTTGTGATTCGCCACCAAAAGCCCGAGGTCTTCAGAGGCAATGGGGTCCGGCGTGGCGGCCAGGATCGGCTCCATCGCCTCGTTGGAACGCCTGGTCAGTTCCAGGTAACGCAGGGCGACCTCAGGCGTGTGCCACATCAGGGCCACCTGGGCGAGGACCAACACGGGCGCGGCGAAGCGAACCAGGCGCGAGCCACGGCCAGCCAGGCGGGACAGCCCCAATCCAGTGCCCATAGAGAACGCCGCCAGCGCTTCAAAGAAATAGTTCTCCCAGGCACCAGCCCTGCCGGCGAGCGACAGGCTGGCCAGCGCGAACGGCAGGTAGACGTCAAGGGCGCTGACCTTCGCGCGCAGAGGCACCTCGCGGTCCAGGAGGAACTTGTCGACCAGGTACCAACCGGCCAACAGGACCAGCACGGCGAAGGTCGTAAAAAAGTCGGCCAGTTGCTTCCGAAACTCCGGCCAGAGGAAGGGGTTGACATTGGCGGTCACCAGCCCGGACCAGAAGCCACCACCGCTTACAAGGTTGGCAACCAGGAAGGTACCACCCCCCAGGATGGTGATGCCCGCCGCCAGGGCGAAAGCCGATCGCCGGTCGACAAAGAAAAAGAGGTAGACCAGGGCCGCAGCAGGCGCAAAGAAAAAGCTCTGCTTGGCATAGAGACCCGCGACAAAGAGCACGACCGCGAGCCAGAGCATCGGCCGCCGCCAGACGGCCCGGGTGTCCCGCCCTGCCGCCCTGTCACCAGGGCCAAAGCCAGCAGATACCGCGTACAGGCCACCCAGGGTCAGGACCAGCCCGATGAGGTCTACCCGGAAGAGGGGCGCCCAGTGATAGACGTAAGGAGAACCGGCGAACAGCAGTCCCGCAGCCGCGGCGGGCAGCCAGCGTCCGCCCGAGCGGCGTACCCAGGCGACGATCAGGGCGGTCACTGCGACGAGGGCTACGAGTGTCCAGATGCGGCCTGCCACATAGGACAGGCCCAATACAGGGGTCAGGATCAGCGCCAAGAGGACGGCCAGTGGCGGGTAATTGGCCACCACGTAGGGATAGCTGTCGATGGTCTTGTAGATGGGCTGGCCCTGAGACCATTCCTTGACAAAGTGCAGCAGCACACCTTCGCCATAGTCGAGCTGGTAGGGAAAAGACAGGCCAGCGAAGGCCAGCCAGAGGGTCAGCCCAACCAGGTAGAAAGCCCCCAGCAGCGTCGCCGCCCACAACAGCCCCACCAGCAGGCGCGCCTTATTCGATTCGGATTGGCTCGGCTCCGTCACCATGGTGCGGTATTATACCTTGCTCCCAGGCAAAGGGAAAATGAAGGGAAACCCCTCGAAAGGTGGCCCACCATCGGGAACTCTCGGACGCACCTCTATTGCGTACCGACGCGGATCGTGCCGAGAAATATCTCCGCCACGGGCCGGCCAGCCGCATCCAGGGTCAGGCAGCCGGCCAGATCCTCGGCACGGTACATGCCTGTCACCAGGCCATAGTCGCCCGGCCCCAGATCGCCGGGCACAGCCAGGCTGACGACATCGTCGATGTGCTCACCCGGCACCCAGAGCAGGGTAGGCGCCTGGCCATCGCGGGGCTGGCCATCCCAGCTGGTCACGACGTTGCCCTCTGCGTCGAGCAGCTTGACGTAGACGCTGTAGTAAGCGTCGATCTTGCCCAATGCCCGCCAGACCAGATCGACCTGCAGCACCTCACCAGGGGCGGCCGCCTGCGGAACGCGCCAGTCTACCAGGCTGGCAGGAACAGGAAAGTCGATCCCGGCCCCATCGCCCACCAGCACCTTGCCCGTGGAGGACCAGCTCCCGAGGAGCCCGCCATTCTCGGCGATGGACAGCTCGTAGCTACCTGGGTCTGCAGGTGCAGCGAACGAGAGCGGGATCACGGCCGCACCCCCGTCCGGCGAGATGACAAGGGGCACATCGGCGAGAGGCTCGCCGCCGATGGGGGCAGCAGGACCACGCCACTCAAAGGACGGCTGGGCCTGCGCGGTAGGTTGCACCGCATAGCTGCGGGCGCCGAGGTTGCGGGCGATGGCATAGGCCGTGTAGGGCTCGCCCGCTCGGGCCTGAGGGGGCATATAGGCATAGACCTCCAGCTCGTCCGGGGCAAAGGGTCGCGGCCGGACCTCGTACACCTGATCTGCCCCAAAAGCCTCGACAAGTTCCAGTTCATCCGCCTGGCCAAGGGTGGCCTGCAAGGCGGCCCACCGCTCAGCGGGATAGCGGTTGCTGTGCACCAGGATGCGGCGCACCCCGAGCGCCTGCAGCAGGCTCACACTGCGCTCCGAGGGAAAGCGCTCCATTTCATAGACAATCTGCCCATGCTTGGGAGGGACAAAGCCGCTATAGCCGTCCGGTGTGGTCTGCCAGTGATAGGTCGAAAAGTACTGGTACTCGAGCTGGGGCCCTCCCGGGGTAAAGGCCATGGGCAGCTCCAGCACCGGCTCAGGGGGTTGCTCTGCCAGCCAGCGATAGACCGGGGGAACCGCATCACCCACCGGCACCGGCTCCCCCTGAGCGGCAGGCCAAACCAGGGACTTGAGGGCCAGCAGGCCCACGACCAGGAGGGGCACGACGGTGTGGGCCAGGTGTGAACGGCGACCAGACAGCTGCTTTGCTGTTAGGGCTGCCAGGCCATAGCCCGCCAGCACCGCCAGCGAGAGGGTGACCAGGACGTCGAAACGCACCGGGGCGCGCAGAGCCTTGAAGCCAGGCAGGAGGGCATACAGCCAGGCATAGGGCAGCTGTGCCTGCCACCCGGCCGGCTGGCCCGGTGCCAGGTAGAGACGGGGTCCCAGGGATAGGACCAGGGCCACCAAGGCCAGGACGAAAAAGAACCAGCGCAGGCTACCCCGCCCGCGGACCAGGCCCCAGGTCGCCAGCAGGACCGCCACCAGTCCCGGGAAGAGGGCATCTACCGGATAGCCGCCGGTGATGGGCGTATCGTCGCTGGGCAGCCAGCCTGCGTACAACAGGCTGTTGGGTGGGACCATGGCATACTGCAGCAGGCTGGCCGAAAAGGGCTCGCTCTCCGCCAGGGTCCGCTCAAAGCCCAGCTCACGCTGCACACGGAAATAGGGCAGGGCAAAGGGCAGGATGAGCAGGCCACACAGCAGGGCAGCAACGATCAGGTGCCCAAAGGGTGGGCGGCGCGTTGCAGGGGGCGCGCTCTCCGGGGCCAGACGCCGGGGCACGCTTGCTGCCCGGGGCGCGAAACGGCCGATGAGCCAGTTGGTGGTATCCCAGGCCACGTACCCGGCCAGGGCCAGGGTGAGGAGGATGGCATAATAGAAGGAGGAGAGGGCCTGGAGGCAGAAAAACAGGACAAAGATGGCGACAGAGCGCGCGTTCGCGCGCCGGGTCAGGCCGTATAGGGCCACCAAGGCCAGGGGCATCCATTGGGTGATCAGAAGCTGGGCCTGGGCCAGGTTGGTCAGGCGATAGGCAGAAAAGGCAAAGATGGTCCCGGCAACCAGGCCGGCGCCATGGGATCGCGTCAGCCGCAGGGCAAGCAGGTAGGCACCGAAGCCAGATAGGAAGAAAGAGAGGAAGAGGGCCACATTGTAACCAAAGACCGGGTTGCCGGTGATGGTTGTCAGCGGCAGGGCCAGCAGCGCATTGCCCAGCAACAACTCGGAGTAGGCCAGCGTGCGTGGATAGGGGTGAAAGATGTTGGCATCAAAGAGGTGGACAGGGTCATTGAGCAGTTGATGGCCATCCCAGGCGGTGATCCAGACGTTCAGGAGGGCATCCTGGCGATCCTCTACACTTCCGGCCAGGTGCAAGGCCAGCGGATTGGTGAGCACCAGGCTCAGGATGAAAAAGGTCAGCAGTGCGGTGGCGGTTGTCTTGCGCAAGTTTCGCCTACCCCCGGTCAAAACGTCCTTGCTCCGGTGTGTCGTCGATGCGGCCGGTCGTCATACCTCGCCCTTTGGCCATCTTGGGTACTCGATTCTACCGCAACAGGGATGAATGTGCAAATCGATCTTTTGTCGAGTAGGGATCCCGGCAGTCGCGCACAGTGCGGGATTCGGGCCGGTCCCGCCTTGACGGCAGTACCGGTTTGCCTTATGATGGGGGTGAGGAAATTCCAAGGAGTTATTAGACGTGCTTGACAAAGTCAAATTGATCGAAGAACGATACGAAGAACTGAACCGGCTCATGGCGGATCCGGAAGTGGCCACCGATCACGTCCAGCTTACCGAGTATGCGCAGGAGCAGTCCGAGATCGCCGAATTGGTGCAGGCCTACCGGCGCTATAGGGCGTTGGAAGCTGAGCTGGCCGACACCCGGACGTTGATGGAGATGGAAGAGAGTGACGAGATGCGCGAGATGGCCGAACCGGAGATCGAGCGCATCGAGGACGTGATGGAGCGGCTCTACGCGCGGATGCGGCTCCTGCTCCTGCCCAAGGATCCAGCCGACGAGAAAAACGTCATTGTAGAGATCCGTGCCGGAGCCGGAGGGGACGAAGCCGGCCTGTTTGCGGCGGATCTGTACCGGATGTACACCCGCCACGCCGAGGCCCATAACTGGAAGACGGACATCCTCAGCGCCCATGACACCGGCGTGGGTGGCTTCAAGGAAGTGATCTTTCAGATCGCGGGCCGGGGTGCATACTCGCGCCTGAAATACGAGAGCGGTGTGCACCGCGTGCAGCGTGTGCCCATCACCGAATCGCAGGGGCGCATCCATACCTCCACGGCTACCGTGGCCGTGCTGCCCCAGGTCGACGACGTGGAGATCGACATCGATCCCTCAGACCTCGAGTTCGATGTGTACATCTCTTCGGGCCCCGGCGGCCAGCATATGCAAAAGAACGCCACGGCCGTGCGTATCACCCACACGCCCACGGGCACAGTGGTCACCTGCGAGAGCGAACGCAGCCAGTCCCAGAACCGTGAGCGGGCCATGGCCATCCTCCGCTCGCGGCTGTACGAAGAGGAGCGCCAGCGCCAGATCGAGGAACGGGGTGACGCCAGACGCCTTCAGGTAGGGACCGGCGAGCGCAGCGAAAAGATCCGGACCTACAACTATCCCCAAAACCGGCTGACCGACCACCGTATCGGGCTGACCGTCTACCGTTTGGAGAGCATCATGAACGGGGATCTGGACGAGATCGTCGACGAACTGGCGACGACGGACGAAGCAGAACGCCTACAGGCCTTGGGCGCGTGACCCGGGCCTGAAGAGGGGACACGAGCAGGCAGGATGGTCGAGATCCGGACGGCTCTGGCACAGGCCAGCCAGGTACTTGAGCAGGAGGGGGTCGATTCCCCCCGGCTGGACGCCGAACTGCTGCTGGCCCACGTGCTGGACGCAAACCGGGCAAAGGTCTTGGCCTGGCCCGATCGCCAGCTCAAACCCAAAGAGTTGACGCTGTACCGCAACCTGGTGACCCGCCGTGCCGGGCGCGAACCGTTGGCCTACATCCTGGGCCAGCGCGAGTTCTTTGGCCTGGATCTCCTGGTCGATCCCCGCGTATTGATCCCCCGGCCAGAGACAGAAGTGCTGGTGGAACAGGCACTGCGGCTGGCCCGCCGCATTAAGACCCCGCTTCGCATTGCCGACGTGGGTGCGGGCAGTGGAGCCATCGCCGTGGCCCTGGCCGTCCACTTGCCCGAAGCTATGATCTATGCCCTCGACGCGTCGGCCGGGGCACTGGAAGTGGCCGCCGCGAACGCTCGCCGGCACCAGGTCTCCAGCCGGGTCGTTTGCCTGCAAGGCCACTTGCTCGCTGCGCTGCCAGAACGCGTAGAGATGATCGTGGGCAACCTGCCCTATGTCGCCACGGAAGAGTGGGACGCCCTCGCCCCCGAGATCCGGGTGCACGAGCCTCGTGCAGCCCTCGTCGGCGGCCCCGATGGCCTGGAGCTCATCCGCGAGCTTCTGACGATGGCAGGCTCGCACCTGGCGCCCCCGGGTGCCATCCTGCTGGAGATTGGCGCGAGCCAGGGTGCGGCAGTTATGGCCGCAGCTCGGGAGCATTTTCCCCACGCGCAGGTCGCGGTCCACCAGGACTATGCCGGGTTGGACCGCGTGCTGGCAGTGGCGACCTGAGCCAGCAGCAGCCCGCCGGCCTGCGGGCGGACGGCTATTTGTAGGCTACGACGCCAAATGCCCGGGCCCTGGTATCCACACGCTGGAATCCCGCATCCCGCAGCCGGCGGCTGACGCCCCTGATCGTGTTGCGCCCAGACCGGCTCTCCGGATCGCCGACATAGTGGTACAGCCGTCCACGGTCCTTCAGGATCCGGTAGAGGCGCCGGTAGAACTCGCTCGAGTACAGCTCACCGGCCCGATTCAGCATGGGCGGATCGTGGATGATGCGCGCAAAGGATGATGCCTCGAAGCGTTCCACCTCTTCATAGCTGTCACCCACGACCTGGCTGATCTTGGGATGCTCAAAGAGCGGGGCGGACCAGGGGTTGAGCCGCGCGATCTCGAGCATGTCGGAGTCCAGTTCGATGGTCGTAACCGATTGGGCGGTCTTGGCGGCGGCAATCGCCGTATAGCCCAGCCCCGTACAGGTGTCCAGCACCCGTCCCTGGAGGGGAGAGAGTGCCCGGATCTTTTCAAGGGTATCCTGCCAGGGATCGGTGTCCCTGACCCGGTGCATCTGGATGCCCGAGACCAGGACGGTGGGCGCGCGTTGGGTAGGCATCAGGACATAGACCATGTTGCTGACGCCGGAGAACCGCTGGATCTTGACGGCGGCATTGTCCTCTACTGCATAGCAGACCGATTCGTCCTCTGCGATCTCTTCGACCGCCTCCCAGCGGAGCCACTGCCCGTCTGAAAACACGACCCGCTCAGCGCCCAGGTGCACCTCACTCGTAGTCAGGCCCAGGTCCAGCGACGTGCGGGCTGTGGCCTCTCCAGCCTGGCGGGCCAGGAGCAGGGGCGCCGCGTGGACATACGACAGAACGTATCGCTCAGTCATGCTGGACCTCCCCAGTTCCGGCTGATGGTCGCCCTGGCACAGGCCGGCCAACACTCAGGCAGAGGACACTGCTGGCAAGAGATGATACGGCTGTGACGAACGGGGTGGTCAGTTACCTCAGCCCGATAAAGAGATCGTGGTCTTCTTCAGTGGAGACCAGGCTCTCGGCCAACTGAAAACACTCCCAGGCCTGCAACTCGCGCATGATCTCTGGGGGCAGCGCGGCGAAAAAGCTGTCGGGGTTGAGCTGGGTCGCATGGCACTGCACCGCGGCCTGTTTGACGTCCCAGTACTCCTCTACATAGACATCGGTCGTACAGGCAAAGTCAGGCAGGCCAAAGGGTCCCTCCAGGCGCTGCAGGTATCGCTCAGGGATCTCGTGCCCCAACTCCTTCATCTTGTCCACCATATCAAGGAAAAAGCGGCGGGGTATGGCTGTGTAGTAGAGCTTCTTGGCCTGATGGACCGCCAGTCCCGCCTCGATCTGCTCGGGATACCGGAGCGGATCGGCCGCGGCACTGAAGGCGGCCCGGGTATGATAGTGCACGGCGACGTGATCCGGGTGCCCGTAACCCCCGGTCTGATCGAAAGTCATGATCACGTCAGGTTGCTCGCGGCGGATATGTGCTACGATCTTGCCCACGACCTCATCGAACTTGGCCATGGCCAGAGACCGGGGATCGAGGTTCTCTCGCGTGCCTGCCATCCCCGAGTCCCGATAGCCCAGTATGTGCAATTGGTCGACGCCCAGCGCCTCGGTGGCGCAGCGCAACTCCTGCTCCCGGACCTCGCCCAGCCTGTCCGGCGTGGCGAGTTCAGGGTCGCTGATCTCGCCCGCCTCCCCGCGGGTAGCACAGACCAGCACCACCCGGACCTCGGGATCCGCGCCATACCTGGCCAGGGTCCCCCCTGTCCCAAACGACTCGTCGTCTGGATGGGCAAAGACAGCCATCAAGGTGAGACTCTTATTCTGCACATTCGTAGACCTGGAGGACATTGCCATTCACGTCCTCAAAGGCAGCCAGTCGCACTGCCCCACACCCAAAAGTGCCGCCTCTTTGAACATAGTTCACCTCCATATCCTGATGTTGGGCATTTGCCAGTTGCGCCTGGGCCAGGGCGCCCAGATCAGAGACCCTGGCGGAAACGAGGATCCCGCTCCAATGTCAGCCGCAGTCCCTCTTCCAGGCCGGTATGCGGCGCCCAACCCAGCAACTCACGGGCCAGGGTCACATCGGCCACCAGCCGGCACACGCCTCCGGACTGGGACTGGTTGTGTAGCAGGTTCACCCGCTTGCCGGTCACCCTCGCCACACACTTGGCCAGCTCATTGATAGAGACCTCCTGCCCTGACCCGATGTTCACGAGGGCGCGGTTGGCCTCGTCAACTGTCGCGGCCAGCACCAAGGCGTCGACTACATCGTCCACAAAGACAAAATCGCGCGTCTGGTTGCCGTCGCCAAAGATGACCATGGATCCACCCGTCTGCGCCAGGCGCAGCAATTGGGGGATCACAGGTGGGTAGCTCGGCGGCAGTTCCTGACCGGGACCATAAGCATTAAAGATCCGGAGCGCCACGGTCTCGATGTCATACAGCGTGCCCAGGGTAGAGACATAGTATTCGGCGGCGATCTTGCTCACCCCGTAGGGCGAGTTCGGTTTGGGCGGCTGGCTCTCGGTAATGGGCTGCCGCTCCTGCTCACCGTACAGGGCCCCGGAGGAAGCAAAAACGACCCGGCGGACGCCCGTATCGCGCACCGCCTCCATAACCGCCACGGTGCCCCCCACGTTCACGCCGTTGTAGTCGCTGGGATAATGGATCGACTCGGGAACACGGACCCGGGCAGCCAGGTGGTATACACAATCCACGCCCTGAAGGAGCGTCCAGAGCTTGGGTACATCCTTCACATCGCCACGCGTCAACAGCACATCAGGCGCCAGCCGGCGCGGATCGCCGGCCGTAAGGTCGTCCAAGACGAGCACGGTGTGGCCTTGACCGGCCAGGCGGTTAGCCAGCGCAGATCCGAGGAACCCGGCGCCGCCGGTAATGAGTACGCGCATACTCTGCCTCACTCCTCCAGAAGCTCGGGCCAGACCGGCACAAACATCAGCCACTGGTCGATCCAGTGCCGGATCATTCTCTCCAAAGAGTCCAAGATCTGCCGCATGTTCAGGGTAACCTCCTCCTCGCGATCGCCCGTGCGGATGATCTCCAACGGCCCCTCATATTGCAGCGCGTATCGCCCGCTATCAGGCTCAAAAGCGCAACAGACAGGGAGGACAAGGGCATCTGACCTGAGGGCCAACCGTACGTGGCCCGAGGGGACCCGCGCTGGACGGCCAAAGAAGGGTACCGGCTCGTCCAGGCCGCTGACAGGCCGGTCACCTCCGATCACCACCACGCCCCCTGTCCGCAAGGTCTTGATCGCCTGGCGCAGGGCTTCCGGGCCGAGGGGGGTGACGCGAGCTCCACCCCGTTCCCGAAGCATGTTTAGCGAACGAAAGCCGGGATGTGGATCGGGCAAGCTCAGCACCTGCAAGTTGGTCGCGTAGTGAGCCACCACCTGTCCCACCAGGTCAAAGTTACCAAGATGGGGCATAACCATGATCAGTGGCCTGTTGCCCCGTCCCTCGGGCGTCATAAGCTCCAGCACACGTTCGGGAATATGTACGGCAGCGACAAGCTCCTTGTAAGGCAGACTCAAAGCGCGGAACAGATCGTAATACCCTCGAATGAAATGATAAAAGATCTTCCGGATCAGAGGCTCGTACACGCTAGGCCCGGCTTCTGGCCCGAGCACCTGCCTGATGTTGGCCCGCACCACGTCATAGGTATAGGGTTGGAGCCGGCATACGAGGCCAGACAGCCACCAGGCCACACGATGGCCTGCCTTGACCGGGACGCGTTGGCTGAGGAACAGGCCCAGGTCTATCGTCCGGGGACTGCTTATGATACGCTCCAGGTTCATCGCTTCGCCGTAGGCTGCTGCACTACTTTGGCATCCAGATCCCGGAGCAAGGCAGGGGCCTCAATGAGCACCGGTGCCCCGCGGATGATGCAGATGGCCGTGGCAATCCAGCTGACGACGACGGCAAAGACCCAGACCGCCTCAGCCGCATCCGCCCGTGGCGTGCCGGCCCACAGGCCGCGCAATCCAAGCGCCAGGGCCAGCGTGCAGAAGGCCAGGGCCTTGGTCAGACCGTAGAGGGAACGCATAAAGCCCGATGCCACCAGCCGCTGACCCCACTTGGTGCGCATCATGCCAAAGGAGGTCTCGCCCCAGATCAGGCTGAAGCTGCGTACGGTGTCTACCAGACCGCCGCGGATGATGACGATCACGGGAATCGCGACCGAGATCAAGCCCAGGTGCGCATAGACTACCCACAACACCAATTCCACGATCCGATCTACGGCAATGTCCAGCTTGCTGCCGAGGACCCCCGCTTCGTGGCGGTGCCGGGCGACAAGGCCGTCCAGGGTGTCCATAAAGATCAGGAACAAGACCAAAACGGCCATCGTTATCTGAACGGCAGGGTTACCCAGATAGAGAAGAAAGACAATCACGACCAATAGGGGAAGCCTGGCCAAAGTAATCGTATTTGCCATTTTGAGTATCCCAGCTCCAGCAGACTAGTGTACAAGAGCAGAGGGACCTTCCCATCTACACCCAGTATAATCCACCGAGGGAAGCCATTCTGCTCAGAGGTGGCGATCTATAGGCACTCGAGTTCTTGCGACAAGTATAGCATCCCTGGCCTGTTTTGCCAAGCGGAAAGCGGAGAGGGGGTGAGCGCTATAGGCGCTGGCTCAGGCGCTCGATCAGCGCCAGTACGGCATCCTGAATCTCATCACCCTTGCGCCATATCACCAACCCGGCGAGGCCAATGGCCGCCAGCAGCAGCCACCACCAGACCGGGCTGACGCGGGCAACGTTGGCCCCCAGCCAGACAGACACCAAGATCCCGGGCAGGCGGCCCACGATCATCAGTAGGAGGAACTGCCGCAACGGCATCGGCGTCAGGCCAGCAGCGACGCAGGCCAGGTCATCCGGGGCAAAAGGGACAAGCCAGATGAGAAAAAACAGAGGAGCGCCCCCCCGCTGCGCCAGGCGGTCCAGCCGGGCCATCGAGCGCTCGCCGACCAAGCGAATGGCCAGCGGGCGGCCAAAGCGCCGCGCCAGGAGAAAGATGATGATGGAACCCAGGGCCAGGCCGAGAAAGGCATAGACTACGCCCCACCAGGGACCGTACAGGTAGCCGCTGGCGGCCTCTATCGCCTGGCCGGGGATCGGTGCCAACAAAGACTGTGCGAGCTCCAGGCCAAAGATGGCCAAGGGACCCCAGGCCCCAAGTTGCTGCACCCAGGCCCGGACCTGCTCCTGATCGGCCAGGAACTGATAGAGAGGCTGCCCCCAGCGCCAGAGGGCGGCAGCAACTGCGACCACCGCCAGGCTGACCAGCAGCCAGAGCCACCAACGGGGGGATGAAGGCTCCTCAGACACCCAGGCCACCTCCGCCTTGACCGGGTAGAACAGAACGCAGGCCTCCCCCCGGCAGCGATGCCAGGCCCGGCAGGGGCAGTTCCGCCACAAGCCACTGGAAGGTACCCAGGGAGCGGAAGCCTGCCGATCGCAGTGCCTGGCGAGCGGCGCGATCCTTGTCGGGGACCATGGCACCGACCTCGTCCAGGCCGGCAACCAATGCCCGGTTTGTCGTTTCACGGACCAGGGCGGCGCGTGCCGGCCGGCTGTGGGCCACCAAGGACTCGATCCACACCCCGCGGTAGAGCAACGTCTCGACCTGGATCAGTTCAGCGTAACCCGCCAGATCACCATGCTGCTCCGCGACGATTACGGACAACTCGGCGCTCTGGGGCAGGGCCTGAAGGCCGGGCAGCCAGTGGCTCAGCTCCGCGGCGCGGGTGGCCTCGTGCACGGTGACACCCAAGGTCAATGGGGAGCGCAGATGCAGACCGGTGAGACGCCGGATCTGCAGGTCGCACATCTCGGGAGCAGGGCGAAAGCCGGCCCGTTCAAAGGCATGTCGCGAAGCGCTGTTATCATCGGCGATGACGGCCCGCGCCCTGGGCGCTAGCCGTGCCCCGTGGGCAGACGCAGCGCGGATGAGCCTCGTCGCCAGCCCGTGGCCCCGCCAGGCGGGCAGAACCGCCAGCAGGTCTATCTCCCAACAACGGCCCCGCAGACCATGGGTGACAAAGCCGATGACAAACCCAACCACCTGGCCCTCACCCAGAGCCAGCCAGGCGCGTTGCCGCCCGGCGGTCAACATGCCTCGAACCTCGTCAGGGCTGTAGGGTGACTCGTTGAAGGTGGCTGCCTCTACCATGAGGAGTCCCTCCGCATCGTCGAGGGACCCGTCGAAGGCTCGGATGATGGTCGCCATAGGGCCTTTCACTGCCTGGGATGTCTGGCACGCCGGGGCTGGAACCCCTTCGCCTGACGGGCAGGGCCATCAGGGGAGGAGCAATAACCAAACCCGGCTGGCCTTTGCTCGGTTGCGACACTATACCAGGAAACCGTCCCACGGTCAAGGTTGCTTGCCTCCTCGCTTCAAAACATGTATAATGGCCGCGCAAAAGGCCATCGAATGCCCAGCGTCCGGTATCCAACGCTCCCTAAGGGGGAGCTGGACCTGCGGTGCTGGGCACATACTTGGAGAGTTCCGTGAAGGCAAAACGCACACTGTTGTTGCTTACCGTGTTCATAGGGGGCATGACCAGCCTCGGGGTGGAACTGACCGCCTCCCGGCTGCTAGATCCCTTCTTTGGCAATTCGCTCATCATCTGGGCCGTGCTCATCGGTATGGTGCTCCTCTACCTCACGGTCGGCTACTATGTCGGAGGGAAATGGGCCGATCGGAAGCCATATTACCGGGTGCTCTACCAGATCACGACCTGGTCCGCGTTTCTCATTGGCATCGTGCCCTTTGTCGCCCGGCCCGTGCTGCTGTGGTCGGTTCAGGGATTTGCCGAGTATAGCGCTGGCATCCTTGCCGGTTCGCTCCTGGGCGTAGTCGCTCTCTTCTCGATCCCGGTGACCCTTCTCGGCTGCGTATCGCCCTTTGCCATCCGGCTGTCCATGGAGGACGAAACGGTGGAATCGTCGGGCCACATCGCCGGCGGCCTGTACGCCTTGTCCACGGTGGGCAGCCTGGTGGGCACATTCCTGCCCGTACTCGTCCTCATCCCCAACATGGGCACCAGGAACACCTTCATGGTCTTCGCATTTATTCTGTTGGGCGTGTCCCTCGTGGGGCTCTTTGTCGAGCTCAAAGGGCGTGCCCTGCCCTACCTGCTACTGCCTGTAGCGCTGGTGCTGTTGATCGTAATGCTGCCGAGCGGGATCATCAAGCCGAACGAGTTTGGCGAGGTGCTGTACGAGACCGAGTCCTCGTATAACTACATCCAGGTGGTACAGTGGGGTGACGAAGTATGGCTCAAGCTCAACGAAGGCCAGGGGGTCCACTCCATCTATGATCCGAACTCGGTGCTCGTCGGCGGCATCTGGGACTATTTCCTGATCGCGCCGTTTTTTAACAATCCTGCGTACACCGCTGACGACGTGGGCAGCCTGGCGCTCATCGGTTCGGCCGCAGGGACCGTCGCCAAAGAGTACACGGCGGTCTATGGGCCCATCCCCATCGACGGGGCCGAGATCGACCCCGAGATCATCCGCGTCGGCCGCGAGTATTTCGACATGACCGAGCCGAATCTCCACGCCGTGGCCCAAGATGGCCGGTATTTTCTGGCCAATAGCGAGCGCACGTACGATGTGATCGCCATCGATGCCTACCGGCCGCCCTACATCCCCTTCCACCTGACCACGCGCGAGTTTTTCCAGCAGTGCCGGGAGCATCTGACCGAGGAAGGCGTGGTGGCGATCAACGTTGGGCGTACACGCAGCGACTGGAGCCTGGTCGAGGTGCTGGCCAGCACCCTTAAAGCGGAATTCCCCAATGTCTATACCGTCGATCTGGCGCAGCCGGGGCAGGACCTGATCAACGTGCTCGTGGTCGCGACCAAACAGCCAACGCAACTCGAGAACCTGGCGACCAACGCCGAACAGCTGACCAACCCCATCCTGCGCCAGGTGGCGGAGAATGCCATCGCCCGGGCCGAGGAATTCACCGAGCCCACGGTCGTCTTTACCGACGACAAGGCCCCGGTGGAACAGGTGGTACACGGTCTCATCCTGAGCTTTGTGACCGGCGAGTAGACCCTCGCCCCGAGGACGCCCATGACCTGGTCTGGCTTTCGTAGTGACGACGTCAGCTTGCGGCCTTTTTCGCCGGACGATGCCCCGGTACTGGAAGCATACCTCAACCAGCCCGACCTGGAAGGCCGTCGCTACATCCCCTGGAGCTTCCCAGAGTATGCACCCCTCTCCACGCAACAAGTCGAAGCCATCCTGCAAAAATGGGGCCAGGCCGAGGATGAGTTGCACCTGGCGGTGATCCACCGCGAGACCGGCGACCTTATCGGCCACGCCGACTGCGAGTGGGAATGGGATCCCCACAACCCCTCGGTCTCGGTGGTCATCGATCCAGGTCACCAGCGACAGGGTCTTGGCTCACAGGTGCTGCGCCTGCTGCTAAACTACCTCTTGGAGCAGACACCCGCTCACAACATCACAGCGTGGATCGCCAGCTGGAACACAGCAGCTCTGGCCTTCGCTGCCCGCCATGGTTTTCAGCAGGCAGGACGGATGCGCCGTGCCGGCATCCGCCACGGCGCGTATTTTGACACGATGATCCTGGACATGCTGCGCTCCGAATGGCAGCCGGAGGGAGGTGGTACTGATGCCTCTTGAGGGAGACCTGGTCATACTCCGGGAAGAGCGCCGCGACGATCTGGATTTTGTGCGGGCCATGCGCAACGACCTGGCAACCCAGGCCTGGAGCAAGACGCTCCCGCCGGACTATACAGAGCCGATGTACACCAAACGCTTCGAGGCGCGCGAGTTCTCGTACGACCCCCGCGAGGGGCGATTTGTCATCATCCACAAGGACACGGGCCAGCGGGCAGGATATATCAGCTACACAGAGCTTGAACGCCGCTTCGCGACGACCATAGGCATTATCGTCGCCAGGGCGTTCTGGGGTACGGGCGTTGCCCTGGATGCCCAGGAGATCCTGCTGCGCTTCCTGTTCCAGGAGCTGGGCGTCCGGGTGGTCCGGTTGTGGACCCACAGCGGCAATCCGCGGGCAGCCGAGTTGGCAAAAAAGTCGGGCTTTCAGCTCTCGGCGCGGACGCGCCAAGCCATCTTCAAGGGGGGACGGCTACACGACAACCTGATCCTGGACCTGCTGCGTGAGGAGTATTTCGCCCAGCACCCCGAGATGGAGGACCATCTGCCAGCCCTCGTCCTGGAAACGTGAGCGTGCCGGGCGAGCGCGGACCGTTGCCAACCTACTTATCCGGGCACTGTCCTGTGAGGTAGGCTTGGTATGATCGCCAGGGGACAGCCTGGCCCGCCAACTGGCGGCGGAACAGGCCCTCCACCTCGCTCAGCTCTCCCGCCGACAGGTGGCGCAGCAAGCGACTGGCATACGACGGCCGCCCAGCGTCTGGGTCGGGCCCAAACCAGCGATCGAGTGTCGAGGCGGTGACCAGCGCCTCCCCTTCCTGGACCTCTTCTTCCAGGTGGACATCCCGGTATCCTGCTGCCTCCACTGCACTCTTGAGATCCTCGGCCGTCCAGTTGACCAGGGGGTCCTCGGGATCGGCATAGATCGCCTCTTCGGCCTCCGCCAGCCGGCGTCGTAGGTCCGGGTCCAGCGTCGATAGATCTACCAGGTCGTACAGCCTCTGTGCTTCCCTGACGACTGTCTCGGCGAGGCTCAGGCGGCCACCAGGTCGAAGCCGGCCTGCGACCAGCCGCAGAGCCGTCGCCTTGTCCACCAACGAGCCCAGCGCGTTGCGGCCGACAGCTGCGTCGAAGCGCAGTTCCCCTTCGCCACGAAGCTCCAGGAGTTCAGGCAGCTCCTCCATATCACCGACGAGGATCGTGGGACGCGCCAGGGCGGGCAGGCGCTCAGCCTGCTGTCGCAGACCTTCACCCGCCGTCCGATCGCGGGCCAAAGCCCAGGTGCCCCCTTCGGGCGCACGCCGCAATACCTCCCAAGCCAGCAGCCCACTCCCGGCGTTGAGGTCCAAGACGACATGGTGGCGCTGCAATTCGGCGTTGTCCAACACCCGGTCGCGCACACGGCCCAGCCTCTCGCCGACGTTGCCCACCGTGCGCTGCAGCCAGCGATCATGGTCGCGGTCGCCAGGGGCAAAGGTGAGCACCTCCGGCTGGCTCTCGACCATGGCTGCCAGTTGGGCCTCGCGGCGACGGGCCACCTGGTCACGGATGGCCTGCTCATAGCCCTGGTCGCTGGGATCGTAAAAGGTGCGGCCCTGAAGCGCTGCCGGCAGGTACTGCTGGGCCACCCAGTGATCGCGGTAGGCGTGCGGATAAAGGTAACCCTGGCCATGTCCAAAGCCTTCGCTGTCGCGGCTGGCATCCTTGAGGTGGCGAGGTACGTCAGCCTCTTGCTCCCGCTCCACGGCCGACAGGGCGTCGAAAAAGGCCAGGGCCGAGTTCGACTTGGGTGCCGTCGCCAGGTAGAGGGTCGCCTCGGCCAGGTGGAAACGCCCCTCTGGCAGGCCCACCCGGTCGAAAGCCTCAGCGCAGGCTACCACCACGCGCATCGCGTTGGGGTCGGCCAGGCCCACGTCCTCACCGGCAAAGATGAGCATGCGCCTGAAGAGGAAACGGGGATCCTCACCGGCATAGACCATCTTGGCCAGCCAGTACAGGGCCGCGTCGGGGTCCGAGCCACGGAGCGACTTGATGAAGGCGCTGATGGTGTCATAGTGATAGTCGCCGTCCTTGTCATAGAGCACAGCCCGGCGCTGAATGCTCTCTTCGGCCACGGCCATGTCCACGAGGATGACGCCCTCGTCGTCCGGCGGCGTCGTCTCCACGGCCAGTTCCAGGGCGTTGAGCACGCCCCGGGCATCGCCGTTGGCCACGTCGACCAGGTGGTCGAGGGCGTCGTCGTGCACCTCGACCTGCAGGGCACCGTAGCCCCGCTCGGGATCCTCCAGGGCATGGCGGGCGATGGCGCGCAGATCCTTGCCTTCCAGGGATCTGAACTGGAAGAGCCGGCTGCGGCTGACCAGGGGGCGGTTGACGCTAAAATAGGGGTTCTCGGTCGTTGCACCGATGAGGATGACGGTCCCGTTCTCCACCCAGGGCAGCAGGGCATCCTGCTGGGCCTTGTTCCAGCGATGCACCTCGTCGACGAACAGGATGGTCCGCTGGCCGTGCAGGGCCGACCGCTCTTGGGCTTCGGCCGTGACCCGGCGGATATCCGCCACCCCGGCCAGCACTGCGTTCAGGGTCTCAAAGTGGCTGCTGGTGGTATTGGCAATGACCGCTGCCAGGGTGGTCTTGCCTGTGCCCGGTGGTCCGTAAAAGATGACCGAGGACAGTTGGTCGGCCTGGATGGCACGCCGCAAGAGCCGGCCTGGGCCGACGATGTGCTCCTGGCCGACAAACTCATCCAGCGTGCACGGCCGCATCCGCGCCGCCAACGGCGCTTCATGCTCGATCCGCTTCTGGCGGACGTGATCGAATAGGTCCATGTCCCGCATTCTACCGGAAGAAGGGGAATCGGTCAACCCCTATGTACACAATTGGTAAAAGGTAGAGCCTGGGTCACCTTCAGGCGCCACGGGCGGGTCACGACCGGGGGGCAATGCTGGGAGATGATACCGCGGCTCAGATCCTGCGAAACGTGGCCCGGACCATGGCCGACAACTCGCGGAGGTTTGGTGGCCTGGGGACAAAGAAGTCGGCGCCGAGGCCGATGCTCTCCGGGCCAGAGGTCTCGTCGGCAAGGACGATGATCGGCACGGCAGAGAGCGAGCGAAGCCGCCGCAGCGTGTCCGACTCGTCTGTGTCGAGGATCACGACATGGGGTTGGACGACGCCGAACTGAAACAAGCCCTCTACCCCATCGCGGGCCGTAAACACCCGCAGGCTCCGACCAGATAAGGCGTGGCTGAGAGAATCACGCACGGCTGGATTGTTGCCGATGAACAGGATCTTTCTCTCCAACCCAAAACCTCCGGCACCATGCCAAGTGTAGAAATTATAGCAGGCATGGGTTAGAGAGAAGTTGGTATCCGGTCTGGATTTGGTTATAGATGGGACGCAAAAGACGTTGCAGGTACGCAGGGGAGGCTGGCTGGCGCAGGGATCAGGGAGCGAGAGCCCCAGATGGCGGTTTAGGGCAGGCTGGCCATATAGTAGCCAGCACCCCGCTTGGTGAGGATATAGCGCGGATTGCCGGGGTCGTCCTCAATCTTGCGCCGAAGATACCAGACGTAGAGCTTGACACTGGCGACACTGTCTTCGTACCCTGGGCCCCAGACATGGTCGAGGATTTGATCCGGGTTGAGGACTCGACCCGCATTGTAGGCCAGGCAGAGCAGGAGCCGGTACTCCGTGGGCGTCAGATCCACCGGCTCACCCCTGACTGTGACCTGTTGGGAGGGCGGGTCGATGACCAGTTGGCCATTGTCAAAGCGCAGCGCCCGATCTTCGGTGCGTGCATCGAGGCTGCTGCGCCTCAAGACAGCACGGATCCGGGCCTTCAACTCGTGCATGCTGAATGGCTTGGTCAGATAGTCATCCGCGCCACTGTCCAGGCCGTGCACCAGGCTCTCCTCACCGCCCACCGCCGTGAGCATGACGACCGGCACGTCCGTGAATTCGCGAAGCCGGTTCAGCATGGTCCAACCGTCCATGCCAGGCATCATCACATCCAGGAGGATCAGATCTGGGCGAAAGTCAAAGGCCAGCCGCAAGCCCTCTGCGCCGTTCTGGGCAACCTCGACTTCATACCCCTCCTGTTGGAGGACCCGCTTCAGGACCAGGGTTGTATCTAGGGAGTCATCAACAACCAGCAGTTTTAGCTTCATGGGAATTCTGGCTTCCTCTGCCCGATGCGCCAATTATACCACGGAAGCGGCGCATGTCAAAGCGCGACCAGTTTCGCTATCGGATGTGGCCCGACGGGCTGGGAAGTGAATCGGGCCGTGACATCAAGGTACCACATTCGGCAGGAATTGTCAAAATATCATAGAAGTGTGCCGTCTCCCTGGCCATTACGCTATACAGTGGAGGACCAGCAGGATTGCAACGTAGGGCCGCGTCAGACTCAGCAGATATGTCATGCTGAGCGCAGCGAAGCATCTCGATCTGGCACAGCGGAGACCCTTCGCTCCGCTCAGGGTGACAGGACGCATGGCAGAGTAGGGCGGCTGGACGACTTTGACAGGGCCCTGCACCCGCGCTCCCTGAATTGACAGGAGGTACCCTGTCCCTATATAATCGATGATGGTGAGACGAATGGTGGACGACAGACGCGTGACGCTGACGGTGACCCTTCACCAGCCGGACGAACGGCTGGTCGAGCTGGCCGCGGCCCAGTTGCCGGTCCTGGCGCAGCGTTACGCGGCCATCGTAGCCTACTGCTCGAATGAGACCCACCACGCCATCCTGGACCTCTTGCGCCGGCACGCTGCACATGTGGTGGTCGACACGGGCAGGTCGGCCGGCATCTACCGCATCGGCGTCGTGCGCCGGGCTGCGCTGCGGGCTGGCCTCCGGACCAAGACCTCCCACCTGCACATGTGCGATTTTGACCGCGCCCTCCACTGGGCTGCCTGCCACCTGGGGGAGCTGGAGGACCTCATTGCCGGCCTGCCGCAGTATGACCTGCTGGTGCTGGGGCGCACAGCCCGCGCCTGGGCCAGCCACCCGCCCTACCAGCGCGAGACGGAGCCGCTGTTCAACCGCGTCTTTGCCCTGGCCACAGGGCAGGCATGGGACATCGGCGCCGGGTCGCGAGGGCTGTCGCGGCAGGCCGGTGAGGCCCTGCTGCGGCGCTCGCGGGAGCGGACGGTCGGCGTCGACGCCGAGTGGCCGCTGTTGCTCCTGAACTGGGCCGGGGAGGGCCAGGATGGCTTTCGGCTGGGCTACCGTGCGTGTGAGGGGCTGGAATTCGAGACGGCCGACCGCTTTGGGCCCGAGATCGAGGCAGCGGGCGGCTACGAGGCATGGGAAGAGAAGGTCAGTGCGGATCCGAAGCGCTGGGCCTTTCGCCTGGAGGTGGCCCGGCTCATCGCCGAGGCCGTAATCCGCTATAGTGAGTGTGATCGATGATGGCAGCAGGACCTGGATGGGACGGTGCGGTGGAAGCAAACGGCCGGCTGGCGGATGCGCTGCGAGAGAGCCGGGCGCCCATGGGCACCACGGTGGTGGACAACTCGGCGGGGCGGTATCCCACCGAGGACTGGCAAGCCACCTACTTCAGTGTCAGCCCGCAGGGGGCCCTCTCGGAGCACAGGGTGACGGTGCGTGTGCCGGTTGGCCTCGAGGCGGTGTGCCCGCCCGTGCGGGTGGGATGGCCTGGCTGTGTTTATGCCGTCCGGCGCTGGGGCTTTGTCCTGCGTCCGTCGGCCCTGGCTGATGCGGGTTTCGATCTGGGAGACCCCAGTACGGCGGACGAAGATGCGGAGGCCCTGCGAACGATCCTGCGCGCTTCGGCGTTTGATCTACCGGGAGAGTTTGTGATCGCTGGCCCGGAGCATCCTTTTCGCCTGGTAGGGGCCGACGGCACCCTGCGGGGCAGCTCGATCCGGTGGCGCACCTATCTGGGCGCCCTGGCGTTCTACGTCTCAGGCGGGCGCACCAACGCAGACTTTGTGCGCTTTTCCTTGGAGGCTGAGGAGAGCTACCGGCAGGCTGTTGAGCTGTGCCTCGACGCGCTGGGAGCCGACTCGGCGCCAGATGAGTGACCGATTTGAACTGCACCTGTTCTCGTCCAAATGCAACCGCCCTCCGGCAGAAGCCACGGTCCTGTCAAGGTCATCCAGAAGCGACCCCGAGGAGGGCAAGCGCCCGGTCAATGGATGATCCATCGTGTCGGAAGGCGCCGGCCATTTCGGTCCAGCCATAGAGTACGTCTCTCCAAGCGTCCATGACCCATCTCAGCGGTCGTATGCGTCTGATACCAGCTGCCTTAGTGATGACGGTCCAAGGGGACTGGTCAAAGAGCAAGCTGACTTGACGCAGCGTCATGCATGGGTGACAGACTCCTCGCAAGCTGCTGCAGGCCGGTGCAAGCCCGGTGCCGGGAAGAGGCAGGCGATGGCTCACACGTGCACCTCGCAGCCTGCCGGTTCCAGGGGGCCCTTGCCCCGGATCGGGTCCCGCGCGTCCTCAGAGGCCGGGTTGAGCCGGACGCCCTGGTTTACGGCGCATTGCGCATCACGATAGGCAGGTAGATGCGGTAAGGGCCGCTCACGCCGGCCACTGCCCAGAACCCGGCGGCGAGGCGATGGTGCTCACCAGTCAGGTAGAAGAGGCTGGCCGAGCCCTGCCCGATTGTGCTGTGCACGACATAGCGGGCCGAGCTAACCGGCCGTCCGCCGCCGCCGATGACGTGCCATTCCAGGTTATAGTTGGATGAGGTTTGAGCCAGCGCGGCGCCGCCGATGGTCAGAACGGCCAGCAGCAGCACCAGGCCGAATGCCAGGATCAAGGATTTTCGACGCATCGCGCCCTCCTAATGTAAGGTGACAAAGACATAGATCTGATCCCGATCGGCTGCCAGCGACTCAAGGGCTTTGCCAAAGACGGTGCCGGGGGCTGCTGTGTCGACCCTGGTCGCGTAGCCGGCTTCCGCGGCGCTGCTCAGCAGGTCGCCAGGCCGGATGGCACCCGCCAGGGCGCTGGCCTTGACGCGGGCCGGCCCCTGCACCACGAGCAGCAGGTGCTCGCCGGGCGGCACCGGGCCGTCGAGGGTCGTTTCTTGGGCTTCCCGGCCGGAGCCGGGCTCGGGCCGGGTGCCCTCCAGCACGGACTCGACGTTGAAGCGGCTGTGGACGACGCCGGCCACGGCCGGGCTATTGGCTGACGAAGCCCTGGCCACCTGGACGACCAGGGGGCCGCCGGGGTCCACCGGCTCGACGACGCCGGCAAAGACGACCACGTCGCCCGGCTCCAGCGGCTCGTCGCCGCTGTTCTGGGCCACATTCATGATGGCCCCCGTGGTGTGGTAGTTGAGCGAGTAGATGTTGTCGTTGGTGTAGAGGCCATAGTTGTGGGTTGCGTTCCAGGTGTTGCCCTCCACACCGCGGTAGGTGTTGCTCGTGCCATACACGCCCGACAAGGTGTTGCTCCAGCCGGAGACCCCATCGCCGCTACTGCTGGAACCGGACACGCCGCTGGAGTTGCCGATGCCGCGCACCCCCACAGTCCCCTCGCCGCGCACGCCATAGTTCTGGGCGCTGACGCCATAGACGCCGTAGCCATTATTGGAGGTAAAATAGCCGGCGTGGTCCCAGTGGTCGGTGCCGTCCGCGTTCACGCGGATGCCGTAACCCTGGTTGCTATCAAAGACGCCGGCGGTCTTGGTGTTGCTGCTGGCGACCAAGGCATTGCCTGTCTCGCTGTAGCCACGTAGCCCGTAGCCACCGGCCGAGTTGCCATAGACAGCGCTGCCTGTGGCCGCTGCTCCCCAGATGGCGCTGCCCGTCGCCATGGAGCTGGTGTTGGTTGCCCGGAAGACCCAGTTGGCCGGCGCGTTGGCTTCCATCTCGGCCCCTGGCCGCAGGTTGAGGGCATAGGGTACCGGGAGCAACTCCTGGCGGGGGGTCAGCCAGTCGCCGTCGACGTAGATGCGCAGCCACAACCCTCTCCCGTCAAAGTGGTAGGCGGGTATGTCCAGTTGGGTGCTGAACGCACCATCGTGTACCTGCACATTGAACACACCACTGTCCCACAACTTGACGCCGGCCAGCGCATCGTCGTAGAGCTGGAATTGCATGGGATAGGTCCCGTCGAGCGGGTTGCCCATGGGGTCGGTCAGGCGCCCCTGGTAGTTGATCTGATTATCTACCGTGGCCTCCGGCGCCAGGGCGCCGGGTAGCGCTGCCGCTCCGCCTGCGGCGAGGACCATTGCGGCTGCTACCGCGACAACCATCCACAACCTTCGAGTGTCCATCGATTGCCTCCTTGTGTTGTTTGCTATTCGGCTCGATCCGTGCGGCCCGCAACGTTTTGTTCGATAGGCTGCCTCCTTTCCCCGGCCGGCTTCAGGGCTGCCGGTCCATCTCGGCCCGCAGCGCCTGGATCGTCGGATGGTTTGGGTCGATCTGTGAGGCGCGGCGCAAGGCTGCTGCGGCTGCGTCACGCCGCCCCAGGCGCCAGTGGCTGGCGGCCAGGCCCAGGTAGGCGGGCACCGATTCAGGCTGCCAATGCACCGCTTGCTGATACGCTGCCAGGGCCGCTTCGACGTGTCCCCGGGCCAGCTCGGCGTCGCCCAGGTGGGTGAAGGCGTGGCCGTCGGTGGCATCCAGGGCCACAGCCTGCCGGAACCTGGCGGCGGCCGCGGCAAGGTCGCTTCCTTCCAGGTAGACCATGCCCCAGGCGGTGTAGAGCATGGCATGATTGGGCGCGAGCGCCGTCGCCCGGCGATAGGCGTCGTGGGCCAGGGGGAGCCTGGCTGGCTCCCAGTGGTTGCCCCAAAGTCCGTACAACTCGCCGAGCGCGGCCCAGATGCGATGGTCGCCCGGGCGTCGCTCGAGTGCTGCCAGCAACTCCGCCTCGGCGCGCTCCAGCCAGGGCAGGGGATCCTGGACAAAGGCTTGCTGGAGATAGGCCCAGCTCAACTGCTGATGATAGACCGGCTCGGCGGGCCACAGGCGGGTGGCTTGTTCCAGGGCATCGATCGCCCCTGGCAGGTCGCCGGCCTCCGATCGGCGCGCGGCGGTCCGGGCGGCCACGTCGGCGGCGAGCGGCCGGACGTTGAGCTGGAGCACGGCCCAGGCCACGCCCCCGAGCAGCAGGCCGGCCGCGAGCGGGGGCAGCCAACCTGGCCTCGCGCGGGAGGGGAGGGCCGGGGTGAGGAGGGGATCGTCGCCCTGGAGCCGGTCTTCCCCTCGCCGCAGAGAGGGGAGCAGGGCCAGCAGCAACCAGGTGGCGGCCGCCGTGGCGGTGACGTCGAAACTGACCAGGTTGCCGGCGGCGTTGCCGGCGACTGCCGCCAGGCAAGCGGCCAGCAGGAGCCTCCGCTTGGGGTCGACCGTCGCCTGCGCAGCGCGCCAGCCGATGTGGAAAAAGGCCGCGAATAGGACGAACCAGGCCAGCAGGCCGAGCAGGCCGGCGGTCACAGCCCAGTCGAGGAACAGGTTGTGCGCGCGATCCACAACCAGTCCCCTGCCCTGGTAGTAGACCAGTTGCGGGGGATACACGCGGGGAAAGACGATCCCCAGCGCGTCGGGGCCGTAGCCCAGCCAGGGGCGCCGGCTGACGAGCTCGAGGGTGGCCCGCCAGATGGTCAGTCGGGCCGCCTCGGAACCGCCCTGGCGGCCCAGCCACAGGGTGAGGCCCAGGCCGCCGGCCAGGCCAACCGGCCCGGCGACGAGGGTCGCCAGGCGCGCGCGCCGGGAGAGTTTTGGCCAGAACCAGAGGAGGGCGAGGGTGCCCAACGCGGTTATCGCCGCCAGCCAGGCACCCCGGGCCAGGGTCAGGGCGATGACGGCCAACCCGGCCAGCAGCAGCGCGCCACCGGCGAGTTTCAGCCAGCGCCGTGTGGTGGTGACGGCAAGCGCAACTGTCAGGGGCAGGAGGAGGGCCAGGTAGGCCCCGGTGAAGTTGGAGCGGCCAAGTGTGGTGTAGAGCGGCGAGCGGGCGTTGCTGACCAGGCCGGCCGGGTCCCAGCCGACTGCCTGAGCCAGCCCCAAGGCTGTCACAGGTACGGCTGTGAAGACCAGGGCTGCCAGCAGCCGCCGTGCCTGGTCCAGGGTTCGCAACCGCGCTGACACGACCAGGAACAGGAGGACGTAGCTCACCAGGGTGAGGGCGCCCTGGGCGCGCTCGTAGCTGCCCCACAGGCTCAGGCCGCGGTCGGCGGCAAAGGCCGTGGCCGCGACGTGGACGCCAGCCAGGGCCAGCGCCGGCCAGAGCAGGGGATTGCCCCGAAGCTCGCGCCAGGGCGAGCGCCACCGGATCAAGCAATCAGCCAGCCAGACCCCAGTCAGGAGCCAGGCCAGGCTGCGCAGAGCCACCGCTTTGGGCAGCTCGAAGGGCTGCTGTCCCCACAGGTCGACGCCGAGCGGCACGAGGAGGGCTGCCAGTAGCCAGCCCATCTCCAGCAGCGTTTCAGTACGTGGCTGCTCCTGCGGTCTCGCAGGCATGATCGTCGCCTCACGTTCCAGACGGCGCCTTGGGCCGCCCTCACGTTGGAAAGGAGTCCGTCCCTGCCCGATTGTACCACAGATTCAGATGCAACGCACCTGCGAGGTTGGGACGGTCGCAGGGCTCTGTCAAAGTAGCTATGGGCAAGGTGCAAGGCCCTCGTCTGTTGCCGCCGGCCGGTAGAAGCGGCAGGTGAAAAGGTCGTGGTCCGCCGTGATTGCATGGAAAGCGCGTCACACCTGACTTTGACAGCCGCCGTTCGGCAGACGCGGCGTTGCCTTGACAGAAACCACTTCCTTTGTTATACTTACCAATGCCTTTCAACTGCTAGGGAAGGGTCGCTCGCGTGTGCAACTTTCCGACATCCATGTATCCGCGCAGAGTAGGACGGACATCAAGTTTGCCCCATCGTGGTGCCCGTCTCCTGGCTTATCAGCTTGGAAAGGAGGTGATTGGCAAGGACGTACACAGACCGCAGTAGGCTACTGAATGCATTTGAAACTCAATCAGATGAAGGAGGAGATCCGTATGTCTAGTAAACGCGCAGTATTGACGATGCTGCTGATCTTTACCCTGGTCGGCACCATGTTGGCCGCCTGTGGGCCCACGCCTGAACCCGAAGCCGAACCGACGGCAACCCAAGCGGCTGCAGAGCCGACCACACCGCCCGAGCCTGGCGAAGAGGACTTGCTCGACGAAGTCATGGCAGCCGGCAAGCTGGTCGTGTCTACTGACCCCAATTATGCACCGCAGAGCTTTATCAACGATGCGGGAGAATTGGATGGCTTTGATGTCAAGGTGGCTGAAGAGGTTGCCGAGCGATTGGGCGTCGAAGTCGAGTTCGTGACCCCGGACTGGGATCTCATCACCGCCGGCAACTGGGGCGGTCGCTGGGATGTCAGCATCGGCTCCATGACCCCCACGGAAGCCCGGGCAGAGATCCTGTGGTTCACCGATCCCTACTACTACACGCCGGCCTCGTTCGCTGTCCACAGGGACAATACGACTATCACTGACGTTGCGGACCTGTCAGGCAAGACGGTCGGCCTTGGTACAGCAACGACCTACGAGGCATATCTCGAGGGTACGCTGGCCATCATGGGCGGGCAGATCATGTACGATCCGCCCGCGGGCATCAACGTGCAGCCCTACGCCACCGACGCTGAGGCCATCGAGGACCTGGCCCTGGGCGATGGGGTGCGTCTGGACGCGGTCATGTCGGCCCAGCCGACGATCCAGAACGCCATCGACCAGCAGGTGCCCCTCAAATACGTGGGCACGCCGGCCTTCTATGAGCCGCTGGCTTTTGCCCTGGACAAGGCCCGTGGCCCTTCGGATCAGATGCTGGCCAGGCTGAACGAAATCCTGGCCGAGATGCACGGCGACGGCACGCTGTCCGAGCTGTCGCTCGAGTTCTACGGCATTGACATCACCACGCTGATCGCCCCTGGCGAGGCCGAGCCCCCAGCCGCTGGTGGAGGTGGCACGTTCATCTTTGGCCGCGGCGGCGACTCGGTCCAGCTTGACCCGGCCATCGTGACCGACGGCGAGAGCTTCCGCGTCACTGGGCAGTGCCTGGAGCCCCTGTACCAGTACGAGCCCGGCTCCACAGTGCCCATCCCCGCGCTGGCGACCGAGTGCACGGCCAACGAGGACAGCACCGAGTGGACCTGCGCGCTGCGCCAGGGTGTCAAGTTCCACGACGGCACGGACTTTAACGCCGACGCCGTGGTCTTTAACTTTGAGCGCTGGCGCTTCACCGACAACCCGTACCACTTTGAGAGCCAGGTATTCGAATACTACGAGTACATGTGGTTCGGCTTTGATGATGGCAGCGTCATCACCGCTGTCGAAAAGGTCGACGACTATACGGTCAAGTTCGTCCTGAATGCGCCGTTGGCGCCCTTCCTGGCCAACCTGGCCATGGACATCTTTGCCATCTCCAGCCCGGCCGCCATCGAGCAGTACGGCGAGGACTATGGGCTGCCGTCGTCGGGTTGCGTGGGCACAGGCCCCTTCAAGTTCGTCGAGTGGGTCGAGGGTGACCACATCACCGTCGAAGCCTACGACGACTACTGGGGTGGCCGGCCGACGATCGACGAGGTCGTCTGGCGCGTCATCCCCGACGACTCGGCCCGCTACCTGGCCTTGAGGGCTGGCGACATCCACGCCCTGGAGCAGGCGACGGCCGAGGACATCATGGCTGCCGATGCCGATCCCAATCTGTACGTCGAGGCCCGCCCGGCGCTGAACACGGGCTACCTGGCCTTCAGCTACGCTGTCGAAGAGATGCGTGATATCAACTTCCGCCTGGCTGTGGCCCACGCCATCAACCGCCAGGGACTGGTGGAGAACTTCTATGGCACCTATGGCGAAGTGGCCACCAACTTCCTGCCACCGCTCGTCTGGGGCCACAACGACGCCATCGAGGACTGGCCCTACGATCCTGAGCTGGCCCAGCAGTACCTGGCTGACGCCGGCTTCCCCGATGGCATCAGCGAGGTGACCGTCGCCCAGGACATCCTGGATTCTGAGGGCAGCGTCGTCTATGCCGCCGGGACCAAGATCCCGCTGCGGCTGTACTACATGCCGGTGACCCGCTTCTACTACCCGAGCCCCAAAGAGATCGGTGAGGCCATGGCTGCTGACCTGGCCCGGGCTGGCATCAACGTCCAGCTCGAGCTGGCCGGTGACTGGGCGACCTATCTTGGCCTACGGCGCACCGGTGGGCTAGTTGGGCTCTACCAGCTGGGCTGGGGCGGTGACAACGGCGACCCTGACAACTTCCACAACTACTTCTGGGGCGGCCTGAGCTCGGCCGACGAGGTCAAGGAGCCGGATGCGCGCGAGGGCTATTACGCCAACCAGGAAGTGGCCACCCTCTGCTATGAGGCAGCGGTCAATCCGGACCGCGCTGAGCGTGAGCAGGCCTATAAGGAGATCGAGCAGCTACTGCACGACGACGTCGCCCGCCTGTGGGTGGTGCACAACAACACGCCGCTGCTGTTCTCGAACGCGGTCAGCGGTTATATACCCCAGCCGGTTGGCGCGGACTACTACGAGTTCGTCACACTCGAGCAGTAGGCAGGTTCGCATAAAAGCGTTCGAAGGCGAACCGGGAGCAACGTAAGAAACGGCACAGGG
>JAMJFU010000239.1 GCA_023544525.1 Anaerolineae bacterium | reverse complement strand
GAGGCAGTAGAAGGGATAGCCGGTAGGATGCGCCACGCCCAGGAGGTAGGGCACAAACTGGAACTCGCCGCCATCGCCGGCGAGCACGGTAGGCGCAAGCGTGGCCAGGTAAAGGCCGAAGGCAGCCCCGCCGAGACCCAGCGCCAGCAACACGTCCAGGAGGGCAGCGCGTTTCACAACCCTCATCCTGCCCTGTGCGATACCATCCGGCGATAATCCGCTGCGGTCAGATGCAGTGCCCCCAGGCAGTGTGCCTCCTCGCCTCGGGCCAGCCTCCGCGGCTCCTGACTTCCTTCTTGTGTCTTCCTGCTCACTGAGCTTGCTCCCACCAGAGGCTGTCCACCGCAACGGCCAGCGTCCTGCGATCGGGTGCCGCCCTGACCCAGCCATTTTCGGGCCCGGCAGCCTCCAGGGCCGTCCCGGGCGCGGCCCCTTTGACCCCAATGATGGCGTGCGACCAGCCGTCACTGCCGCGAGGATCCGCCTCACCGCCGATGGCATGCAAAGCCGCCACCGCTTCGGCTGTCAGGTTGGCGTCTCCGTCTCCCTGCATGGCCACGGCCACGATCCGCCCCGCCGGGATGGCATCCATAAAGGCCACCAGCGCCGCAGCCTGTGCCTGGCTGCCCCCCGAGGTCGTATCAAAGCCCTGGCGTTGCAGCAACCGGCCTGTCCTGGCGTCGATTATCGCCACGTTATAGCCATGGCTGTGCAGCGAACCATCCTCGTTACCAGCCTCACCTTCGACCGTGATGTAGGCAAAACCAGCCGGCCCGCCGCTGTTGACCTCGATGGCGACCGGCGCCTGGACACCGGTGGATCCGATGGCCCCGCTGCCCGGCAGCACCTCGGCAGGGGCATCGAGCCGGCCGAACTCGAAGCGCAGGTCGTTGAGCCCGTTCCTCAGCACAGCCGAGGGCACCGACCAGCCGTACTCCGCCCAGCCGGGCGAGAGCTGTAACGTTCCCAGGGGCTCACCGTTGGCGTAAAGGGTGACCCTTTGCACGTCGGCACCCGGATAATCGAAGGGCAGCAGCCGCACGCGCAGCTCGTAGCTGGCCGTTCCATCGCCGGATGTGCTCCCCAGGGGACTTGAGGGCAGGAAAAACTGCGCCCCCTGGGCCACGGCCCACCGGGCGGTTGCGCCCTGAATCTCTTCGTCATCACTCCAGCCCTCCCCCAGGGCTTGCAGCGCCAGTGTGTCAGAGGAACCCAGGTCAACGGCATAGCCTGCTGCCTGGGCTGGCTGCTCCACCCGGTATAGGAGCCAGCCATCCCGGTCGGTGACCTTGGTCAGGGGCAGCACCTCTTCCACGTAGGCCACGGCCTCGTCGCGGGTGTCTACGTAGGGTGGCCGCCCTGGTACCCCGGGCGCGACCACGACGTAGCGGATGTCATAGAATGCGACGAATTCATCCGCAACAGCACGGTCCGCCGCGCGGCGCTCGGCGTCGACTTGCTCATAGGTCTCGAGGGCGATCAGCGACTCCAGGATGGGCTGTCGCGCAAAGTATTCGAATTTGAACGGGGGGTTGCGCGAGATATTGCCCGAGAGCAACCGTTTGTGATGGTAGGTCTGGTAATATTGGGTCTGGGTGCTCTCGGCTCCCTGGACGCCAAAGCTGTTGCGCCAGCCCATGGGCAGTTGCAGGATGGCAAAATCACCCTGCTCTGCCGCCACCTGCTCATAGACCGGCGGAATGCGCGCATCGGTCAGGGGCAGGGGCACCGACCAGTGCTCAAAAAGCAGCAAGGCTGCCAGGAGCACAGCGGCGGGAGCGACGAACCAGCGCGTTGCCTGCCATCGGCGGCCCGCCAGCTTGCTGAGGACCCAGTAGGCGCCGAACGCCGCCAGGACCGCCAGGGCCAGCATGAGCACCACGCTAAAGCGGTTAGGAACGCGGTTGGCTTTGACCACCGGCAGATAATGCAGGGCAATGAAGGGCAGCGGCACGTTGACCAGGAGCCCATCCAGGTCGAACGTCGACCTGCCGTTGACCTGCAACAGCGGTCCCAGGCTGAACGACACAAAGACCAGGAAACTGGCGGCCCAGGCTGCCAGCTGCCGGCGGTAGCGGATCGTGCCGGCTACGGCCAGGGCCAGGGCTGCCCACCCCAAAAAGACCGTGTTTACATCGCGGAAGCGGGCCGTGCCCTCCAGTGTCTGGCGCAGGGTTGTCACCCACTCCCCGCCCAGGGGATGCAGCGCCGTCGGTGTCACCAACCCCACCAGGTCCACCGACAGTTTTTCGGCGTCGCCCCAGCCTGCCAGTTCGTAGCCGCCAAACATCTCGCGGAGGATGGGCACCAGCAGCGGCGCATACAGCACGCCCGCCACCAACACCAACACGACCAGCCGTTTGGCAAGCGCTGGCCAACCTCCGGCGATCTGGCGGCGGGCCTGGCGCCCCAGGAGGAAGGCCAGGAGGATTAAGGCCAGCATGGCCAGGAACACGCCAAAGATCATCTCGGCCAGCATGGCCAGAAAGAGGAACAGCCCGGCCATCATGGCATTCCGCCATCCCGGCTGGCGCACTGTGCGCACCAAATACAGGGCAAAGAAGGGGATCCAGCCTGTGCTCCACATGTCATAGTGGCCCATGGCCGCATATACCATGCGATAGGAGCCAAAGGCATAGATCAGGCCACCCAGGAAGGCTGAGACCAGTGCGAGGCTGGACCGGTTGCCGTCCTCAGTACCCTGTTCAGGCCCTGCCCGTTCCCGCTCATGACCCGCTGCTGTCCCGACCTGGCGCAAAAGATATCCGATCAACAGGAATGCGCCATAGCCGCTGAGTACCGTCGCCAGGAGAAAGCTCAGGTTGCTGATGGTGGGCAAAGATAGAAAGGGCTGGAGGGGAAGGGAGATCAGGGCATTGAAGAGGTTGTAGGTATAGAGGACCAGGCTGATGCCCAGGGGATAGAATGTATGCGTCGAGTACAAAGGATTCTGCCCCAGGTCCAGGAGCGCGTAGCGGAACCACCAGCTGTTCCACACAAAAGTGTATTCGTCAAAGGCCCACGTGTAACTGCCCGGCACGTGGCTGCCCAGGTGGCGGACCAATGGCCAGGTGGCAGCCACTGCCAACACGAGATAGACGGCCAGAACGGCGATGTGCGTTCGTTTCCGGCGTTGCCAACGTTGTCCCATATCCGGTCAAGCCAGATTCCATGGGAGAGCACCCCAGCGTGCCACTCGAGATCGCACGGCCCGGCACTCACCCGGAGGCTGGCTCTCCTCAGTCTCCTTTCACCCCCACCACAAAGCGGTGGTGAGCCCAAACCGCCTTGATCCACCAAGGCAGCCGCGCCCGGTCGAGCCAGGCATAGCGCATCACCCGCTCGTACAGGTCCGGCTGCTCGCCCAGGTAGTAGGCCATCGTGCTCCATTCCCAGGTGTCGCCGCTGAACCGCTCGTTCAGCTTCTCCGAGCGAATTCCCAGCCGCTGCAGCACCTCCGAAGCCGGCATGACGGTATCCGGCCAGGGAGGCACATCCAGCACACCCTGATGCACGATGCGCACGCCCTCGCCTTCCAGGATGCGGCGAACCCGGCCAATGTCCGCCCACCCTTCGTCGACATGTTCCACAAAGTCACGCTCCAGGACGTACTTGCGCAGCAGGTAGCCGACCTGAACCCTGTTGGGCATGGCCACAAAGACCAGCCTGGCTGAGGCGCGGGCGAGTTCTCGTAGCAGCGCGGCCGGCCGCTCGACCGTGCCGGGCGATCCATCGGACAGATGCCACAGGGCAGCCCAGTTCCACGTCAGGTCAAAACTCCCATCCGGAAAGGGCAAATGCTGCCAATCGGCATGCTGCACAAAGCGGGCGGCCAGCCCCAGCTCCTCCCAGATCCGCTCGACCGCGGCCAACCGCTCGGCGTGATCGTCCACCAGCGTGACCTGGGCTCCAGCTTTGGCCAGGGCCACGCTGTTGATGCCCGAAACACCGGCCATGCCAAAGAGGGGGGCTTCCAGTACCGACTCGAGGCCGTACTGCTTTCTGAGGCCCAGCAAAAAGTCGTTCAGCACAAAGCGCTCGTAGACCAGGCCGAGCCCCTCGTTGTAGTCGCTGAGATAGTGTTTCCAGGCAGGTTCTGCCACGGCAGTCAAATCCCTTAGTCCCCCCTCCAAGAGCCCAACTGGAACGGGCCCCTTAATAGCTACCGGGGCTGGCGATCCGCCCCGGCTCGGCGACATTATACCATTTTCTCAGGGGAGGGGCCAATTCCGGCCGGATCCTTTACACCAGCCTGCCGCTATGGTAGAATGCGCCCGGAGAGAACGATGCGCATTTACGTCAGTAGCCTGGGCTGCAAGCTAAACCAGGCAGAAATGGACGCCCTGGCCGGCCGGCTGGCCCAGGCAGGACACCAGGTGGTGCTCTCTGTGGCTGAGGCAGACCTGGCCGTCCTGAATACCTGTGCTGTGACCCACGTTGCCGCCCAGAAATCGCGACAGGCACTGCGCCGCCTGCACCGCGAGAACCCTGAGGCGCGCCTGGCGGTCACCGGCTGTTACGCTGAGCTGTCGCCCGGTGAGCTATCGGACCTGCCCGGCGTGGACCTGCTCGTCGGCAACGAGGCCAAAGCGGATCTGGTGGCGTTGCTGCCACCGGCATCCGCCGTTGAGGCGAGTCCACTCCGGCTCGGGCTGGAGACGCCTGGGCGGCCACTGGCTCGCACCCGGGCCCTGGTCAAGATCCAGGATGGCTGCGACAATGCCTGCACCTACTGTATCATCCACGTGGCCAGGGGTCCGCAGCATAGCCGCCCGCCGGATCGGGTCCTGGCGGAGGTGGGCGCTCGCCTGTCTGCCGGTCACCGCGAGATCGTCCTCACCGGGGTGCACATCGGCGCCTATGGGCAGGACCGGCGGGGTGAACCGGGGGCGCAGCACGACCTCTGGGGACTGATCGGGCGCATCCTGACCGAGACGAGCGTAGAGCGGCTGCGCCTGTCGTCCATCGAGCCCTGGGATTTACCGGAGCGGGCCCTCGAGCTGTGGCGAGATCCACGCCTATGCCGCCATCTGCACCTGCCCCTGCAGAGCGGCTGTGATGCCACCTTGCAGCGCATGGGCCGCCGTTACGATACCGCCGCGTTTGCCGGCCTGGTTCGCGTGGCGCGTGCGGCCATCCCCGGCCTGGCCGTTACATCGGACCTGATCGTCGGCTTCCCCGGCGAGACGGAGGCTTACTTCGCCCGAAGCCTGGCTTTCGTGGAAGAGATGGCTTTTGCCCGGCTGCACGTCTTTCCCTATTCCATCCGGGAGGGCACCCCTGCGGCCGGGATGCCCGGCCAGGTGCCCCACCAGGTCAAGGTAGGGCGGGCCAGGGCGATGCGCCAAGTTGCCGCGGCCAGTAGCCGCGCCTTTCGGCAGCAGTTCATCGGCGAACGTGTGAGCGTGCTATGGGAGTCCTGCCAGGAGCGCGACGGCCGTTGCGTCTGGAGCGGATTGACCGACAACTACCTGCGTGTGCAGGCGCCTGGCCCTCCAGGCCTGGCTAATACCTTCAGCTCTGTGCACGTGATAGGCCTGTCAGAGAGGGGATTGCGGGGACGGATAGAGGATCAGAAAAGCGGGGGATGAGCCGAGGCCATCCCCCGCTGTTGGATCAGAGAGTTATGCCCAAGCTTGTGCCGGTTCGACCGGTGCCATCGCCTCCGGTGGCAACATCACGCCCAGAAGGCGTTCCATGGCCATCGTATGGCTGCACACACCACGGGTGGCAAAGAAATTGCAGGTGCAACTCCAATGTCCCTCGTCATAGACCACCCTGTGCCTGGAGTTCGTGCCTTGGAAGGAGACCTGGAACCTGTCGAAACGGATGCGCTCCGGCTCCTCGGCATAGAGCTTCGACTTCTGGATCTTGCCAATCATTCCTGAATCCATATGCGCCTCCTCTTCATGAGATCTTTCTGTAGCCCAATGGGCTGTCCAAAGGGGTAAACAGACAGAAACGCCAGGGCATAGTACAACCCTGGCGTCTGAGACTTGCTTGTAGTTTGGTAGCGCACAGTCCTGTGCGGGGCAAACGTTTTCCCTCCCATCTACTGATCCCAGTATACCCGCTTTGGGTAGATTTGTCAATAGGCCGGAATGCCTACTTTTCGGTCCTACCCGCCCGCGCCAACCTGCCACTCGTGCCACCAGCGAGGCAGGGCCTGCGCTGCCGGCGCGCGGACGACCTCATCGACCAGCCCTGAAAGGGGCGTCGATTGCGGGTTCATCTCTACCACGTGGCTACCCTGATCCAGGGCCACCACAGGCAGCGAAGCCGCCGGTTGAACAACGGCCGATGTGCCCACCACGAGCATGACCTGGCAGCGTTGGGCGGCCTCGAACGCCGCCTCCAGCTCCCACCGGGGCAGCGACTCGCCGAACCAGACCACGTCCGGCCGGGCCAGTGAACCACAGTCAGGACACCTGGGAGGTATCTCGGGCAGGGGAGCCCGCC
>JAMJFU010000238.1 GCA_023544525.1 Anaerolineae bacterium | reverse complement strand
GTCACCTGCGTGCCCTTTCCCACTTGGGGTGCGATCGTCAACGCAGCGTCGATGCTCTCGGCCCGCTCGCGCATGATCGCCAGGCCCAGGCAGTCTGGCTCGGCCTGTTTCGGCTCAAAGCCCTGGCCGTCGTCGCTCACGCTCAACGTCAGCTGTCCCCGCCAGCGGTCATCTCCCTCGTCCGGCGGCCGCAGCGAGCCGTTCAAGCCCACGCTCACCTCGTTGGCACGGGCGTGTTTGACCACGTTGTGCAGTGCCTCCTGGGCCACCCGGTAAAAAGCGACCTGCACCTCGGGCGGCAGCTTGGGGACGGGCTCGATGTTCAACACCGGTACCAACTGCGTCCGGCCAGTGGTCGCCTCGGTTAGTTGCCAGAGAAGCTCATTGAGTCTGCCCTGGACCAAGGCGGTCGGCCGCAGCTCCAAGAGCAAGGTCCGCATCTCAGCCAGTGCGTTACGTGTCAACAGCCGAAGCTCCTCCAGGCCGCGCTGGGCTTCCGCTGGGCTGCGGCGCCAGACCTGGGGCAGCACCTCGGCCACCAGGCTGGCCGAAAAGAGCGCCTGGGTCACCGAGTCGTGCAGGTCCCGTGCCAGGCGGCTACGTTCCGCGGCCGCTGCGGCCTCCCGCAGCGCTTTTTGAGCCCGCCGGTGCTCGGTGATATCCTGGCACGTGCCCGAGAGCTTGGTGACCCGCCCGTCTTGCAGCTCGGCCCGGCCAATGGACCGGACCCAGATCTCTTGCTCTTGCGCCGTGACCAGCCGCAGCTCAAGGTCCCAGGGTTCGCCGGTCGCTTTGGCCCGTTCGATGGCCCGCTCTAGCTCGGGCCGGTCCTCAGGATGGTATAGCCCCAGGGCCTGGCCCAGGGTGGGCTCAAAGCCGGCTGGCACGTGGTGGATGCGGTAAACCTCTTCGGTCCAGGTCATCTCCGGCGTGGCCAGATCCAGCTCCCAGCCCCCCACCTGGGCCAGCCTCTGTGTCTCCCTGAGCAACGCCTCGCTCTTTTGCAACGCCTCCTCCGCCCGCCGGCGCTCCGTCATGTCCTGGACGCCTGCGATGGCGCCCGCATAGTTGCCTGCTTCGTCGGTGATCGGCGAGGTCTCCATCGAGGTATAGATCCGGCTGCCGTCCTTGCGGATCAGTTCAAAGTCGTGCTGCTCGCGGATGCCGCGCCGCCGCCGCTCCAGGTTCCTCGTGGTCACTTCGGTACCGTGCTCGTCCAGGAAGAAGTACAGGTTCTTGCCTACCATCTCCTCCACCGTATAGCCCAGCATCTCGGCCATGCGGGGGTTGACGAACGTGGTGCGTTGCTCCTCGTCGATGACCCAGATGCCCTCCTGGAGGGCCTGCAGGAGCTGCCGGTACCGCCGTTCGCTGTCGCGGAGGGCTTGCTCGGCTGCAGTCCGCTCGGTCACATCCAGGGTATACTCGATTACCCGGGCGACGTTGCCCTCTTCGTCAAATAGCGGGTAGCCATACACCTCGTGGTGGCGCGGCTTGCCGTCGGCGTCATAGTGGATGTGTTCTACGCTGGCTGGCCTCCTGGTCCGCTTGATCTCCCGTAGGGGGCAGGGGTGATCATCCAGGTCGCAGGGTGTGTCGCGCCGGTGGGTCAGAGCGTAGCAGGTGGTGGATCCGGACCGGCCTTCGAACCGGGCTGCCGAGTTGGCCATGACGACCGTATAGTCGTGAGCGTCGACCACGTAGAATGGATGGGTCAGCGACTCGAGGACGCTGGTCAGAAAGTCGTTTTGCTTCTGGATCCGCTCTTCAGCCTCTTTGCGCTCCGTGACGTCGGTCAGCACCCCCTGCATGCCAACCGCCTCCCCTTCAGAGAAGACAGGTTGGCTGGAGGTACGCATCCAACGCAATTCGCCGGACCGGGCGATCATCTGATACTCGTTGGCCAGGCTCTCGCCGGCCAGGATCCGCTCCAGGCGCGACTGCAAAAGCACCTGATCGACACCGTGCATGAAGCGGATTGTCGGCTGGCCGATGACTTCCGAGGGCTCGTAGCCCAATAGGCGTTCGATGGCAGGGCTGATATAGGTTACGACGCCCTGGGCGTCGGCGGTATAGATGGCCTCGCTCAGATTCTCTACGAGGTTCTGGCCGCTCTGCTCGGCCTCTTGCAGCGCCCGCTCGGCCTGTACTCGGGCCGCGTGTTCCCGCTGGAGTTCCGCTTCCTTCGCCGCCTGCTGTGCTCCAAGCCTGGCCCGCTCTCGATGCAGTTCGATGCGGGCCACCACCTCGTCCGGCCGGAAGGGCGCCCGCAGCCAATCTGCGGCACCGGCTGCCAGCAGCGGCGCGACGTCTGCCTCTTCGCTCTGCACGACGGCCAGGATCGGTGGTGCCGGGGCATCCTGTCCGGCTCCCAAACCCTGGACGACCGCTTCGATCTCCGCCGGGGATGCGCTGCTACTCACCAGGATCACATCGGCCCCTGTGCCTTGCAGAGCCTCCAGCGCTGACCCGGCGTCAGGCACTTGCGCCAACTCGTAGCCCTGTCCGACCAGGACCACCGCCAGGGCCTCTAGGGGCTCGGCTCCGCGGTGGACCAGGAGACAACTCCCCCGGCTTTTCTCACTTTGCTGCATGACGATCTGGGTTTCCTTCTAGCTACTGGGGTGGGGTTTCGCAGCCAGAGCTCGAAACCGTGCCCGAAGGGCGGCCGGCCGCGCTGTTGAAGATATGGCTGCATCCTGCTCAATCAGCACTGGTACGACCCACCCTCCATCCATCCCAAGATGGACGCGCATGATCTACCCAACATTATAGCAGGAGATCCCAGATCGAACAAACGTCGAGCCGCCAGTACCAGGAGCATCGATCCAGTGTTCGTAGCAGCGGCTCGAACCCTCCTTCAGGGCCCCCGGCACTTTGCTTTCCCATGGGCCCGGGATGTGGTATAATCTGTCTTGGGTCCACACGGCTGCCACTTGCCGGTCTCGAACAAATGTGCTATAATCGGGCCATGGCCAGTGACGCGGTTTTACGAGTGCGGTTCGAGCTGCCGATGCCGCCCAGCATCAACCAACAATACGCAACGGTGCGCGGCCGGCGGGTCTTGAGCAAGGCCAGCCGCCACTATAAAAAGGAGGTGGGCCGCATCGTCCGGCGCTTGCAGGTGGACCAGGTCATCCGCGATGACCTGGTGGCTCTCCTGCGACAGGGGTTCATCGGCCTGTTCATCGACTTTTATTTCGAGACGCCCTTGCGCCGCGATCTGGACGGCGGCCTTAAGATTACCCAGGACGCCATCTGCGATGCCCTGGGTGTCGACGACAACCGGGTTGTGGATGTGCACCTGGTCAAGCGCATTGACCCACTACGACCCCGCATCGAGGTCGAACTGGAGGCCATTCCCGACTGGCAGTTCGACCAGGAATACATCTACCTGGGAGGGGACGATGACCCATGACGAACCACAACTGACCCTACAGCCCATTGGCAGGGTGATCGACGGACGTGCCTGCCCGCCCGAGGAAGGCTGGGAGGAGCTCGAATCGGTGGTGGAGGTCGAGGCGACCTGGGCTGAGGCGCTGGACGGCGTCGAGGGTTTTTCCCACATCTGGCTGCTGTGGTGGCTGGACCGACGCGATGAGCCCCCTGAAGCGCTGCGCGTCCATCCAGAGGGCCGGCAGGAGGTGCCCCTGGTGGGCATCTTTGCCACCCGTTCACCCCGCCGACCCAACCCGCTGGCCATGACCGCCGTCGAGCTACTTGGGCGCGAGGGCCGCCGCCTGCGGGTCCGCGGCCTTGATGCCTGCCAGGGCACGCCTATACTCGACATAAAGCCCTACCTCTGCCGCGGCGATCGGATCTCCGGGGCGACCATGCCCGACTGGCTGGAGCAGCTGTGGGCCATCCACGACCGGCAGAGGGCCGCCGGTTCCGATCCGGGGTGCAGATGATGTCCAGAAAGCTCAAGGTCATCGTCAGCGACCAGCACCTGGGCGCCGGGCCGCCGACAGGGCGAAACCCCCTCGAAGACTTTTATTCTGACCGGGCTTTTGCCGCCTTCCTCGACGAGATCGCGGCCGAGAGCGACCACCTGGGTGCTGAGGTCGAGCTCATCTTCAACGGCGACACCTTCGAGATGTTGCAGGTGCCCCACGTTGACAAGTTCGACCCGCGCGCCGTCTATCCACCCGAATCGTACCACTCCTCCGCCGAGAAAGACTCGGTGCGAAAGATGGACCTGATCATTCAGGGCCATCCGGCCTTTTTCTCTGCCTTGCGCGATTTCCTGCAGGAGGGTCCGCCACTGCGCTACGCGACCTTTGTCAAGGGCAACCACGACCTGGACCTGCATTGGCGCGGGGTGCAGACCTGGATCCGCCGGGCCGTGGCGGCCACAGGCGACCGGACACCCCTGCTGGCCTTTGAGGAGCGGTGCATCGTGCGCGAGGACATCTATGTCGAGCACGGCAACCAGTACGCCGAGCTCATCGACCGGGTCAAGGATATCGAGGAACCCCACCATCCGCGCCAGCCGGGCCAGCTCTGGTATCCACCCGGATCGTGGTTCGTGATGAACGTCTTTAACCAGGTAGAGCGGGAGCGCTACTGGGTCGATGGCGTCAAGCCGGTGACGGCCCTGATCTGGTATGCCCTGAAGTACGACTTTGCTTTCGCTGTCCAGGCACTGGCGGCGCTGATCCGGGCCCTGCCCGGCACCCTGGAAGATGCATTCCTCGCCGTGGAAGGATCGACCGCCGAGGACCTCCTGCTCCGTCTTGAGGATCCACAGCAGGCCCAGCAGCTGGAGGCGCGCTACCGGGATGAACCGGCCTTCCGCGCGGACTTCAACGCCATCGTGGCCGCTGTCGTTTCACCACCACCTGGCACGGCCGGCACTGCGGCGTCGGCCCTGGTGCCCACGCCAGATGCTGAGGCCATGGCCCAGCAGATGCAGGCGCGGATGCGCTCCGCACTGTCGAATGCGGCCCGGCGGCGCGCTGCCGAAGAGCGGGTACCCCTGGTCGTCTTTGGCCACTCCCACGAGCCGGTCCAGGAGCGGCTGCCGGGTGGGGGCCGCTACATCAACTGCGGCACGTGGACCTGGCAGGCGGATTTCACTGGGGCGGGCAAGGAGACATGGCGCGATCTCTTTGAGCATCCCGAACGGTTCACCGGCGACCGCCAGCTGACCTATGCGCGCATCGACTATGACATGATCGGCCGGCCCTATGGCTGCCTGATGAAGTACCAGGCTGACCTGCCTGACGAGGACGAGGACGGATCTGGACCCGCGACAAGCTTGTGGTCCCGCCTGCTGGCCTGGCTCAGAGGCCTGTGGTCATAGACTGCCAGATACCTGTACTGCCCGGAGGAAATGGATGGTTGACCTGAAACAGGTGCGTTTCCTGCTCATCGGTGCCGGCAATGTGGGCCGTCGCTTCCTTGGGCTGGTGGCGCGCAAAGAACAGGTCCTGCGCGAACGCGCAGGCCTGCAACTGGTGCTTTCCGGCGTGGCGGATAGCTCGGGCATCGCGGCCAACCCCGAGGGCCTCGACCTCGAATGGATCCTGGCCCTCAAGGCCGGCGGCCGAGGCGTCGCCGAGATCCCTGACTGGGGCCAGCCCGGTGTCGCCGCCCTGGACATGGTGCGCGGCGTGCCGGTGGACCTGCTCGTCGATGCCTCGCCGGCCAACATGCTGGATGGACAGCCGGGCCTGGGCTGCATCGAGTTGGCCATCTCCCAGGGCACAGACGTGGTGACGGCCAACAAGGCGCCCCTGGCCCTGGCCTTCTCGCGGCTCGACGAGTTGGCCCGCGCCCACGGGGCCCGACTGCGCTTCGATGCGACCGTGGCCGGTGGGCTGCCTGCTGTCAATCTTGGCCGGCGCGATCTGGCCGTGGCCGACGTGCACCGTATTGAGGGCATCCTCAACCTGACCACCAACTATATCCTGACTCGCATGGCGGCAGAAGGCCTTGGCTTCGACGAAGCGCTGTCAAAGGCGCAGCAGGAGGGCCATGCCGAAGCCGACCCCAGCCTCGACCTGGAAGGCTGGGACGCGGCCAACAAGCTGATCATCCTGGCCCACAGCGTGCTCCGTTATCCGGCCAGCCTGGACGACGTAGAGGTCGAGGGCATTGGCGGTGTGACGCCCCAGGCTCTGAGGGAAGCCGCCGCCAACGGCCAGCAGATCAAGCCGCTGGCCGTCGCCGAGCGTGAGGACCAGGGCTACCGCCTGTGGGTCCGGCCTGTCGCCCTGGACGCGGCGCATCCCCTGGCTTCGCTGGGCCCCCAGCAGATGGGCATCGTCTACCACACCGACATCAGCGGGGTCATCACCGCAGCCATTGTCGAGGACACGCCGCAACCAACCGCCTCGGCTGTGCTGCGCGACGTGGTCGAACTCTATGGCCGCGCAGCGGGGGGGACACCGTGAGCAGTGAGGATCTGCGCCGGGCCAACAAAGAGACCCGCGAGGTCTGGGATGAGAACGCTGCATTCTGGGACGGGC
>JAMJFU010000237.1 GCA_023544525.1 Anaerolineae bacterium | reverse complement strand
CAGTGCCGCCCTTCGACGGCAAAGATGGTTTCGTACTCCTTGGCGTCCATCAGTCATTCCTTGTGCTCGCCGCAGCCGTCGGCCACGGATGTGTCCATCGCCGGCACAGGCTAGGGCGGCGTCAACAGCAGCGTACCCTCAGCCTCGGCCTGGACCGCCTCGCGGCTGAAAAGCATGGGGTGGTATTCGACGTCTTGCCACAGCGGGATAAAATCCTCGCGGTGTTTGTGGAAGAGTTGGCCGCTCTGGCCGGTGGTGTGGACGGATCGCGAGTTATCCCAATCGCTCAGATCGGCGACGTAGCGTTGTGACACGCCACCGCCCATGGCGAACGATCCGCCGTAACCAAAGCTGGCCGCATTGACGGTGAAATTGTCCCCATTGGCCGGAATGGTGTCACTATTAAAGAGGGCTTCCAACACGCCGATGCCGCTCTGGCCCAAGGGGTTATGGACAAACGTCTTGGTGTGCAGCCGTCCCCACTGCCACTCCTCTGGATCCTGCCCATAGTTGTCGCGGAGCCAGCCGGCAGCGTCTGCCAGGCTTTGGGAGACGATGTCATCACGGCTCTCGACCGCCGCCGTACGGACGTCGTCAAACCAGGGGCTTTCGGCTTCGGCCATCAGCTCGATCAGCGCCGGAACGTGGCTGCTCGAGAAGTCGAGGTACTGCTCCAACAGGTCGTCGCCCAACTCATCACGGAAGGTGTTCTGGACCAGAAACCAGTACCAGACCTCGAACACGGACGCCCCGGGCCGGTCGGCTTCCAGGTACAGGTCCCAGTCCCGGACCAGGTCGAGGGCGCTGGTCTCCGCGGCGCCGGAAGCCTGGGCATTCAGCAGGTAGGGCCGCAGTGCCTCGGCAGGCAGGGAGTAGGTCTGGCCGTGGATCTCGCGCATGTCCTCGAGCGTGACGTCATCGTCGGCTGCCAGCAGGTCGGTGATGCGCTGGGCCCGGTAGGGCGCCGACCAGTCAGCGCCCAGGAAGTGGGGGAACTCGTCGCTGACGACCTTGTTGTTGGCCGAGACGAGAAAGCCCGTTGGCGGGTTGAAGGCCCTGGGCAACTCGTCAAAGGGGATGTAGCCCTGCCACTCGTACTCACCGGTCCAACCGGGCACGGGCACGGTGCCGTCGTGACCCGCGGCGCGGATGGGGATCAACCCGGGTGACTGGTAGCCAATGTTCCCCTCCACGTCGGCAAACACAAAGTTCTGGCTGGGGACATCCCAAGATCTGAGGGCCTCGCGGAACTCATTCCAGTCTGTTGCCAGGTTCAGACCCGAGACCGCGTGGAACAGCCGGGTGCCATCCAGCGCGGTCCAGCGCAGGGCCAGCGGCTCGCCATCCTCCAGCCCATCGACAATGTCGTTGATGATCGGCCCGTGGCGCGTGATGTGCACTTCCAGCGGCACGGGCTCCCCGTCCTTGACCTCCAGCACCTCCTGGACCACCTCCAAGTCGTGCCACTCGCCCTGAAATTCGTAGCGTGTAGGGTCATTTGGGTCGTCGAGCCTCTCGATGTACAGGTCCTGGACATCCGCCGGCAGGTTGGTGACCGCCCAGGCGATCCTGGCATTGTGGCCCACGATAACCATCGGCACAGCGGGGAAAGAGTAGCCGATGCTGTCAAATCGACCGCCATGCAGCCCGATCTCGTACCAGATCGAGGGCATATCCAGGCCCAAGTGCATATCGTTGGCCAGCAGGGGCATGCCGCTGCCCGTCCGGCTGCCGTGGACCACCCAGTTGTTGCTTCCCCAGTCCAGCCGGCCTTGGCCCAAGTCCAGGTCGCTGGCTGCGGGTTGCACATCCTTGCCCCGCAACCAGGCGTACCCGCCGGCTTCAGGTGGCACGATGAACGGTCCGCCCTCCGGGTATGATGGCACGAGCTGCTGGGCCGCGTCCTCGCCCAGCTCGGCGATCAGGCGGGCGCGTAGCAGCTCAAAGTCAAGGTTGTTGCTCAAATAGTAGGCCATGACTTTGCCCCAGGCCAGCGAGTCGACCGGCGTCCAGGGCGCGGGCTCGACACCCAGGATGGTGAACTCCAGCGGCAGGCGATCCCGGTGTGTCTCGATGTAGGCGTTGACGCCCCGGGCATAGGCCTCCAGGATGACCCGCGTCTCGTCGTCGACCAGGGCCCAGTCCTTCTCCGCTGCTCGCCGCAGCCCGAGGGTGCGCAGGAAGCGGTCGGTGCCCAGGGTCGCTTCGCCCAGGGCGGCACTCAGCGTGCCACTGGCTACCCGGCGGTTGAACTCCATCTGCCACAGGCGGTCCTGGGCGTGGACGTAGCCGTTGGCGAAGAGCAGGTCGGCCTCGTTCTCGGCATAGATGTGCGGCACACCCCACTGGTCGCGGATGACCTCCACCGGTGCCGTCAAGCCTGCGACAGAGAGGCTGCCATCGACCTGGGGCCAGGGCCGCCGCACGAACCAGACACCCAGTGCAGCCAGAACCACCGCTGCGACGAGCAAGAGGACGCCAAGGGACAGCAACACGCGACCGACAAGCTTCATCTCCGGATCTCCTTTTCCCTGTCTGTGTGTTTAGTACTCTATCAAGTTGACCTGGCCTGGCTCATCCGGCCTTTCTCGCGGCCAGCGCCCGCTTCTCGTCCTCCGGCAGAAAGGCGACCGTCAAGGCGTTGCGCTGCGCCTGGCGTATCTGGTCCCGGTTGAGGCCTGCCGCCGGGGCCGCGACCTCGTACTCGTACCTCAGATCGATGCCGCTGATCCCCGGGTCGTCGGTGTTGAGTGTAACCAACATGCCCCGTTTCAAGAACGTCCGGGCCGGGTGGCTGGCATAATCCGGCACCGTGCGGGTCTGTACGTTGCTGGTCAGGTTGGCCTCTACGCCGATCTGGTGCTCGGCCATATAGTCCATCAACGCCGGGTCGTCGATGGCGGCGACGGCGTGCCCAATGCGCTCCGCGCCCAGCTCGCGCAATGCCTGCCAAATGCTCGCCGCACCGTCGGCCTCGCCGGCGTGAACCGTGGGGTGCCAGCCAACAGCGCGAGCCCGGCGGAGGTGTTCCACGAACAGCGCACCTGGCCAGTTGGCTTCGTCGCCCGCCAGGTCCAGGCCGACAATGGCATCGCGCTGCTGTAGGAGGGCCTCCAGCTCCTTCCAGGCTGCCTCCACGCCGTAGGTGCGGCTGAGGATGCCGATGAGGTTCACCCGCTGGCCATGGTCTTGAGCGCCGGCTGCGACCCCCTCGACCACGGCCTCGACCACGCCGGCCGGGTCCAGCCCGTGGGCCTCGGCCATAAACCAGGGGCTGAAGCGAAGCTCGACATAATCCAGGCCTTCCGCCTGGGCGTCCTCCACGTTCTCGTAGGCCACCCGGTAGCACGCATCATAGTCCACCAACACCCGGGTCATCCACTCGAACTTGGAGATGAAGGCCATGACGCCTGGCATCGAGCCGTCGCTGCCGGCTGAGGCGGTGACCTGCACGTGGGGCCGCAGGCCCTCCACGTCCCAGGCGGGCAGGGGCAGGTTGTGCTTGCGCCCCAGGTCGATGATCGTCTCCAGCCGGACGTTTCCGTCCAGGTGGCGGTGCAGGTCGATCAGGGGCAGCGTTGGGTCGATCATATGCGCTCGAGTCCTCCTCCGCTAGGCCAGAAGTGCTAGCTCGCCCTGGGCCCGCGTCACCATCTGTCCAGTAGGGTCCAGGTGCCTGGCCTCTTTGAGTAGCCTGGCTGCCTCATCCTTCTTGCCCAGACGGTAATGGCCGATGGCCGACAGGGCCAGATTCGCCGCCTTGGCCCTGGCCGTGTCAGCCCCTCGGGCTGCCTCTGCCACATGCGTGAGACCCTCCTCGACATCCCCTGTCTCGATGAGGACCGCACCCCAGGTACCCTGGATCTCACGGAGCCAGGGGGTCATGCGCCAGGCACGCTGTGCACAGTCACGCGCTCGCTGCAGCGCCTGTGGGGCAGAGTCGCTGATCAACGAGGCGTAGGCCGCGTTATTCAGCAACAGGGCCTCGATGTGATCCCTGGCCAGGCCGGTTACGCCCGGTTGCTCGGGTTCGTCTACGCACTGAGCCCGGGCCAGCAGTTCCTCAAAGATGTCCAGGGCCTGTCGATGATGCCCCATCTCCAGGAGGGCCACCGCCCTCGAGTTCTCGAGCAGGCTATGGGCGGGAAAGTACGCCAGGCCAGCTTCGCAGGTCTCGAGGGCCTGTTGGTAATGACGCTCCCTCAGCAGGTGGGCCGCTTCTGTTGTGAGGTAGCTCAGGTGCAGGTCCGACTCCGGGTACTTGCCCGACAGCAAGCTCAGGAACTGGAGCCCGTCGCTCAGGCCCTGCCTGCCCCCGAGGCTTGCCCGGTAAGGGATCAGGGCAGAGATCAACAGCAAGGCGTTGGCGACGAGCAAGAGTTCGGGCCAGGCCCCGCTGCTCGCCAACTGGGAGCCATCGTAGAAGGGCAGCAGGGCCAGGAGAAATACAATATTGAACAGCGGCCCAGCCGCAACCATCAGGAGCGTGCGTTCCCGGATTCTGTCCCGGTTTCGGAATACGGGGATGCAATGGCCGGTGAGGGGGTAGCTGCCCAGGGCCACGTTGGTCCCGCGGACCCGGGTCTGCCAGCGGACCGGCCCCTCAAAAATGCGTATCTCCAGGATCCTGCCTCCGCCTGACCAGGTAGCCGCGGCGTGGCTCAACTCGTGGGGGATGACCAGGAGCGATGCCAGGACCAGTACCAGCAACGGATTCAGGACGAGGAACAGGGACCAGCGCAGCTCGGGCAAGACCGGCACCCATCCAGCCGAGTAGGAAGTCTCGAACTGGGCGGTCCAGGCCATTGCCGGCAGCAATAAGAACAGCAGAATGCCCAGTGTCACCAGGAGCCTGGCGTGCTGCCTGGGCCAGGATCTCTCCTGGCAGCGGGGGCACAAAGCACCCTTGCGGGTGGCTCGAAAGAATGCGGGCAGGGTCGAGATGCTGCCGCAGCCCGAGCATCTCTCGTAAGCCAGTCCCGTGGTCTCGGCCAGGTGCTCCTTGGCCCTGGCAATCTCCTCCGGGCTGGTGGCGCGCGAAAGGCGTTCCTCCAGCTCGTGCTGTCCTGCCTCTTCCGGCAGAGATCCAGCCGGCAACGGGTCCCTCCTTTCCGTGCTCAGCTCAAGAAGCCGATACGGGCTGCCGGGAGGCCTCCTCCAGGTCGTCTGCCTCCGGGGGCCGGTAGTCGGGTGACTGGTGACGGAAGTAGGTGTCGTACAGCTCGGCATAATGGCCGCCCTGGGCCATCAGCGCCTGGTGGTCGCCTTCCTCGATGACGCGGCCTTTTTCCAGGACGATGATGCGATCCACCTTGCGCACCGTCGACAGCCGGTGGGCGATCAGGATAGATGTGCTCTGCGATAGGATGAGGTCGGTGGCCTCCTGGATCTGGGCCTCGGTGAAGGGATCGATGCTGGCCGTGGCCTCGTCCAGGATGAAAATGGCCGGCCGCTGCACCAGCACGCGCATCAGCGCAACGAGCTGCCGCTGGCCCATCGACAGGCGCGAGCCGCGCTCGCCCACGTCGGTCTGCAGGCCCTCGGGCAAGGCCTGCATCCAGTCGCCGCCGCCGATGCTGCGTGCCACGGCCTCCACCTCGGAGAGGCCCATCGCTGGCCTGGCGTAACGGATGTTATCGGCCACGGTGCCCGAAAAGAGGAACGGCGTCTGCGAGACGATGCCCAGGCGCTGGCGGTAGTCGGTCAGGTCGAACGTCCGTATGTCCTGTCCGTCGATGAGGGTCTCTCCGCCCTGGAACTCGTAAAAGCGGGCGATCAGCTTGGCCAGGCTGCTCTTGCCGGCGCCGGTGTGGCCCACAAAGGCAACACTCTCTCCCGGCTGGATCTGCAGATCAAAGCCCTCCAGGACCTGCTCCTGGTCCGTGTACTGGAAATCGACGGCTCTGAATTCAATGCTGCCCTGCAGATCCTGCACCCGGCGGCTATCGATCTGGCGCACGGTTGGCTCGGCGTCGATGAGGGCAAAAAGGCGCTCTGCGGCCGAAAGCCCGGCCTGAAACTGGCTCCAGAAGGCCGAGACGCTGATCATGGGGAACCAGAAGCGGTCCACGCTGTTGATGAACAGGTACCAGGCACCGAGGGAGATGGCACCGGCTGCCGTGGACAGGCCGCCAAAGTAGACCAGGCCCGCCGTGCCTACACCCGCCAGGGCGTTCAGGACAGGAAAGATGCTGGCCAGCACAAAGCCGCGCCGCAGGTTGATGGCGTAGGACTGGTTGTTGACACGGGAGAACCGCTCATAGATGGCCGCTTCCTGCCGAAAGTTCTTGGCCACGCTGATGCCGGTCACCGCCTCCTGGATGGCGGCATTCACCTCGGCAATCGCCCGAAAGCCCTTGCGGGTGACATAACGCGCCAGCCGGCGGAATCCCAGGGCCAGGCCAGCGACCAGGGGCGTCAGCGCCACCACGGCCAGGGTCAACTGCCAGGAAATCGTGAACAGGACGCTGGCCAGGAGGATGACGAGCAAGATCTGGCCCAGCAGATCGGTCACCAGCATGACCACCTGCGCGAACTCTTCCGTATCAG
>JAMJFU010000236.1 GCA_023544525.1 Anaerolineae bacterium | reverse complement strand
ACCACCGGGCAGCGACTGCCAGTCTTTGACAAAGCAGGGGCTCCGCTGGGCGACCATATCCTACTCGATACCAAGGTCCTGATATCGCGCTAGGACACGGGGCGTAGGCGTATCACCAACAAAAAAAGGGTGGATCTGGGATCCACCCCTTTGTTGCGACTCGAATCCTAACGGGTCACACGCTGGAACGTCAGGAAAAAGTTTGTGTGTATCGTGCGCCACGGTTCTTCGGGCGTACCCAGGCCCAGGCCGACGACCACGTCACTTGGCAGGCCCGGTACGCTGACCGAGTAAGAGCCAAGTGTATTGTACATAGGAAAGTTGGCCGGATACTCGTTCGCCGGTTTGTCCTCGGTCATGACCGTCAGGGTACCGGTGCCCCAGCCCAACTCTACCGGCTGTCCCACGATCCGATTCCTACCTTCGTCAAGGATCTCGACATAGATCGTGTGGTCGCCAGATGCCTCCTCTCCGTCTTGCCAGCGGACCTCAATCACACGCCAGTAGCTCTGCCCAGGGCGTACCCCGACAGGCTCTATGGCGACGTTGAGGGCGCTCAGCCGCGGATCGAGGACCCTCTCTGGCTGCGGGCGTTCGGCGGAAGTCGGCGTGGGCAGTGGCTGGGCGGCGCTGGCAGCGACGCGCGCGACCTGTGGCGTGGCCGTAGGTGGTACCGGCGTGTCGGTAGGTAGGGGCGTGTCCGTCGGCGGCGGCGGGGTATTGGTCACCACGATGATCCACGGCGTGGCCGTAGGAGGTGTGTCCGCCATGGGCTCTGCCACTGGCCCTGCTACCGCCTCGCTCGGTACGGCAGCCGCCTCGACGCTGAGCCCTGACGCTTCCTGCGCAGGTGCCTCCATAAGAGCCATAGGTTCCGCAGGCACCGACAGCTCCACCAGCACAGGCTCGGGTGTCGATGTGTCGGTTGCAGGCGGCGTGTCGGTTAGCACGGGCGCATCAGTCTGCACAAAGGCGATGGCCCCCTGAAGATTGGTGACATCGTCGGCGGCCAGGGTCGAAATGACCAGGGCCGGCAAGGCAATGAGCACAATCCAGGCCAGGAGCATGGTTACCAGCAAAAGCCGGAGCTTGGCGCCAGTGCTCAGATCCCCAAACCAGCCGACCGCACCATCAAAGCCCTCGGCCAGCCTGGCCGTCAAACCAGTCGCCAACCGGGGCCGGACTCGTACTGGCGCTGGGGCTGGGATCTCTTTCGCCCGGGGAACTGGGCGGGCTGCCGGCATGGTCACCGGGACGGGCTGAGGACCCGGCGCGGCTTCGGCCGCTGTTCTCCTCAGGAACCGCTCGTCAGTGCTGCGCAGCCGCTCGCTTAGCAAGCGACTCAAGGCCAGGGCCAGGTTGGGGTATGCCGTCACCAGGTCGTCAAAGTCCTCCTGCGACATGCGCCACAGGTTGACATCAGTCACGGCTGTGACCGTGGCTGCCCGGGGTGTCCCACTCAGCAGGGCCATCTCACCAAAGAGGTCCCCGGCCTCCAACTCGTCCAGGACTACCCGGTCGGATCCCTGCCCTCGCTCGACGCGGACTCGGCCCGACTCGATAAAGTACATCTCGCGCCCGGTTTCGCCCTCGAGGATGACTACCTCCCCCTGGCGGAAACGGACCGGCCGCAAGCGACGACTGACATCCTCCAACTGGCCTGGGCTGAGGTTGGCCAGGAGTTTGAGGCCCCGTAGATGGCTCTCGCTGAACCTGTGATCCATCTGGGCCAGCCGCTCACTGAGCACTTGGCTCAGAGCCAAGCTGATGGAGGGATATCGATTGACCAGGTCGTCAAAGTCGGAACGGTAAAGCGCCCAGAGGTTGCTATGAGTGGCAACTCGGGCGCCAGTCGAGCGTGGCTTGCCAGTAAGCAGCGCCATCTCGCCAAAGAACTCGTCCTCGCCAAGGCGAGCCAGGACCGTGCGGCCCTGGGGTCCATCGGAGAGGATCTCGACAATGCCACTATCCACCATGTAGAAGGCGTCGCCTGGCGTGCCCTCGGCAAAGATGACCTCACCGGCAGGGACATGGAGCAAAAGCAGCTTATCCGCGACAGCCCACAGCACATCCTCAGACAAACCATCAAACAAGGGTATCGAAGCCAGCCGCTCGACGGCATGGCTTTGGTCCTGAGGCAACAGGGGCTCACGGATGCTCTTGCTCAGAGCCAGGCGGATCTGCGGGTAGTCGTTCGCCAATTCATCGAATTCGGCCACCGGCAGGACCCAAAGGACGGCCTCGCTGGCTGCCTGGGCAGCGTTCGCATGTGGCTTACCTGTCAGCACAGCCATCTCACCAAAGGACTCACCAGGCCCAAGTTCCGAAAAATCTCCGCCTTCTTCAGAGCTATGCAGGCGCAACTGGCCCGTCTCGACGATGAACAAAGCCTCGGGAGGCTGTCCACTTTCGACGACGAACTCCCCCTCTCTCTTTTTCACGGGGAGGAGCCGCTGCGCAATGGCAGCCAGGCTATCATCTCCGAGACCAGCAAAGAAAGCGAGGGGCTTGAGGCGCTGTTCCACCAGGTAACGGTCGAACAGGGCGAGTCGCGAGCCAAAGGCCAGCGTCAGCTTGATGCCGATCTGTGGATCCTCGGCGATCAGGTCGACGAGATCGTCCCGGCTCAGCGCCCACAGCTCCACATCGGTAGCCGCTATCGCGCCGAAAGAGCGTGGCTGGTCCAAGAACACGTCTGTCTCGCCCACCAAGCTGCCGGGACCCTGGCTGGCCAGGGCTGCACCACCGTTTGCCAGCAGTCGGACCCATCCGGATTTGATCAGGTAGAGGGCGGTACCGCTGTCCCCCTTGCGGAAGAGTACCTCACCGCTGCGGTGATGCTCCATGTGCATCCGCTCGGAAACGCATTCCTGCTCTTGCTCTGATAGGGCGGAGAAGAAGGGTGCATCTCCAACGTAGCGCAGTTTCACTTAGATCCTTAACCTCCTTGCGAGCACCGGCCATTATACCAGACCCTGGGGACCTGTCAAATCTCCCCACAGAGCCGGAATTGGCCCCAAACTGGCCATCTTTGGCCGTGGTAGCGTGCTCTGAATTCTACGGAGCGGGTTGGGCTCTTTGAAAAACCAGGCGCCAGTCCACCGCCACCACTCCCTCTTGGCAGTAGCCGGGCGAAAGGCGGGCGGTCAGTTCCTGGGCCACATCACTCCGGTAGCCAACCAGTGAAGCGTCATACTCGATGCCAGCCGCCATCTCAAAGTCGCCGTACCCAGCTCCGCGCTCCGGCCTCAGCCCGGTAAAGAACCGGTCCTGGCCATCGGCCCACGACACGAGCACCTCCATCCCAGGCAGAGGCGTACCCTGCATGTCCTGGACCCAAACGGTGATCTTGCCCGGCTCGCCAGGCCCTGCACACAGGGCCGTCCGCTCCGTCAACTGGAAGCTCGGCGCAGGGGTCGGTGATGGCGTCAGGATCGGGGAGACGGTCGGCCCCGCGGAGGTAGCCAGGGAGGGCACCGGCGACGGGGTTGGGTCCGAGGCAAAGACGGCCAACACGCCTCCGTGAGCCCCCAGGTCCTGGGCCAGGCGCGCCAGGTTGCGCACGTCCTCCGGACGGCCAGCGCCATCCAGGTAGGCCTCGATATGCCGGGCCAGCGTCGAGCCGTCGGACTCGACCCCCACCATGACCAGGCGTGCCTGCGCCTGCTCCAGGTCGTCCTCATAGGCATAGAGATCGCCGATGAGGGTGAGGTAGATCAGCTTGTCCCGGTCACGGAGTGCATCGGGGGCTGATTCGTATGCTTCTACAGGTTCCAGAACCCAGGTATACAGCAGTCCGCCAGCCACACCAGCAGCCGCCGCCAGGACAAAGAGGACCAGGAAGGCTCGCCTCATAATCAGACCTACCGAGTGCGCTGAAACACGACTTTGTAGGAGTAGTGCCCCCTGCACAAGCTGTGCTCAGCTATCTTGGTCTGGCAATCGTCTTCAGCCTCACAATACCCCGCAGCGATCAGCCAGGGAATCGGGATCTCTTCGTCGGCTTGGCTGAACATGTCGCTCAAAGGGCTGAGAGGGTCGTTGCCATTCACGTCTGACGCAACGTATACCTGGTCGCTGGTGCCATCAAGATCAAACTCCACCGAGCCGGCAGGCCCATCCTCAGTGGCACCAGAACCTTTGCAGGCAAGAGGTTCTCCAGCCTGCTGCGACCGGTAACGGCAAACAACCTCACCCGGCAGCGGTAGGCCATCCACATCCCGGACCTCGACGTAGACAGTATGCTTGCCCATACAGCCGCTGTTCTCGGTGATGTGCAACAGGCGCGATTCAGCGATAGTGAACAGTGGACCAGGAGGCTCAGATGTAGGCCCAAACAGCACCGCGCCGGTAGGAAGAGGGCCATCCCCTGGGATGGACGCGTCGTTGGGCGCCAGCGTCGAGCTGGCCCCATAGTCCACCGTGTTGGACCTGGCGATGCCTAGGGCATCAGCCAAGGCCACCAGAGCTCGAATGTCGGTCTCGCTGCGGCCCTCAGCACTGAAGCGGTCGATGAGGGATGAGACCGACTGCTGGGGATTGGGGAGGTCCAACGCGGTCAGCCGGGCTTGGGCCTTTTCCAGGTTACCGTCTGCATAGTAGGCCGAGGCTAGGAGCACGATGAACTCGTCCTTGTACTCCCTTGCCAAGTCGCCCATCTCGGTACCAACGAACTCGACCGGCACGACGATCCAACCCAGCAGCAACCCCAGCCCCACACCCGCCACAAAGGCCAGGATTGCCAGGCTGACCACGACCAGGCCTGTCCGGCTGCCCTTTGTTTGCTCCATTGCTCCTTCACAGATAGCCAGTCGCTCAGGTTTGGCGGCTGGAGATCGTCAGGGGGTTGCCCGGTTCATGCCTCCCCCAGCACAGACTGTGATCCTGTCGGGGAAATAACAGATGCCGGAGGTGGGAATCGAACCCACAAGAGGTCACCCTCACGCGAGTTTGAGTCGCGCGCGTCTGCCTGTTCCGCCACTCCGGCCTGCCAATCGACGGCAGTATACACTAGAAGACCAGGGGTGTCAAATCTTTCCGCCAGCTTTAGGCCGAAGAGCCCTGGTGCGCTTGCTAGCCAGTGTTTTTTGCAGTATAATCTTGACGGACTCGACTCCAAGGTTTTGCCTCGCGGCCGTCAAAGGGTGTCCAACAGGCCGGGCCTGTGCCATAGGGGGAGAAAGGCACAAGGAAAAGGATGACGTCAGGGATTCTCAAGGCGGAGCCAGCTTTGCTGCCAGGGAGCTAGCGCATGGATGAACAAGCGCTGATCTCGGCTGCAAAGAAGGGTGACCGGCGCGCTTTTAACCAGCTCGTTCTGCACTACCAGGGTCTGGCCTACAATGTGGCCTACCGGATTCTTGGCGATCCGGAGGCCGCAGCCGACGCCACGCAGGATGCATTCTTTTCAGCCTACAAGGCCATGCCCAAGTTCCGCGGGGGGTCGTTCAAGTCCTGGCTGCTGCGGATCGTGACCAATGCCTGCTACGATCAATTACGCGTCAAACAGCGCCGGCCCACCAGCTCCCTGGATGACCTGCCGGTAGAGGCAGACCACACCTTTTACCTGGAGGACTCGGCAGAACAGCCCGACGACTTTGTCGAGCGGCGTGAACTCTACCAATTTATCGAGGCCGGGATCGCCACCCTTCCGTCAGAGCAGAGGATCGTCCTGGTGTTGTCAGACGTCCAAGGCATGAGCTATCAGGAAGTTGCCGAGGTGCTGAATATCTCGCTGGGCACCGTCAAATCACGCCTGAGCCGGGGACGTGCCAAGTTACGCGACTTCTTGTGGCAGAAGGGGGAACTTTTGCCCACCCGCTACCGTCTTAGGGGTGACGCAGAGGCATGAGCAGAGGAGATAGCGGCAGGTTCGCAGGCCCTGTGCAGAAGCGTCGTGAGAGCGCCCGGTGGGCCAGCAGACGTCAGTTTTGGTCACAGGCTGATCCACTGAGATTACTGGGGGCCACACCCAATGAGTTGGTTTAGACAGAGGGACGAGACAACCGAACACAGCTACTTCGAGGAGCGCCTTTCGGCCTACATAGACGGCGAACTGGCGCCCCGTGAACAGGAGAGCGTCGAGCAGCACCTGACGACGTGCCCCGCCTGCCGGTGGAATGTAAGCACCCTCCGGCAGACCGTGCAATGGACAGCGGAGCTGCCTACCGTTCAGGTGCCTCGAGTGTTCACCATCCCCGCCTCCGCCGAGCCGGCACGCGCAGCACGGCGGCGCTGGAGCATGCTCCCCGTGTTGCAGGGGGCGACTGCCCTCGTGGCACTCTTGCTCGTCTTTGCCGTAGCCGGCGATTTCATGATCACCGGCTTTGCCCCGCGCAGCCAGTCCGAGCTACCACCGGTGAATATGCCAGCTCCGGTTGTAGAGACGACCGTGGTAGAGAAACAGGTTGCGGTCACAGAGGTCGTGCAAGTGGAAATCCAGGAACAGCCGGCTGCCGAGCCTGAGGAAGCAGCACCGATGATGCTGCAGGTGGCTCCCTCCCAGGCGATGACCGTGACAGAGGCGGCGTCGGCCGACGCCAGAGAAATGGATGAGACACCCATGGGCGGTGGCGTGG
>JAMJFU010000235.1 GCA_023544525.1 Anaerolineae bacterium | reverse complement strand
GTCGAGATGATGACGCCGGCGGGCAGGATCAGGCTGCCCAGTGCGATCAGGCCCACGATAAAGCGCACCTGGTTGCCCGAATCGTCCCGGGGCGCCAGCAGGATGGCGAGCCCCACCGCCAGGAACACGGCCACCGTGAACAGTAGGGCGCCCATCCGCTCCGTCAAATCGATCAGGTGTTGGTGCGTGCGGTGGAGGATCTGCTCGTTGTCACCCAGGACATCTTCGACGTAGCCCATCTTGCCTCCCAAAGCAGATGTAGGGTACGGCCGTAGCCGGCCGGATACGGCCGGCCTATTCCTCGGTCGTGGATTCCTCTTGGCCAACCTGCGTGTAGACCTGCGTCGTAGAGATATTGGCGTGTCCCAATAGCTTTTGGACGTATTCCAGGTCAGCCTTCTTGCCTACCAGGTGGGCCGCAAAGGTGTGCCGCAGGGTATGGGGCGTGACGTCCTCGGTGATGCCCACCTCGTGCACATAGTGCTTGACGATGAGCCACAGCCCCTGGCGTGTAAGCCGGTTGCCCCGGTGGTTCAGGAACAGGGCCTCTTCCTCGGGCTCGCGCAGCAGTTGAATGCGCCCACGCTCCAGGTAATCCCGCAGGGGCTCGACGGCCCGCTCGTGGATAGGCACAATCCGCTCGGCCTTGTCCCGGGACCGCACGACCCGCAGCGTGCCCGAGGCCAGGTTCACATCGTCCACGTCGAGAGACACCAGCTCGGTCACACGCAGGCCCGTGGCATACAGAAGCTCGAGCAGAGCCCGGTCCCGGAGGGACTTGGGGCTCTCGTCCTGGGCTGGCTCGGCCAGCAACTGCTCCAGTTCCTTGACCGCGATCGCCTTTGGCAGGCGCTTGCGCACCTTGGGCGAGTCCAGCGTCGCGGTCGGGTCATCCTCCAGGACACCCCTGTCCCCCAGGTAGTGGAAGAACGACTTGATGGCCGCCACCTTCCGGGCCACGGTGGACGAGGCATACTCCTGGTCTCCCTTCATGACCATGATATAGTCCACGATCGTGTCGCGGTCCACCCCTGCCCACGAATCGACCCGCGGCTCGAGGTATTCCATGAACTGGGAGAGATCATTACTATAGGCAGCCAACGTATTGCTCGAATATCCCTTCTCTTCGACGATAAAATCCAAGAACTGTTGGATCTGCTCTCTCATGGCACTTTCCCTCGTCCTTCCTTCACACCAGGCCGGCTGCTACGCCAGCCACATCCTTGCAGAGTCGTCATTGCGCAGGAACGTAGTGACTGCGGCAATCTCCAACTGCCAGAAGATCGCCCCGCTTCGCTTACGGCCCAAACGGCGGGCCCCGCAATGACGGGGAACGGCATCCCAAGTGACTTTGTAAGCCCTGCTATCCGGGCCACCCAAAAGCGATGCCGGAATTCTACCACAACTTTGCATAAGGACCAAACAGTCCTGGTTACGTGTCAGGCATCCCCACTCCAGCCGCCACAGCCGGCGCTGCACACCTGGTGGGAGGTCGAGGAGGGGGACAAGCTGAACGCCCACTAGATCTGGGCCTCAGGCAACAGGCAACCCCAATATCTAGTAGGCTGCCCGGGGGTTAACTCCTTGGCGGCCTGTCCCCGGCCCGCTCTCCGCCGCGGAGGATCGGCGGACGGGCCGGCCGGACGGGCCTGGCAGGGAAATGGCATACTTCCCGGTGCGCGGATGGCCCCCTATTTGGCCGCCTGCATGTATTCTTCGACGCGCGACCGGTCCGGGATGCCCAGGATGCCGGGCCCCTCGACGCTAAAGGAGGCGACCGCATCGGCAAAGGCCGCGGCCTGGCAGGCGTCGCCCGTCTCGGCCAGCCGGATCAGGAATGCCGCAGCGTACACGTCCCCTGCGCCCGTCGGATCTACCTGGTGGGCCGGACGGGCTGGGTAGTGGCAGGGCACACCCTGTCGATAGACCGTGGCCCCCCGTTCAGCCTGGGTCACCACCACGATCTCGGCGGACTTGCCCCATTCGCGCGCCAACCCGTGGGGGTCCGGCACGTCCAGCTCGCTCATCACCAGCACGTTGATGCGCCGCAGCACCGCTTCCGGCGGGTTCCATTCGGTAAAGTGCACCTGTCCTTTACCGTTCCACCTGCGAAAGAACCCCTGGGGCATCAAGCCCACCAGCGCCTGCTCCGGGAAGCAGCGAAAGACGCTCTCGTCGATCTCCTGATCGATCGAACCCAGGTAGATCATGCGCGCCTGGCGCCAGTTGGCGGGAATGTGCTCGCAGGTCAGGACGTCGGCGCGCCCATGCACAAATTGCGTGCGCTTGCCGTTGTGGTAGATGTTCTCAAAGACCGTGGTCTGGTCTGAGCGATGGCAGACGATCTGGGCGCCGGGCAGTGCCTCGGCCAGATCCATCCCGGGGCCGGCGCTGGTGACCACGCCAGCGCGGTAGCCCATGCGCAGCGCCGTCGTCGTGGCGTACGAAACCGAGCCTCCCACGCTGAGGCTGCCATCCGGCATCAGGTCCCGGCAGACGTGGCCGACGACGACGAACTCGGGTATCTGCTCGCTCAATGGGACACCACGTCGCCGCGCGCCGGCTCGGTGCCGTTCGCCCGGTAGCCGGGCACGAGGCGCCTCAGCATCTGCCCGGCAAAATACCAGGCTGCCCGGGGCAGGTTCAGCTTCAGGCCCTTGAGCGGCACGTTCAGCTCGGCCTTGTCGCAAACCGTCGACAGGTTGGCGTTGTCGACCTGGGGCTTGATGGCCCGCAGTAGCTTGGCCCGTCGCTCCTCGTCCTCGATGCTCATGATCTCATCCACCCGCCTGATGAGCCGCCGGGCGGTCAGGATGCGGGCTTCGGTGCGCTCTGCCTGCTCTGCACCCACCAGCCCATACTTTGCCTTGAGCCGGTTGAGGCGCAGCCCCGCCTCGTAGGTGCTGTCCACGATCTCGTCGCGGTTCATCCACTCGTTCTCATAGTTCAGCACGTACTTCCAGCTGGGCTGTACCAGGGCCTGCCGGTGCTCTTTGACGGTGCGGGCAAAGAATCGATACCCGTATCGCTCTGGGTTCTCGAACACAGGGCTGCCCGGATCCAGGAACGGCGCCAGCGGCGAGATAAAGGGGATCAGGCGCCGCACCGGCCCGGGATCCAGGTCCCGCATCAGGTACTCGCAATAGTCCACCGTATCCATGACCGATTGGTAATCCTGCTGGGGCAGGCCGATCATGAAAAAGACGTCCAGGCGCCGCACCCCTGCTTCCAGCGCATAGCGCATCGTATCCTCGATCTCGGCGTTCTTGTAGCGGCGGCCAAAGGCGGCCCGTACCTCGTCGCTGTGGCTCTCCAGCGAGATCTCCAGCGTCCAGTTGGGCATGGCCTCGGCCAGGCGCTGGATAAAGGCCCGGTCCGCGCCACCGAACAGCTCGACGATCACCGGCCCCTGGTAGCCGTGGATGGCCCGCAGGAAGCGGTCGGCGTACTCGTCGCCTGCCTGCCGGATGTCGCCCAGGATGAACACCGGCCCCTTGCTAAAGCGGGATATGTTGCGGATATCCTGGGCCAGGTCTTCCGGCGCGCGGTAGGCAGGCCGGCGGCGGTTGTGCAGTGCCGAAAACGCCGCGGCCGACCCGCCGCAGGTCCGGCAATTGTGGGTGCAGCCTCGCACACTCAGCGCAGCGGTGATCGGGTAGCCCAGCCAGCCCTTGAAGGGCACGAAACTCGCCAGGTCCCGGTAGCGGGCCACCGCCTTGACCACGTAACTATAGTCGATCAGCACGTGATCGAGGTTGCTGGGGCTGTAGGTGATCTCGTTGACCCGCAGCGTGCCGTCCGGCTCCTGCCAGGTCAGGTTCGGCACATCGTCCAGGGCCGGCGCCCCGGGGTGCCCCGTCAGGTTCTGCATCAGTTGCAGCACCGGCTCCTCGGTCGAGTCACCACGTATCACAAAGTCTATTTCCGGGCGCTGGACCAGCTCCTCGTGGTAGTAGCTCGACGAAAAGCCGCCGAACATCACCGGAATGTCGGGGTGGTGCTTCTTGCACAGCCGGGCGACCTCGATGGCCCCGTGGGCGTGCGGCATCCAGTGCAGGTCGATGCCAAAGGCCACCGGCCGCAGCTTGCGGATCAGCTTCTCGACGTCGAAACGGTCGCTGTTCAGCATGCGCACCGCCAGGTTGACGATGCGCACCCGGAAGCCATGGCGCTCCAGGTATTCGGCGATCGTCGTCAGGCCGATGGGGTACATCTCAAAGACAGGCGTACTCGGGACCAGGTCACTCACTGGCCCGTAGAGGATCGATTCCTTGCGGAAATCGTACACGCTCGGGGCGTGTAACAGTACCAAGTCAGCTTGAGGCATCCTTGCTCTCCAAATTTATCGGGGCAGACCTCAGGTGCCTGGAGCCCCGCTTACCAGCGCGCTCGCCGGCCGCGTCCAGGCCAGGAACAGGGCCGTGCGCCGGTTGCACGTCTGCCGCGCCCCGGCCTCAGCCGGACCCCTGGCGTCTGCTACTCACCGGGCGCGTACACGGGCACCCGGCACCGGGGTGCTATCCAGAACCTCCTGGATCACGGCACGGGGATCTACATTCTTGATCCGCGCGGAGGGGCTGATGATCAGTCGGTGGGCCAGGGTCTCGATGGCCAGGGCCTTGACGTCGTCGGGGATGACATAATCGCGTGCCAGGACGGCCGCCCGGGCCTGGGCCGTTCGATACAGGGCGATGCTACCACGCGGGCTGGCCCCCAGGTAGACGTCGGGGTGTTTGCGCGTGGCATACACCAGTTTGACAATATACTCCTTCACCAGGTCGTTCAGATGGACCTCCCTGATGCGCCGCTGAGCCTCCACCAACTCCTCGGCCGTGACCACCTGCTCCAGGCGGTTCACCGGATGGCTGTGCTGCTGGCGGTCCAGCATGATCACCTCGTCCTCTGAGCTCGGGTAGCCCAGGTTGATGCGCATCATGAACCGGTCCAACTGCGCCTCAGGCAGCGGAAACGTGCCTTCATACTCGATCGGGTTCTGTGTGGCCAGCACCAGGAACGGTTTCTCCATCGGATAGGTCACGCCGTCGACCGTGACCTGCCGTTCCTCCATCGCCTCCAGCAGGGCCGACTGCGTCTTGGGCGTGGCCCGGTTGATCTCGTCGGTCAACACGATCTGGGCCAGCACCGGTCCCGGCCGGAACTCGAACTCCCTCGTCTTCTGGTTGAACACCGACACGCCAGTCACGTCGCTGGGCAACATGTCCGGCGTAAACTGGATGCGGCGAAAGGTGCAGCCCAGAGATTTGGCCACCGATTTGGCCAGCATCGTCTTGCCCGTCCCCGGCACGTCCTCGATGAGGATGTGTCCCTCGCACAGCAAGGCGATGACCGTCAGTTGGACCGTCGCATGTTTGCCGACGATGACCTTCTCCACGTTCTCTGCAATCCTCTGGGCAATCGCCTGTACTTCTTCCATATACTGACTCCTCAGGCCTGCTCCTGGCTGGTGGCAGATGATGCTGCCGGCTACCGGGCAAGCGATGTACGATCTCGTAGCGGTCGATTATACCAGGTTTTTCGCGATATGGGTAGTCTGGACCGCCCGAAGGGTGCACTAACGAGTCGTCACCGGCGCCCTGGGATCGCCGAGCACCAGCTCGGCTCCAGCTCTGTCACTGACAAGTCGTTAGTGCACCCGGCCCGAACACCACGGCTATCGCATTTGAATTGGACTCGAGGTGCGATGCACCTTCCGCCCCGATGCGAGGGCTGCTACGAAGGGCGATCGTCCTCTCGTGGCGTTGCTTGGCCAAGGATCGGAGGTGCATTGCACCTGGCCGGAGTCAACTGCAATCACCCTGGCCCGGACACCATAGGAGGAGTGTATGCAATGGTTGGTCAGATCATGACTGCCCCAATGCTCGGCTTTCGCCGGCGTGGCTTTGGGACATGGGGACAGGGCCTTGCGATTTGATAAAGGGGCGTGGCGCAACCAGCTCTTCGAGCAGAGGACGCGCCCAGGAGGCGCGTAACCGGCAGGCAAGCAGCGTGGGGGCGCGTTACTACTCGCCTGTCGGGTGTAGGCGCGTCATCGGCTTTATGAGGGCGGAAGTGGAGCGTACTCGGGCAGAGCTGCTTCGAATTGGGCTGGCAGCCTTTGGCAGCCCAGTTCGCAACTCTTGGGGGATATCTCGGCCGGTTCGGGCTATCCCTCGCTTTCCTTCGCCGAGAGGAACCGGGTCACGGTGGTACCGCACTCCGGGCACTTTCCTTTGGCCATCGACCGGCCCTTGGATGTCTTGACCACTGTGCCATCCGTGACGGTCCGCTTTGTGCGGCACTTGACGCAATAGCCCTCGAACTGCATGGTGCACCTCTCTTTCTTCTTGCCTGGATTTGACTGGCCTGGCTGTTTCTGGCTCCGAGGCAGGCCGTCTGGGTTCCATCGGATCAGCGTGCATCCTCTCAAATCATAACCCCAATCGGCCCGGATGTCAAATTCCACAAGAAAGCGCTAAAACGGCCTTAAGTGCGCCTCTGCCGGCATCCGGCAACCTGGGCTCTCCGCGAGGCAGGTGCTCGCTCTCGAGTGAGCAGCAATCCAGTATCTCCCGTCTGTCAAGGGACCATACAGCGGCCCGGTCCCGAATATCAAGGCAACTGCACAACGCGAGC
>JAMJFU010000234.1 GCA_023544525.1 Anaerolineae bacterium | reverse complement strand
AGGGCCAGGCTGGGGTGGTCGCCATCGAGCCCGAGAGCGGCGACTACTTTGTCGGGGCTACCCTGGGCAAGGCCAACGACGCGGCCTACGAGCGCTATCCCGATGTATGGGTCTACTTTGCCCGCCTGGATGATGCAGGCGCAGCCATTGCGCTGCCGACCTGGTAAGGTTAAGGATTAAGGCTAAGGTTGAGGTTGAGGTTGAGGTTGAGGTTTAGGTCAAGGCTCGCTCAACCTTAACCTCAACCCTAAACCTCAGCCTTAACCTCAACCCTCAGACAAGGAGGAAACTATGTGGATTTTTAAGGTCGGTGTCCTCGGTGCAGGAGCGATGGGCGGCGGGATTGCCCAGGTGGTCACCTATGCCGGCCTACCTGTGGTGGTCAAGGACATTGACGAGGCTCAGCTACAGGCTGCGCGCGAGCACGTAGAAAAGATCTACCAGGGCCGCGTCGACAAGGGCAAGATGACGATGGGGCAGGTGCAGGAGAAGCTCGATCTCATCGAGTACACGTTGGATTATGACGAGTTCGCCGACGTGGACATTGTCATCGAAGCTGTGCCCGAGGTGATGAAGGTCAAGCAGCAGGTCTTCAAGGAGCTGGACGAGGTCTGCACGCCCGACACGATCCTGGCCTCCAACACGTCGGCGTTGTCTATCACCGAAATGGCCCAGGCCACAGACCGGCCGCACAAGGTGATCGGCATGCACTTTTTCAACCCGGCCCACGTCATGAAGCTGGTCGAGGTCATCCCCGGCGCCGAGACCGATCAGGACACCATCGACACGGTAGAGCAGTTCACCCAGGAGTTGCGCAAGATCCCGGTCATCGTCCAAGAGTGTCCCGGATTCCTGGTGAACCGCCTGCTCATGCCCTACCTGAACGAGGCGGTACTGGCCCTCGAGCAGGGGTCAGCCACAGCCCAGGAGATCGACGAAGCACTGGGCACGGGCGGCTTTGGCTGGCCGATGGGCCCCTTCTTCCTGATGGACATGCTGGGCATCGACGTCTGCGCCCATGTCGGCAACTACCTCTATGACCACTATGGCGAGCGCCTGGCCCAGGTCCGGCTGTTCGACGAGTTGGTCGAGCGAAATCGCCTCGGCGAAAAGTCAGGTGCCGGGTTCTACGTCTATACCGCCACCAAGGCCGAGCCCCTGGAGGACATCGTCGCCAAGCTGCAGGCATCGGGCGAGGTCGAGACGGGTACGCCCTTCAGCGTCGACCGGCTCATCATGCCCTTCCTCAACGAGGCGGCCATGTGCGTCCAGGAAGAGATCGCCAACGTCAACGACATAGACATGGCCTGCATCGCCGGCATCGGCATGCAGGTCAACAAGAACGGCGAGTTGATCCGCATGGGGCCCCTGGAGTACATGGACGAGATGGGCCTCGACGTCGTCGTCGAAAAGATGGAGACCCTCGAGAAGGAATTCGGGTCCCGCTTCCACCCGGTGGACGTCCTCTACCAGAAGGTCAAGTCCGGCGCGCTCGGCAAAAAGGCCGGTCGCGGTTTCATGGAGTGGACGGCCTGACGGGATCCGGGATTCGTGATTCGGAGATTCGTGATCCGGCTACTCGTTCCGGCCATGGATCAACAGCTTGCCCTATCACCGAATCTACGAGTCTACGAATGGCCGGTTCTACGAGTCACCGAAGCTACGAACCACGCATGACCAACACGAGAAAGGAGTCAACGATGGGTGAGTATCAGAACATCAAGCTGAGTATCGAGGACCGGACGGCAGTCCTGACCATCGACCATCCCCCGGCCAACGCCTTCGATACACCGACAGTCACCGAGCTGAACGCGGCCCTGGACGAGTGCTTTGAAAACGACCAGGTCAAGGTCATCGTCATCACCGGAGCGGGGCAGTTCTTTGTGGCCGGTGCCGACATCAACGAGATCAAGGCCCTCAAGGGCCACGACGAGGCCTACGAGGTGGTGCGTGCCGGCCAGCAGCTATTCAGCAAGATCGAGCAGTCCCGAAAACCCGTCATCGCGGCCATCAACGGCCGTGCGTGCCTGGGCGGTGGCAATGAGCTGGCCATGGCCTGCCACATCCGCCTCGCCGAAGACAGTGTCCAGTTCGGACAGCCAGAGATCAAGCTGGGCATCATGCCCGGCTGGGGTGGCACACAACGCCTGCCGCGGCTGGTGGGCAAGGGGCTGGCCCTGGAGATCATCCTGGGCGGCGGCAATATCAAGGCCCAGGAGGCCTACCGCATCGGCCTGGTGAACAAGGTCGTGCCCGTGGGCACCGTCGTCCGCGAGGCCAGGCGCTGGGCCAAGGCCCTCTCTATGTGGGGCGCGGTGGCCATGGGCCACATCATCCAGGCTGTGAACGAAGGCCTGGATATGCCATTGGAAGAAGGGCTCAAGCACGAGGCAGAGCTGTTTGCCCAGCTTTCCGAGACAGAAGACATGCGCGAGGGCGTATCTGCCTTCCTGGAGAAGCGCCGGCCCAAGTTCCAGGACAAGTAGGTTGGGAAGTTGGTAGATTGGGAACTGGAATATTGGTAGATTGGGGACTGGTATATTGGTAGGTTTGGAATTGGTAGATTGGGGGAGCCTCAGCCTACCAATACACCAGTTTACCAATCTACCACTCTACCAATATACCAATCTACCAATCTACCACTTGACCAGGAGGAAAACCTATGGACTTTCGACTCAGCGAAGATCAGTTGATGTTCAAAAAGATGTTCGCCGATTTCTGCACCAAGGAGATCCGGCCCCGCGGCGAGCACATCGACCAGGCCGAGGAGCCACCTGTGGAGCTCTTGCAGAAAGCAGTGGATCAGGGCTTCTGGGCGGCGCTGGTGCCTGAGGAGCTCGAGGGCTGTGGCCTCGACACCTATACCTACATGCTGATGCTCGAAGAGCTGGGCCGGGCCGACCTGTCCACGGCGCTGATCCTCAGTGTCCACAATAGCCTGGTGGTCAAACCGTTGTTGGAACACGGCACGGAGGAACAGCGAGAGAAGTACCTGGAGGCTCTGGCCTTTGGCGAGATGTTGGGCGCGTTTGCGCTGACAGAGGCCGGTGCCGGATCCGACGCCGCGGCCCTCTCGATGGAGGCCCAGCGCAATGGTGAGGGCTATGTCCTCAACGGCACCAAGATCTGGGTCACCAACGGCGCCCAGGCCGGCTTGATCCTGGTATTCGCCCGGGCTCCAGAGGGCATCACCGCCTTCCTGGTCGAGGCAGAAACGCCAGGACTCACCGTCGGCTACCGGGAAAAGACGCTTGGCTTGCGTGGGGCAGCCTGCAACACCCTCTACTTTGAGCAGGTCGCGGTGCCTGTAGGCAACCGGCTCGGGGAAGAGGGGCAAGGCCTCAAGATCGCGCTGCAGGCCCTGGATCTGAGCCGGCTGGGCATGGCCGCCCTGGCGCTGGGCGCTGCAGAGCGCTCGCTGGAGGAAGCCGTCAAGTTCTCCATGGAGCACATCCAGTTCAGCGTGCCCATTGCCCAGAAGCAGATCATCCAGAACTATATCGCCGACGCCAAGGCCCAGATCGAGGCCCTGCGCTGCCTGGTGACCCACACCGCCTGGTTGGCCGACACGGGACAGGAGTTTTCCCAGGAAGCCTCCATAACCAAGCTCTTTGGCGCCCGCGCGGCGACCCAGGTGGCAGACAGGATGCTCCAGGTGCACGGTGGATATGGCTATATGAAGGAATATGCCATCGAACGCTACTACCGTGACTGCCGCGCCTTGGAGATCGCAGAGGGGACCAACCAGATCCAGCAGTTCCTCATCGCCAAGGACATCTACCAAGCAGAAGGGCTGGACATCCGGCCATAGCCAATGGGCAAACACGATCTCCGAGATCGGCACAATTGCACGTTTGCAGATTTGCCCATTTGCAGATTTGGAGGGAGATATGGATTTTAGTTTCCCAAAAGAGTACCAACTCTTCCGTCGCATGGTGCGCGAATTCGTCGAGAACGAGGTCAAGCCGCTGGCCATGGTCATCGATCGCGAGCACCGTGTTCCACACGAGACGATCAAAAAGGCGGCTGCCCTGGGCCTGATGGGCGTGCCCTTCCCGGCCAAGTACGGTGGCATGGGCGGTGGCGAGATGGGCTATTGCATCCTGATGGAAGAGCTGGGCAAGGTGGACAGCAGCACCGGCACCGTCATCGGCGCCCACATCGGTATCGGCGCCATGGCCATCTACCTCGACGGCACAGAGGAACAGAAACAAAAGTTCTTGGTGCCTCTGGCCCAGGGCACGGCCATCGCAGCGTTTGGCCTGACCGAGGCCCAGGCCGGGTCCGATGCAGCGGCCATCAAGACCACTGCCGTCCGCGACGGCGATGACTTTGTCCTCAATGGCGCCAAGGTCTTTATCACCAACGGCGACATCGCCGACATCATCACCGTCATGGCCGTGACCGATCCTGCGCTGGGTGCCTACGGTGGCATCACCGCCTTCATCGTCGAGACCGATTCCCCGGGCTTTAGCATCGGCAGCCTGGAGAACAAGATGGGCATCCGCGGCAGCTCCACGGCCGAGTGCGTCTTCCAGGACGTGCGCGTGCCGAAGGAGAATGTGCTCGGGCAGTTCGGCGCCGGCTTTCTGACCTTCATGAAGACCCTCGATATCGGCCGGGCCAGCCTGGGCGCAGCCACCCTGGGTGGCGCCGAGGCAGCGATGGAGGCCTCCATCCAGTGGGCCAGGGCTCGCGAGCAGTTCGGCGTGCCCATCGCCACCAAGCAGTCGGTCCACTTTATGATCGCCGACATGGCCGTCGAGATCGAAGCCCTGCGCTCCCTGATCTACCGCACCGCCTGGCTCATCGACACCGGCCAGCCGCACATCCTCGAGGCCTCGGCCTGCAAGCTCTTTGGCTCCGAGGTGGCCCACCGCTGCATCGACCGCGCCATGCAGATCCATGGTGCCCTGGGTTACAGCCGCGATCACTTCATCGAGCTTGGCTGGCGCGACCAGCGCATCAGCGAGATCTATGAGGGCACCAACGAGATCCAGCGCATCGTCATCGCCGCCAATCTCTTCCGGCCGTACGGCCTGCGGATCCCGACGTGAGCAAGGAGAACAAGCCTATGAAGATCATTGTGCCCATCAAGCAGATATTGGACCCCAGCGGCGTGACGGTGCGGCGGGACAAGGAACGGATATTCATCAACAAGGAAGCGTACATCCTGGAGGCAGGCAGCAAAGCTGCCATCGAAGCGGCCCTGCAAGTGCGGGACGTTGATGGAGGCGAACACGAGATCGTCGCCGTGAGCCTGGGCGAGCCCCGGGCCGACGATGCGTTGCGCGAAGCCCTGGCCATGGGCTGCGATGAGGCCTACCTTCTGACCGACGAAGCCTTCCAGGACGCCGACATCTCGGTGACGACCGCGGTCCTGGCCGCCGCCATCGAGAAACTGGGTGGTGCCGACCTGGTGATCGCCGGTCAAGCATCGGCTGATACCGGCTCCGGACAGGTGGGTGCCCGGCTGGCGGAGGCCCTGGGCTACGCCTGCGTCACCGCCGTCTACGAGCTGGCCCAGGAGGCCGGTGGCCTGCAGGCCACGCGCCGTTGGGGCACGGGCTATGCCCGCGTCCAGGTCTCCCTGCCCGCCGTGGTTACGGTGGCGCCCGAGGCCTTTCCACCGCGGTATGCGCACGGGGCTCGGATCATGGACGCCTACCGGAAATGGGAGGTGACGATCTGGGACGCCAGCGACCTCGAGTTGGGGACAGGTGCACTCCAGCCGCTGCTCAGCTTCCGCAGGGAGAGCTTCCCCGCCCCACTGGAGGTAGGCGAAAAGTTCCAGGGTGACCCCGCGGAGGTGGCCCGGGACGTCGTCACGGCCCTGAGGATCCAGAACTTGATCGCGTGACATGACCAGGCCGGTGCCTGCCTTGCCAGGCAGCGTGGGGCACGGCAGGTAACCGGCGGGCTGTTGCGTATTGCAGGAGGCAGATATGGATTTTAGCTATCTCGACGACTGGACGGAGGAAGAGGGCGGTGAAGCGGTAGTCGAGGCGGGCGGCGAGGGATACCGGAACATCTGGGTCGTGGCCGAAGCGGCGGCGGGGGATATTCTCCCCGCCACGCTAGAGACCATGGGCCAGGCCCGGGAACTCGCCGACCAGATCGGCGTATACGTCTTTGGCGTCTTGCTGGGCGACCAGGTCGAGGCACTGGCCGAGAACCTGGTGCCCTATGGCGCCGACAAGGTGCTCGTCGCCGGCGATCCGGCCCTGGCCGGGTATCAGGCCGAGACCTATACCCAGGCCCTGGCTGAACTGATCGACCGCTATCGCCCCGAGATCCTCTTATTGCCGGGCACCCCGCTGGGCAACGACCTGGCCCCCCGGCTCGCTCAACGGCTGAACACGGGACTGATCAGCCACTGCATCAAGCTCAGCATGGATATGTCGGAGCGGCTGTTGTTGGGCACCTTTGCCGTGATGGGTGGTGAGGTGTATCACACGGTAGCCTGCCCCCAGGCGCGGCCGCAGATGGCGACCCTGGAACCCGGCTACTTCCGAACGCCGTACAAGGACGACTACCGGTCGGGCGATGTGCAGGTCGTAGACGTCGACCTCGACGGGGCCAGCGGCCGCCTGGCCTGGATCGACCCTGACGCCGAGGTCCAGTTGCCGGCGACCAGGCTCTCCAGGGCCCGGGTCGTCGTGGC
>JAMJFU010000233.1 GCA_023544525.1 Anaerolineae bacterium | reverse complement strand
GCGCCGAACTGGGGCAGGATGTTGCGCATCAGGTTGAGCCCGGCCGTGCACACCAGGTACACCCGCTCGGCACCGAGGCGCCGGAACCAGAGCGTGAGGCGCCTGGCCACCTGCTCGACGGCCTCGTACAAGCCCATGCGAAAGAGCATCTCGCCGCAACAATAGTCCAGGCCGCCCCGGATCTCCACGCCCTCGAACAGGCGCGAGAAGGTGAGGTAGGGGGTGGTGATCAAGTTGCAGCCTGGGTAGAGGAACTCACGTGCTGGGCCGCCGTCGCGCCAGCGGGACACAGCCTCGCGCTCCTCCGGCGGGAGGCGGTCGACGATGTGAGTCCGGAAATTCGGGCGCGAGTGAGGCAGGAACCAGGCCGCCCGCGCCGGCAGGCCTTCCTGCAGGTAGGCCTCGTGCCACAGGTCGAGGATGAGGTTCGCCGGGCGGCAGTCCTCGGGGCAGATCTGGTTGCAGGCCAGGCAGGAGGTACAACGGCGCAGGATGACAGAAGGCTGGCTCGCTTGGGGGCCAGCTACGGCTTCAGCGCGAAGTCGCTTGATTTCGTCTTGGGCCTGCGCCAGCGGCAGGTGCATCACCGGGCACCCGTGGAAACACTCGCCGCAATTGGTGCAGGCCGCAAAATCAAATGGGGTGCGGCTGTATGGACGATACACTAGGCTTTCGCTGCCTCCCGCATGGCAATGGCACCTTCAGGGCACGCGTCCACGCATAGCCCGCAGCCATAGCACGCGTCCACCAACTGCGCCTTCCCATCCTGGAGCCCGCGAGCGTCGAACGGGCAAGCGGCCAGGCAGGCTCCATGGCCGGTGCAGCGTGCCGGATCGGTGACGGCCAGCCATTGGCCTTTGAGCAGCGGATACGCGCGCTGGCCCAGTTCCCGGTTGAGGATGTGGGGCACGCAGCCGCAGGTGCAGCAGTTGCAGATGACATACTCGTTCTGCTGGTTCACGGGACAATGGACAAAGACCATCTGCCACATGCCCAGCCGCCGGCAGTCCTCCACGATCCCCTTGGCTTCCTCCTTGCTGAGGGGCCGGTAGTCGTCGGGAAAGGCGCGCATCCAGGCCTCGACGCCGGTGCGGATGACCATATCGGTCTCCAGAGGATGGTTGCAGCCGTGGTGCGTCCCTCGGCAGCGACAGGGGCCGACGGCGATGGGTCCCTCGAGGCCGTCTATTAGCTCCACGACCTTGGACGCGGGCATGGGGCGCCCGGTGTCCCCCAGATAGCCGGCGGGAGCCGCCACCGTCCAGCTCAGCACCGCCCGCACCAGCCGGTTCTGCCCGATATGGCGATACCGGCCCCGCAGGAGCTGGTAAGACCAGCCCAGGAGCGGCAGTTCGAGGTAACGGGCAAACAGGTAGAGCGTCCAGCGCCGGAAGCGGCTGTGCTCGCCGGTGATGCCGTGCAGGCCTGACATCAGGGCTGCTCCACCGGCAGGCGCGCATCCACGGCCGGCCCTTCGCTGGCTGGCGCCGGCTCGTAAGTGACTGCCCTGCCGGGCCAGTCCTCCGCCGCACGGAGCTCGACCAGGGGCTGGATGGCGCTTGGGAAAGGCAGCGACGACACGCCGGCCGCCCTCGTCGCCGACCAGGCCCGGGCCAGGGCCGCAGCAGGCGTTTCGGCCCACCGGGCCTGCACCTCCTCCAGGATGCCGGCCGCTGCCTCCTCGTCGCCGACCAGGCCCTTCAACAGGGCCTGCATGAGGAGAAGCGGGGCAGAAGGGCCGTCCACGGACAGAGCCTCGGCGAGTGCGCTCCCGGCACCCGGCAGGTCGCCCGCCCGGAACCGCTGCGCGGCGGCAAGGGCCGAGTGAAAACCGCTGGCGGGCAGGTCAAGGTCGGGCCGGTGAGCCCAGTTGTGCAGGTCAAACGCGTAGAAGCGTCCCTGGCAGCCGGGTAACCGGGTATCACTCACCCAGAACCGCCCATGTCCCGGCTGCATCACCAGGGACCAGGAGGTAATGCTGCGGCAGATGGTTGCCCGGGAGGCCGGGTTGGGGTGCAGAAAACCCTGGGCCTCGCGAGGGTAGGGATCACGCAGGAAGGCGGCGGCCATGGCCGGGGTGATCTGGCCCCGAGCTGAGGTGAAGAGCTGGCTGTAGGCCGTGAAGCGCGGGACGCACTGCCACGCCTCAGCCTCGGGCAGCCCGCGGCTGTCGCCTCTCCGATCGTAAGGCGCCAGGCTGGCTGAACGGAAGCAATTGGTGGACCAGATGGTGCCGGCGTCCATGTCACGGATTGCATGCGACCGTCCCGCCGTCTCCACCGCCACTGCCCGGGCTTCCCTGGCACTGCCGATGATCACAATGTCGGCCAGGGGACGGGGCAGGCTGCTGGTGATGGTCTGGACTGCCTCGTCCAGAGTGGTAGCATATTGTAGGAGCCGCCGGAGCGTCAGGATAAACGGCACCACGGGCAGCTGGATGCCCTGGACCAGCTGCCGGTCCTTGAGATGGGTATTGTCCCAGGCGACCGAGATGCCGGCCTCGTTCATGCCCGCGTTGGCCCCGACAGTGCCTACCGTGTTCACCGTGAAGAACGGAATGCCCTGGCTGGGACGGTAGAGGAGCACAGCCAGATAGGGCTGGATGAGCGCGTGATCGGGGTGCATCAGGTCATAGTTGTAGCCATGAAGCAGGGACCCATCGGCTGTGGCCGGTCCCACGGCGGCGAACTCGGAGCAACCGGAGACGAGCAGGATCTCCCAGATGGCGGTGCTGACCAACGCCTCGATGGCGTGCACGCCGGCTGCATGGGCAATGCCCTTCATCTCCCGGACGTGCTCGTCTCCCAAGGTGCGCCAATAGGAGGAAGCATAATAGAAGAGCAAGGGCCGGGCAAAGGCCCTGGGCACTGGCACCTGCCCGGTCACATAGGCATAGGCCGATTGCCGGAAGCCATGGATCAGCTCACGGGCCAGTGTCCCTTGTTGGTAGCCCATTTCGTAGGGCGTGCCGCACAGGTAGAGGGCAGTGAGCCCGCCGTGGCGCTCCATGCGGGCTCCGGCCATCACGCGCTCGTGCTCCCCCGGTGGCAGGGTACGCCCGTGGGCGGGCTGCCACGCCCGAATCGCCTCCCCCAATCTCATCGCCTAGCCTCCGTGGGACCGGTCAGCTACATACTTGCGCAGAGCGGCCATATCGCGCGGTGCGATGCGAAGCAGGAGCAAAGAGACAATGATCCCACCACTGAGAAGCACAGTCACGGCTCCCTGGAACCCGACGCGAAGGTTGCCTTCGGCCAACCCCTGCTGGGCGCCGACGTACTCGCTGATTGCACCGATGGCCAGGCCGGTCAGGGCGGAGATGGTGCTCATGACCACCCCGTCGGCGGCGGTGGCCGAAGACCGCGTTTCCGGAGGGACGACGTCGTACAGAATGACGTTGATCGCCGGCATGATCAGGTAGCCGAAGAGCCCAAGGAAGAACCCTGCGACCAGCACGGCGGTCAGGTTCGTCAGCGCAAAGACCACGATGCTCAACACCAATGCGGCCGACGTGGATAACAGGGCTACCCATATGGCGGATCGCTCCGTGCGCCGCCGCAGGCGGTCAATGAGCCAGCCGCCGAGGACCGTGCCCGTCACAAAACCGAGGATCGCCGGCAGCAGTGCCAGGGCGGCTACATCTGAATTCGGCGCAATCTGCCGGCGCACCAGGTAAGCCGGCGCCCAGAAGCTAAACGCCCACCACGTGGAACCCTGGCATCCGTCCAGCAGATAGACCAACCAGGCGCTGCGAATGCGCAGTGTCTGCTTGAGCGCGGACCAGGTAAAGCGGCCCGAGTAGATGCCGCCGTCCAGCACCTCGTCCTCTGCGCCACCCCTGGCTGGCTCGCGGACAAGGACAAAGATCAGCACCCCGAGCACAAGCCCTGGGATGCCAAAGATGCCAAAGAAACGACGCCAACTGGCGGTGCCCAGCAGCCCAGTGACCAGAAGCGCCAGCACAGTACCCAGGGCGAAGGTGGCGCCCATCAAGCCCATGACGACCCCACGCGAACGGCGCGGCACCAGGTCGCCCATCATGGGATACGCCGACGTGGTGAACGCAGCCTGAAAGAAGGCCATGCCCGCCCGGGCCGAGAGCAACTGTCCCAGGTTCTGAACCCTGCCAGTCACCCAGGTGATGGCTGACCAGCATAGCACGGCGGCGCCGATGACGTTACGCCGCTTCCAGCGATCGGCCAGCAGGCCAAAGAAGATAACCCCTACTACCAGGGTGGCATCCGTGGCCGAGCGGATCAGGCCCAACTGCAGGTCGTTCAGGTTCAGATCTTGGCTCAAGGGCTCAAAGATCGGGCCCAAGAGCTCACGGTCGGCCACCTTGATGGTGTTGACGGCCATGAGGATTGCGATGACAAAGACCAGGTAACTGAGGCTGGCTGGACCGACTCGTCTTATGGCTTGTCTTTGCACGGTGCCTTCCTGTTCCAGGTATTCCGGGCTGATCGCCCTACTCTTCGGTTTCTTGTGCGGACCTGGCCTGGATCCGCTTGAGGGCCGCATAGGCAGCCGGGCCGACCAGCCCCTTGGCCGAGCGTGCCCGGAGGGCCTGATCCAGGTCCGCGATGAGGTCCTCGGCATCCTCCAACCCGACGCTGACACGGACGATGCCCTCTCCGGTCCACTCCCGGATGCGCGCTTTCTGGGCTGCACTCAGGTAGGTGGCGGCGTCGACGTACAGATCCGTCGGATAGTAGAACAGAAGGCTCCGGGCATGGCCCAGCGACGTGGCATAGGTGAACAGGCGGATCCTTTCGGCCAGGGTGATAGCCGCGCCCAGGCCCCCTGCCAACTGGAAGGTGAGCATCCCGCCTGCCGCCGACATCTGGCCCAGGACGAGGTCCCGGTGCGGGTGGCTGTCCAGCCCAGGATACACAACGCGTGAGACAGCGGGATGGCCGTCGAGAAAGTGGGCGATTTCGAGGGCGCTCTGTGAATGGCGGGCCATGCGCAGGGGTAGCGTGGCCAGGCCACGCATGATGAGCCAGGCATTGAAGGGGCTGATCGCGCCCCCCAGGTGGACGAGTGCCTCCTTGCGCATACGGTGTATGCCGGCGGCGGGGCCGACGACCACACCGCCCAGGGCATCCCCGTGGCCGTTCAGGTACTTGGTGGCGCTGTGGATGACGTAATCCGCGCCCAACGCCAACGGCTGTTGCAGGCAGGGAGTGGCCCACGTGGAGTCGACGGCGAGCAGGGCCCCGGCTTTGTGTGCAATCTCGGCGATCGCCTCGATATCGCTGATGCGCAGGATGGGGTTCGCCGGGGTTTCGACGTACACGAGCTTGGTCTGGGGCTGAAGTGCCTGGCGAACCTGGTCCGGGTCGCTGGTGTCGACCAGGCTGACCTCGATCCCCTGCCGGGGCAAATGCAGCCCGAATAGCTCCACCGAGCCAGCGTAGCATACCTCGCTGGCAATCACATGGTCGCCAGCCTTCAGAAAGGTGAAGGTCAGCGCAGAGACCGCCGCCATGCCCGTGGCCAGGGCCAGGGCCGCCTCTCCTCCTTCGAGAGCGGCCAGCTTGGCTTCCAGCGCCCGCGCTGTTGGATTTCCCCAACGCGCATAGGCAAAGGGAGGCTGCTGCGATTCCATGGTCAGGGCATCGAACAGGCTGGGCCCAAAGTCTGGGAGGCGAAAGGCTGCAGACATATGAAGGGGCGGGGTCAGGGCGCCTGTGGTTGGGTCAGGCTCCTCCCCAGCGTGGATAGCCAGGGTGCTCAAGGATTTGGCTCGCACTGGCTTCTTGCGCCGAAGGTCTGTCATTGCTCACTCGCATTCCTCTGAGCCCACCTCGAGCAGGCTCGGCGGTCCGGTTGGGTCAGGGCGGCCTGCACTACAGAGCCTGGTAGTCCTGCCTGTCTTCTAGCTCGCCCAGGTAGAACTCGTCCAGCGGGCGGGCCGCCACCATCTGGCGGAACGCCTCCAGTTCTCGCTCTGCCGCCGGGTCGATCTGCCGGGGCTGGTGCTGCGCCAGGATCTCACGCACGCGGTCCCGGGCGCGGTCGAGCGCCGAACGAGAGCCGGCTTGTACCCACGCGTCGTATGGTTCTCGCGCCAGGAGTTGGGGGATGAAATGCTCCTGGCGGAAGTGTCGCAGGGTGTGCTTTTCCGCGAGGTAGTTGCCGCCCTCCGAGTGCACAACTTCACGGATGACGTCCAGGGCCAATGCCTCCTCGTCGACGGCAATGCCGCGTGCCACGCGCAGTGCAGCACCACAGATCTCGTCGTCGAGGAGCAACAAGGGATCACTCTCCAGCATGGTGCTGTCCAGGGTTCCGCCACACGTGATAAAGTGCACGCCGGCGAGCACGGCCTGGAGGAGGGTGGCGCCCCGTTCGAATCCCGCTTGCACGTCCTCGGCTTTGGCCTCCGTGGTCAACCCGACCCCGCGGCAGGGCAGACCATAATGGCGAGCCATCTGGGCGGAAGCGGCCGTGATCAGCCCCGTTTCGACGGCGCCCAGGGCTACCGTCCCCAGGCGCATGTTGGCAATCGTCGAGACCGTGCCATAGAGGACCGGTGTCCCCGGGCGAACGATCTGCGCCAGGGTCACATGGGCCAGAATTGCCGCGTTCTCCTGCACCAGGAGCCCTGCCAGCGTGGCCGGCGCCGTCGCTCCGGCAATGGCTTCGGGCGACATGGCCAGGGGCTGGCCATAGTCGGCGCAGATCAACAGCCCCTCAAGCTGCATCTGCAGCATCTGCAGGGTAC
>JAMJFU010000232.1 GCA_023544525.1 Anaerolineae bacterium | reverse complement strand
CATGGCGCTAGGGGAGTTCCGTCACATACCACCCGAGGCCGGCCCAGCAGCTCGAGTCGCAACTCGCCCACAGTTCCTCCTGTCGAGGCTGCGGTTGCACTGTGAATGCACGATCAATGCACGATAATTGCACGCGCGAGTGGTAGTATAAGGTCTGGTCGTAGTGTCCCCAATTATACCACAAAGGGCGGCCAACGCAAGTGGCTGCGAAAGACCTGACAGGTTTGGTGTGGACGAAAATGCGCGCAACGACGCAAACAGCACCGTTTCCAGGATGTCGACCCTGTGTCGGACACAAAACCTGTCAGGTCTGTTTGGACCCCGGTGGAGATTGTTTCCCTGTCGCCGCGCTCAGGACAGGCAGGCGCAGAAAGACGCGCCTTCGCCATGACAGGCTTGTGATAGGAGAAGGCAACTGCTGACTCACGAAAACCCACCACGCTATGGTGCCTACCTGCTGCGCTTCTGGCAGGTCCGCAGTGACCTCCCCGGGCAGCCCAGTAGCTGGCGCTTCAGCCTGCAGGAGGCCGGCACGGACCAGCGCTACGCCTTCGGCGATCTGGAGGCGCTGGTAGCCCACCTCAGCCGAGCGTTGGCGGCAGAGGATGCCGGCGCGAGAAGCACCCAAGGGAGGGAGTTGGAGTGAAGCCCTCACCTTCCAGGAAGCTTTCGCGCCTGCTCAACACGATCAGCCGGGCGCAGTCTAACCATCCTGAGCCAATCCAGCCGGTGTCCGAGCTGCCTGGAAGGTTTCCGTGGCCTGGATGTGAGCATGCTCGCTCCGCACGTGCGAATGCACGCTAAATGCACGATGGCCTGATAGAATCTGTACGGCCAGCTACGTAGCTGGTGTCCCAGCCTCTGAGTCGAGGAAGAAGGAGAAAAACCATGAAGCAAAAACGTATGACAACCTTTCCGGTACTGGCCCTGGTGATAGCCCTGTTGATGGTCGCCGGAATGGTGACAGTGGGAGCGGCCGAAGCGCAAACGACGAATGCGGAACTCAGTGGCTGGTGGCGAGCCGATGGTAATGCCTACGACTCTGCCGGATCAAACGATGGGACGGTTTACGGTAACACCACCTACACGAATGGTGTGTACGGGCAGGCCTTCGTATTCGACGGCGACGGGGACTATGTCGAGATCCCAGACGCCCCGTCCTTGAATCCTGCAGAGATGACTCTGTCTGCGTGGGTGAACGTAGGGGGAGGTTCCTCCCACCGGGACATTGCCTCGAAAGACGGTGAGTCGGCTGAGCGTCAGTACCTCATCACCGTTGACGACACCAATCGGTTTAGGGCACATGTCTGGACATCCAGTGTGGTGGTGACGGTGGCCGGAACTACCCCGGTCGAGCAGGGCACGTGGTACTACGTCGCACAGACCTACGACGAGACAGGTCTCAAGCTGTACGTCAACGGTGCCCTCGAAGGGGCGGCCGCATGGGCCGGCCCACCCGTGACAACACCTCAACCGGTGCGGATTGGCGGTGGCGCCAATCCCGGCGCCTCCCCCTTCTACTTCACCGGGCTGATCGACGATGTTCGCCTCTACAACCAGGCACTCACCGCTGAAGAGATGTTCCCCCTGGGCGCTGACCCGAACGGTCCATACCTGGTGATAGTCAACGATTCTGTGGCATTCGATGGGTGGAGATCTTACGGCCCGGACGGGCTGACCTATGACTGGGACTTTGGTGACGGCACTACTGCAACGGATGCAGGCGCCACTCCGACTCACACCTACGCCGAGGTGGGGAGCTACAACGTCTGCTTGACCGTCAACTGGGGCGACATGACAGATCAGGCGTGCACCCAGGCGGTCGTATACGAGCCGGGTGGGAACTGGCTGACCGAGACGGTCGACAGCGCCGGCTACGTCGGCGACTACTCCTCGCTGGTCCTGGATAGCGACGGAAATCCGCACATCGCCTACAACGACGAGACGAACCAGGCGATCAAGTACGCCCACAAGAGCGGCGACACCTGGCAGATCGAGGTTGTCGATGCTACGGGCGCGGCCAATCCCGCCCTGGCGTTGGACGCCGGCGGCTGGCCGCACATCAGTTACTACGACACCACCAACGCCGACCTCAAGGTTGCCCACAAAGATGAGACAGGATGGATCCGCGAAACGGTGGATAGCGACGGGAACGTGGGCGCATTCTCCTCGCTGGCTCTGGATGGCGCGGGGTACCCGCACATTAGTTACAACGACACCACGACCTCCAGGATCAAGTACGCCCGCTTTGACGGCACAGCCTGGTCCTCCGAGCCCGTCGGTTACGGTTACGGTTCTTCCTCCCTGGCTCTGGATATCACCGGGAACCCGCACATCAGCTTCGGTGACGGCAGTTACTTGAGGTACGCGTCCTTCGACGGCTCGACCTGGCAGATCGAGAGCGTCGATTACTGGGACGGCGCCAATTCATCCCTGGTTCTGGATACCTACGCCCGGCCGTACATCAGTTGGATCAGCTACTACTCTGAGCTGAAATACGGCTACTTCGACGGCACGACCTGGCAGATCGACATCGTCGACGGCTGGGGGGCGCAAACCTCCTCCCTGGCCCTGGACACTGCCGGGGACCCGCACATCGGTTACGCTCACGAGGCGGGAGTCCGGTTTGCCGTTCGCGACGGCACTTCCTGGCAGATCGAGGTCGTCGCTGCGGGCGCGGCCAACCCGGCCCTGGTCCTGGACGCCACCGACCGGGCGCACATCAGCTACTACAACCAGGGGCTAGAGGATACCCCCATCAACGACCTTGTGTATGCCCGCGAACGCTCCATCCAGGCGATCGACGACGTCTACGCCACGCCTCAGGATACCGTCCTGCGCCTGCCGGAATGGCCGAACTATGGGGTGCTGGACAACGACCAACCAGGGGGTGGCCTGCTCCAGGCTGTAACTGAGACGCCTCCGGCGGTGGGGGAGCTGAATCTCTTCCCCGACGGCGCCCTTGTCTATACCCCCACCCTGGGCTATACCGGGCTGGTGACCTTTACCTATGCCGCCCAATTGCCGCCGCGCCAGGACATCGCCACCGTCCGGCTCCTCGTCGGTGACGTGGACCGGCCCGTGGGCGCCTTCCTGGACCATGACACCGTCCCGGAGAACGAGCCACCCGGCACCCTGGTGGGCACCCTTAGCACGCTGCCCGCCGGCCACAGCTACAGTTACGAACTGGTCGCAGGCACCGGCAGCGAGGACAATGCCGCCTTTGCCATCGCCGCCGATCAACTGCAGACCGCCCAGGTCCTTGACTATGAGCAGCGCAGCGTGCTGCGCCTGAGGGTGCGCACAACCGACGAGCGTGGACTGGCCCTCGAGCAGGTCCTGGTCGTCCGCGTCGACAACCGCGAGCCAGAGCCCCCCAGCCTGCCTCCCTACTGCACCTCTCCCGAAATCGGGCTCGTCGACAGCGACGAGGCCCGCATCTGGATCAGTGACGTCGTCACCGATACCTGGGTTCTGGGTTGCACCATCGCCGGAAACTTGAACATCGAGATCCCCGGCGACAGCGTGAGCGGGATTCCCCTCACCGGCCACGTCGACTGGTTCAACCACCTGTCCCACGATCCTTTGCCCGCGCTGGACCTGAATGTGGGCGGGGTGAACGTACACGTCGGGCGGCCGCAACTGTCTACGTATATGGGACAACCCTACCTGGGCCTGATGGAGAGCACGCTGTGTGCGCCGGCTGAGTGGGACGCGGCCTGCAGGAACGGGGACCAGGAGGGCCTGCTCATCGACGCCGGCGGCTTGCGGGCCAGGTCGGGCAACCTGCCCATGCCCGAGTTCGGCATCCCCAACGCCGTTCCGCTGGGGGTAGCACTGAGCAGCCAGGGACTCCTCGCCGAGGGCGGGTCGGCGTTCGACAAGCTCAACCTCGCCTTTGTCTCCACCAAGCTGCGTCCCGTCTCCAACGACCAAGGGGAGCTATCCGGCTACGAGATCCACGGCAAGGCCAAGCTGGGACTTCCCGGCTTTGCCAAAATGGACGATTGCAGCCTCGAGGTGGAAATCATCCTCTTCCAAAGCCTCTCCGGCACGACGGTGCTTCGCATCGACGCCGCGCCGGAGGCGGCCACCGTGGGAGCAATCGAGTTCCGCGAGGGCCGGTTAGCCCTGGCATGCGACAAGGGGATTCCCCTCGGTACCACCGGCCTGCAGCTCTCGGGGATCAAAGGCATCATCGCCCTCAGCTCGACGGCCCAGTCCGTCAAAGTCGAGGTCTCCATCACCAACGTGGAGAACTTTGGCCTGCCCCTCCAGTTGCTCGAGATCTCGTCCGGCATCACACTCATGTGGAGACCGGACTGGGGGGTCGACATCTCGGGCCAGGTGACCATCCTGGAGCACTTTGAGGCCGCCAACGGCCAGATCGAAATACGCAAAGAGCGGATCGGCCTGTCCCTGAGCATCCGCAGTCTTTTTGTAGAAGGCAACATCGTTGCCAACGCCTGGTGGCCCGACGGGAATTTCCATTTCGCCGGCTCAGGATCGGTCGACGTGGGGTTCCGGAGAGGCTCGATCTGGCGCTGGTGCTGCTTCTTCGGTTGTATCAACATCCCGCCGTTCAACCTGACCGTCGGGGCCGGTGCTGACTTTGGCGAGTTCACCAACGGCAACTGGGGGGCCAAGGGCTACGTCAGGGTACTGGGCACCCAGTACGGCTTTTACGCAGACGGCCACGTCTTTCGCATCGGCGGGGTCGGCAAGTACGTACTGGCGGAACCGCCCGAGTTCGTCGCGGCCTACCAACGTTGGCAGGCCGACCGGCAGGTCGCCAAGGTGGCCGGCGTGCCGCTCGATCCCATGACCTGGGACGATACCTTTGCCTTTCCCCGCGACAACCTGACCCTGGTCAAGACGACGATCATGCCCTCCGACGTCATCTCTAACGTTGTGATCATCACGCCCACCGACGTCGCCTTTGTCGTCTCGACCGACCAGGCGGTGCCGGTCACCATCACCCTGATCGCGCCCGACGGCATCACCATCACGCCGGAGAACTACTTGACGCCGCCCGTCTCGCCCACCCACAGCGTTTTCTTTACCCATACAGTCTTCCCCACCTACACCCAGTATTGGTACCAGGTCATGCCGGCCATGCTTGGGGAGTGGATAGTCGGCATCGAGGGCTCCATTCCCGAGAGCAACCCGCTGCTTGCCGTGCTGGGCTTTGCCAACATCCCCCAGATCACAGACGCCGTCGTGGTCGACGGCAGCGACCCCAGCCAGGTCGGCATCAACTGGGCGGTCACCTCGGACGCTAGCGCCACTATGACGGTCTATGCCACGCCCGGCCCCATCACCGGCACCGTCGTGGTCACCGACAGCGCCGGCATCACCCACACCGAGTCCATCTACAACTACAACGGCATCCCTGTAGGCCAGTTTTCCCTGATCAGCCCGCAGCAACTGCACGGCACCGGCGGCGGCGTTGTCGACCTGACCTCGCTCGAATCGGGGGCCTATGCCCTCTGGGTAGGCCTGGACGACGACGTTTTCGAAGGCGTCTACGCCTACGCCCTCACCCCGGCCAGGGACGAGGTCGCCTGGGTCACCGTGGACAACAGCGCGACCTGGCCCGGCAACTGGAGCCCGGCCCTCTCCCCGATCATCGATCCCGCGGCCCAGCAGCTCGTGTTGACCTGGGACACGCTCGACCATCCCGACGTCGATGATTACACCGTCTACATCGGCGACAGCCCGAACGCGCCCGACCAGGCCATCCTGGGCCTGAACGCGTTCTACAACCGCGACGAGGAGGGCCACACCGTGGGCCAGCCCTTTGGCCGGTACGCGATCCATAACGTCGCTCCGGGCGAGTCCTACTATCTCTCAGTCGAGGCCCGCGACGCGCAATCGGGGCGGACCGTGCGCTCGGCCGAGGTCTCGGTGACGATCCCCGGGGGCGATTATCGCCTCAGCGTACCTCAGAGCTCGTACAGATTCCCCGAGGGCACGAGCACTTCGTTCGCCATCCCGCTGGCCCTGCAAATCCACGAGCCGCTGTTCTACCCGGCGGTCTGGCTGGAGATCGACGAGACGCAGTCGGCCCGCGGCATCGTCGCTCAGTTCGCGGGCGATGCCGTCGGCGATACCGCCCTCAATGCGGTGAACGACACCGTCGATGTGCTGGTCTGGCTGGACCCGTACCTGGCCCCGGGCAAGTACACCCTCACCTTTGTCGGCCACAACGGCCGGATGGAGCGGCGCGTCGCCGTGGACATTAACATCGGCCATCTCAACATCTACCTGCCGCTGGTCAGAAAGAACAGCCTGGGCCCTTCGCAGCAGCGATGATGACTCTGCGGCACCGGACAGCTCGCGCTGGTGGTTCGCTCGCTCCGGCAGGCCCTGCCCGCCAAGGCAAGGACCTGGCCTTCGACCAGCCTGCCCTCAGAGGGAGGCACTTGAATGGAGTCCCGAGCTCGCTCGGGTTGTTGCCGTCAGCAGCAAGCTGAGGGATCCAGGGAGGCACCTGGATAGAGTCCTGAGCTCGCTCGGGTTGTTGCCGCCAGCGCAGGCCCTGCCCGCAAGGCAAGGACCCGGCCTTCGACCAGCCTGCCCTCAGCAAGCTGAGGGATCCAGGGAGGCACCTGGATAGAGTCCCGAGCTCGCTCGGGTTGTTGGCGCCAGGGCAGGCCCTGCCCGTCGAGGCAAGACGTTGCCTTCGACCAGCCTGCCCTCAGCAAGCTGAGGGATCCAGGGAGGCACTTGGAGTCCCGAGCTCGCTCGGGT
>JAMJFU010000231.1:6514-6769 GCA_023544525.1 Anaerolineae bacterium | reverse complement strand
AAGCGACTACCCATGAGCGTGCGGGACCAGTACCCGGACATTCCGTGGACAGGAATGGCTGGGATGCGCGACCGCATCATCCACGGCTATGACACCGTGGACCTCCAGATCGTATGGGACGTGGTTAAGCAGGACATTCCCGCGATCAAGCCGCAGATTCAACAGATCCTTGCCGACTATAATACAGCATAAACTCCACTTCCGGGAATCACTAACCGCGCGGTAAGAGCGAAGGGAATTTGTGCATTGTGACCA
>JAMJFU010000231.1:0-6505 GCA_023544525.1 Anaerolineae bacterium | reverse complement strand
CAAGAGCCGTGGCGCCGCCGTCGACGTGCCCTACTTCCTCAGCCGCTACGACCCGGACCCGCTGCGCTACTATCTGACGGCGACGGCGCCGGAGACAAGGGACACGGAGTTCTTCTGGGAAGACTTTGTGGAGCGCAACGACAACGAGCTGGTGACGACGTGGGGGAACCTGGGCAACGGCCGAGGGGGCTCGGCTTGGCTGTCGTTCGCCTACAAGCGGTTTGACGGGAAGGTGCCGGAGCCCGGGGACCCGGGCGGCGAGCGAGCTGCCGGCGGGGCACCTCGGGGATGCGTCGCTAGGCGCTGCGGGCGCCGGCGCCGCTGTTCAAAAAGCTGGATGAGAGCGTGGTCGAGGAGGAGTAGCGAGGTTGGCAGGATAGGGCCGGGCATCGCTTTCCAGGAACCGGAGCACGCTCCGGCTCCCGCTACTATTGGTTCCGTTGGAGTGAGCAAAGCGACAACCAGAATCCCCATTCAGAATAGCACAGCCACTCAATGGTCGAGATCACGGAGCAGCCGGACATTTCTCCATGTGTAAGTACTTTTCGCATTCTTCAACTGTAAACGGTCGAGTCAAGCGCGACCTGGCGAGCGCCAGGAGTCTGTCGGGCTGGACCACAAAGGCCCGAGTTGTTCCATCAAAGCCGGCAGTGGCTATATAGTCTCCGCCAGGACTGCAGGCCAGTCCACCGACGGGTTCCTGATGACCGCTCACGGAGAGCAGGGGAAGGCCGGATGCTGCATCCCACAAGGTAATCGTCCCATCGCCGCTGCCGGTGGCAAGTCGGTCTCCTGTGGAACAGAAAGCCACCGAAAACCCACTCGGCGGCCCGGTCAACGTGACCAGCGTTTCACCCGTGCGAACGTCCCACACCCGGCCGACTCCCCGATAGTCGACGGTTGCCAGGCGTTTTCCATCTGGGCTGAAAGCGAGATCCCAAACCCAGCCGGCGTGGTTGGGCATCGTGCTGAGTATGTCGCCCGAGGCTACCTCGAGAACGGTTGCAGTTCCTATCGTATTCTCGGGCTCACCCGTGCTGCCGATGGCCAACAGCTTGCCATCGGGGCTGAAAGCAACACTCTTGAGCCCACCTACCGCATCCTGGTAGTTAAAAAGCGTCTGCCCCGTCTGGGAATCCCATACGATCAACTTCCCGTCCATGCCAACCGTTGCCAAAGGACAGGGCCGTGACGCAGCGCCGGTCCCATCGAGACACGCCGGGCTGAAAGCGGCGGCCATGACGCCTCTCATCAAAGGGACTCCGCCCAGCTTGTCTTCGCCGTGGCCCATCAGGACTCGCAGCTTCTGGCCCGTCGCGGCCTCCCACAGGACCACACTTTGATCGGCACTCGTTGTTGCCACGAGCTGCCCATCAGGGCTGAAGGCAAGACCGTTGACAACGTCCGTGTGGCCGGCCAAAACGTGCAACGGGTGGCCCGATTCTGCTTTCCACAAGATCGCGCTTCCGTCTCTGCCGGCCGTGGCCAGGAGCGTCCCATCCGGACCGTAGGCAACGTCGTATACCATCCCCCCATGTGCAGGGCGGGCAAACAGCTCGTGGGCGGCCGTGATGTCCCACACCCTGACCGTCCCATCGTAGCTGGCCGTGATTAAACGCGTCTCGTCTGCGTTGAAGGCAAGCCGCGAAATGCCGTGCTGGTGGCCGCGGAGCCGGAAGAGCTCCCGGCCCGTGGCCACGTCGAAGAGGATGTCGCCGACGGCAAGGCGTTTTCCATCCTGGCTGTAGGCGATGGCCTCAAGCTGAGGCGCCACCGCGTCAATGGGGAGTATCTGGGTGATCTGTCCGCTCTCCACGTCCCAGACCTGGAGTGCCTCACTGCGACCACCCGCTGCCAGGCGTCTCCCATCCGGGCTGAAGGCGAAGCTTATGACGTCATAGTCGTGCTCGCCAGAGAACCTTTCGCGCCCGGATGCGATTTCGATAACCTTGATGGCCCGAAAGTCGGCGATCGTGGCGATTTGTGTCCCATCAGGGCTGAATACGCCCATATTGGTCTCACTCGTCGAAGCCGGAAGCTCGAGCAGCTTTTTGCCCGAGCCGGCGTCCCAGACGATTTGCTCGGCCGTGCTGTAGGTAGCCAACAAGTCTCCGGTCGGGCTGTATGCCGCGCCGATAACCTCGCCGCTATGCCCTGACAGACGGCGCCATTCTTGACCCGAATCCACGTCCCACACCACGACCTCGCCGTCATCGGCGGGAACGGCGAGGAATGCTCCATCCGGACTGAGGTCGACGTCGGTGAACTGGTTGACGTGGCCCGGCAGCGTAAGCAGTGCACGGTTCGTCTCCAGCTCCCAAACTGTCACCTTGCCGTTCTGTCGATCCCCGGTGACCGCGAGCGGCCGGTCGCCCTCTGGGTCAAAGCCAACGTAGAGGATATCCTGACCCCCGGCCGGCCATGCCAGCCGGACACGGGTGGACTGGATGGCGTGGTGGAAGGTGTCCTGCAGATCGTACGGGATCGGTTCACCGAGAGAAGACCACGCCCTGGCGGACTCGAGCGCCAGGAGGATGCTGCGCTCCGGGTCGATCTCGAGGTTGCTGAGGGCAGCGAGCGCCAACTCCCTGGCGCTGGCGATTTGGGCTCTCTCCTGTGCCTGGCGGCCAAGTCCTAGGGCAACAATGCCCAGCACAACTGCCAGGAACAGGGCGGCAGCCAAGAGAGCTGCACGGCCGCGCAGTCGCCGCGCTGTATGTGTCTGCTCCTCGGCTCGCCTGCTTTCTGCCTCTGCCCGTCGCCTTTCCGCTTCAGCGAGCTGCTGCGCCGCTGCCAGTTCGCGCCGGCGCTGCGCCTCTCGCTCTTCGGCCACCTGCTCGGCTCGCGCTTCTGAAGCATCGAGGAAGGCCGACTCGAGTGGGTCCAGCTCGGATGCATGGCTCTTGGCCCATTCCCTTGCCCGGGCCAACCGCAGACCGCGGTACAGCGCGCCCGGATCGCGATCCAGTCTATCCCACTCCTGTGCAGCCTGGCTGATACCTCGGTGCAGTCGTAAGCCCTCGCGGTCCTCGTCCAACCACTCACGCAGCCTGGGCCACTCGCGGACCAAAGCCTCGTGTGCCACTTCGACCGAGCCCTCATCGATGGTGATCAGGCGGGCATCCGCTAGCCTCCTGAGCACTTGTTCCACCGGCGGTGCCTGTCCGGGGTGAGGGACGAACTTGGAGAGCTGGGCGCGGCGACGCGTGTCCTGCGTGTCCTCACTGACCTCGGTCAGTTGCAAGAAGATGCTGCGAGAGATGGCTTGCTGGTCCGGGGTTAACTGCTCGTACGTGGTCTCGGCAGTCCTGGCAATGGCGCCACGCACACCCCCAGACTCCACGTAGCCGGCAAGAGTGAGCGTGCGGCCCCGCCGTCGCCGCCACGTCTCGAGCAGGGCATGGGACAGGAGCGGCAGCGCACCGGGTTCGTCCCCCACGTCGTCCAGGATCAGATCTACCAGGCCTGGCTCAAAGGTCCATTCCCCAGTTCTGGCCGGCTCTTCGACGGCCCGGCGCAGCTCATTCGCGCTCATGGGCCCGATGTAAACCTGGTGTCGGGCGAGCAGCTCGCGCAGGGCAGCGAACTGGGCGCAGTGGGCATAAAAGTCGGCTCGCAGGGCAATCACCACCACAATTGGCGCCGGTAGTTCGCCGACTAGGGCAGCCGAGAGGTTCGCCACAAAGGCCGTGCGCTCGGCGAGATCGTGGCAGAGGTTGAAGAGCTCTTCGAATTGATCCACCACGAGCAGCAGGCGGGGGTCTCGATCCGAGTGCTCGAGGTCACTCAGGAGCCGGCGGGCATACAGAGCCAGCGCACGCGGGTCCCGGGCCATATCATCCACCAGCGTCGTTGCTGCGGTCACCGACTCCACGTCATGGGTCAGGGTGGTGGCGAGGGAGGCAAGAGGATGGTCCGTGGGAGTCATGACATGGACAGACCAGGAGTTGCGGCGGAGGGGAGCGGCGTTCTCGAGGGCCGGGATCAGGCCAGCGCGTACAAGCGATGACTTGCCGCTGCCTGAAGCCCCGAGTACGGCCAGGAAGCGATGTTGGTGCAGGTAGTCCGCCAACCGGGTGGTCAACTCCTCTCGTCCGAAGAAGAGGTTGGCATCGGCCGTGTCAAAGTATTGCAGACCCTTGAAGGGCGCTTGGCCGGGAGCCGGTGCTTGCTCATCAGCAGAGGAAACGGCAACAGACAGCAACGTGCCATCGCGGATGCTTTCAAAGAGGGCCACCGTCTCCCGTGCCGGCTCAACGCCCAGCTCGTCGGCCAGCAGGCGACTACACACTTGAAACTGAGCCAGCGCCGCGCTGCGCTGCCCGCCCAGGGCCAACACGAGCATCAGTTGCTGGTGCGCCTCCTCGTTCCAGGGCTCGAGTTGCACCTGGCGGCGGGCGTACGATTGGGCTTGCTCGTACTCGCCTCGCTGCTCATAGATTGCTGCCAAGCTGTGGAGCGTCTGGAGCATTAGCCGTCCAAGCTGCTCTCTCCTGAGCAGAGTCCATTCCTCAAATGGGGCGGCATCGCGGATCGAGAAACCCTCCAGGAAACCGCCGCGATAGAGCGCAACTGCCTGCTCCATTTCGGCCAAGTCCTGGCTCTTGCTCAGGCCACTGAAGGCAGCGACGTCGAGCCAGTGATCGCTGCCCAGATTAAACTGGACCATTTCCCTGCTGATGAGTAGAAACGGGGACACCGCATCGTGGTCGCCAAGCGCACGACGGAGGTTCGAGAGGGTATCGCGCAGGTTCCTGCGGGCCTCCTGGTCGGGCCATTCGGGCCACAGCATGCCGGCCAGAGCCTCGCGACGATGGGGCCGGTCCGCTTCGGCCGCCAGGTAGGCCAGCAGTGCCCGGACCTTGTCCGATTTGAAATCGGTCACCGGCTCTCCATCCACTGTTACCTGGAGAGGCCCGAGCATACAAAGGGAAAGCAATGCCACGATGCACCTCGCACGATAGAGCGACCGTCAGCCCACTACAGAGTCATTATACAACATGGCAGGAAAATGCGCAACCGCTACGTTTTCGCGACGCTTTTTCGACGATCTCGTGGCGCACGGGTGCTATGATGAATCTGTGCTGATGGTTTGGTCGACGTGATGGGGTTGAGCAGTTGGGCTAAATGGCACAGGACCCTGCGGCGTGATGCAGGAATAAGGAAGGAGGGGAAGCCTATCGGTGACGCGTTCTTTACCGGGGAGGAGTCCAAGACCTGAATCATGACAAAAAGGAGGCAACAGATGAAGAGGCTTTTGATCGGAATGACCGTGGTGGTAAGCATACTGACCCTGACTGTCGCGCTGTACGCCCAGGAGACAGATCCGGTGACCATCGTCAATGACTGGACAGCGGCGCTCAATGCGGGTGACGTGGACGCGGCGCTCTCGTATCTGGGAGACGATGTGCAGATCACACCAAGCCCGGGCATGACGTTTACAGGCAAAGAGGAGGTCCGAGGCTGGTATGAGGGTCTTGTGGCCGCAAACTCTCAAAACACCTTGGGTGACTGTACGGTCGATGGGGAGAACGTCACCTGCGACCTCGTCTTCACCAACGACGACTTTCAAGCGGCGGGCATTGCCTCTGTTGATGGGGAGTTGGTGCTCGTCGTGCGCGACGGCAAGATCCGGACATATACGTTTAACCTGTCACCTGAATCCTTGGCCGCCTTGTCCCAGCTCCCGCCGCCGCCTCAGGCCCTGGCAGAGACCGGTGGGCGGAGCTTGTCTCCCTCTCACTTGCTCATGGCCCTCGGGGGCCTGGTAATTACCTGTGCCTTGCTGATCCGCGTGCTGGCTCCGGGGGTCAAACGATTGTCGGGCATCTCACGATAGAGAGGCCGGTGGGCGGTCGACAGCGGGGGTCTGGGAAGGTCGTTCCAGGCCCCCGTGCCGAGCCAATCCTGATGATCCGCGAATCGCACGGCTACCTGGCGTACATGCTTCGCCTCTGGCAGGTTGGCGAGGACGCAAAGGTGTGGCGGGCATCCCTGGAAAACGCCCACACAGGTGCCCGCCACGGATTCGCCAGCCTGGATGGCCTGTTCGTGTTTCTGAAAGACCAAACGGGCCAGAATCCCCCTCCAGCAGGGGGAGCTTGCCTGGACTCTGGAGAGAGTCACGGCCAAGACTCCGAGCCAGCACAAGGGATGGTTGACGGCATCCCTTCAACGGCTCGCGAGCCGTTGAAGGGAAGTGCTCCTTGAAGGTTGAGCCTTGCCGTAAGAACCGCAAGTCGGTAACCTCGAGCCGGAACAAAGTCCCGGCTCCTGTCATTCCCGAGAGCAAGCCTCGGATTCAACAGATCCTACCAGACTATTCAGCGTAATACCAATTGCCTAGCTAAGTGCCATGTTTAATTCGGGTAGACGGTTGACTGACTCGCGAATCCAGTTCCAACCTGCCAGGCTCGCAATTCTGGCAGGTGTGCTGGCCAGTTTCTCCAGTTCGGCTTCGACTGCTGCCTTCTTGGCTGCAATGGTGCCGTACACTTTTCCCTCG
>JAMJFU010000230.1 GCA_023544525.1 Anaerolineae bacterium | reverse complement strand
CACCCATGCCCTGGTCCAGCGCCTTCTGGACCAACTCGGCGACGACCTCGTCCTCACCGTCGTACAGGTTCGATGCGATCTGCTGCAGAATGTCTGCCATGTTTTTCCCTCTCCTTGCTGTGATCTGTCTGGGCGCACCGCCTGGTGCGCCTATCTGTTCTCGTCCCGATTCCGCCCTGGTGTCACAACGGCAACCACGTGCCCAGGCCCTCTTCGATGGCCTGCTCGTACAACAGGGGCGCTACGGCCATGTCGTCCAGGGCCAGGCCCAGGTTGGCCGTCATGGTCCGCTCCTCTGGGGTTTCACGCCCGGGCCGCTTGCCGGTCACCAGCTCCCCCAGGTCGGCGTGCACCGGCGGGATTTCTTGGAAATAGCCCGCGCTCTTGTAGTATTGCAGCTGGGCCCTGTCGTCGGTGCAGAACTTGGCCACCTCCTTCATCGCCGCGGGGTGCCAGTAGGAGTCAAAATCGACCAACGAGGCAAACGCCCCCTCCGCCAGCCAGCCGGCCTGGATGGTGCGGTGAGGTTCTTTGAGGATAGGTCCGGCCGTCACCACCAGGTCACAACCGGCTACCGCCTCCCGTGGCGTGTCGACCACGACCACTTCCAGACCGAGTTCCGACTCGACGTCTTTGGCGTATTCGGCCGCCGCCTCCGCCCTCAGGTCGTAGGCCATCACTCGCTCCAGGGGGAAGAGCACGTTCAGCGCCTCCACGTTGGTCCGTCCCTGCACGCCGCAGCCCAACACGCCCACCACGCTGGACTCGGGCCGGGCCAGGTACTTGGCCGCCACCGCCGACGCGGCACCGGTTCGTTTTGCCGTGATCCATATGCAGTCCATCACCGCCAGTGGGATGCCAGTCTCAACGTCGTTAAAGATCAGCAGCCCGGTGATGTAGGGCAGGCCGCGTGCCTGGTTTCCCGGAAAGCCGCTGACCCACTTGACCCCCGCCGAGCTGAGGGCTGGGATATAGGCCGGCATGGCGTGGATGAAATTGTCCCCGCCACCAGGATGGATCCCCGGCTTGGGCGGCATCTCCACGCGGCCCTCGCCCTTCTCTCTGAATGCGGTCTCCACGGCCTCGATAATGCGGGCCATGGGCACTTCCAGGGCCTCGACGTCCGCCTGAGACAGGTACAGCAGCTGGTCCTCGCTCATTGGCTGGCTCCTTTGTCCTCGGGATTCTCCAGGACCTCGCGCACCTGGCCATAGAACTCGGCCACGTGCTGCCGCATGATCGCTTCGGCCCGATCCCCGTCCCTGGCCCGGATGGCCTGCACCAGGTCTAGATGCTTCTCGACGGCCGAGGGCAGAAAGCCCATCTGGGGCAGCGCCAGGTACCATAGCCGCTGCGACAACCCAAACAGCCGTTCCAGGGCATCGCCCAGGTACTTGTTGTGGGCTGCCCGGGCGATGGCCTCGTGGAACTTGTGGTCGATGTCAAAGAGCCGGCGGCTGTCGCCCGGATCGGTGCTGGCCTGCTCGTGCCGCAGCGCTTCCAGGACCACCAGGTCGTCGTCGCTGGCCCTCGACGCGGCCAGGCGGGCGCTCAGTCCCTCTAGGCTCAGGCGCATCTCGCTGAGTTCCTCCAGGTCGGGGACGTTGACGTCGGCCACGTACAGGCCATGCCGGGGTGTGATCACGACCAGCTTCTCGTGGGCCAGCAACTTGAGCGCCTCGCGCACCGGCACCAGGCCCATGTCCATCTCGGCGGCCAGTTGCTGCTCGTTGATAGGCGACCCTGGCTGGAGTTCCAGCGTGGTGATTCGCTCCTGGATCCATTCGTAGGCCCGCTTGGTGTCGACTCGTTCCAGTTCCATGTCTTACCTCGTATGCTGATACCTTGGTAGATTGGTACAACGGTACATTGGGCCGGTTCCACCAATGGACCAACCTACCAGTCTACCAGTCTCCCAATCTACCGCGTCAGCCTGGGGTTCCCGATGGCCTTGGCCCGGATGCGGTAGGTGTCCAGTCCGTCGGTCAGCTCTTCCAGCGTGACCTCGGGATTATCCGCTCCGGATCGGATCGCGGCACCCAGGGCCCGCTCCTGGCTAAGGGTGCGGGCGTGGGCCAGGGCCTCTCCCAGTTCCTCGAATTCGTGCCGCTCGTCGCTGGCCTGCACGTAATAACCAAAGACCTCCAGGCCCGACTTGGAGAGCTTGGGGTAGATCAGCAGCTCCTCCTCGACCATGACGCTGCCGGCGATGGCCCCTATGGCGTTGGCCACCTCGTGGTGCTCTGGCAGGATGAGCTCGCTGTTCAGCTTCTCGCCCACGTCCGGCAAAAAGATGCTCGCCGGGGCGCCGATGCCGATGATGGGCGTGTGCAGCCGGAACCGGGTCTCCAGCTGTGGGTGCGCCTGGTATAGGCTGTTGTAAAAGAACCAGCGGCCCATGTCCCGGTCGGTGCCCTCCAGTGAGCGTTGCCGGTCGCCCAGCTCCAGCGGCCTGCTGGCCAGAAAGGTCACCACGGCGTGGACGATCATCTCGCTCATCTGGATCCAGACCTGCTCCCGCAGCGTCTCCTGGTCTCGGAACTGGAACTGGCAGAACACCTTCCAGGCATGCTGTGCCGCCTCCCGGTCCCAGACGTCGTACCGCCCGTCGATGTGCATCAGATCGGTCGAGGTCAGTCCGGCCCTGCCGATGATCTCCTGGCGCATCAGCTCCTCCACGCCAACCTGGGCGGTGTGCAGGATCTGCAGGTGCTTCAGGATCTCGGGCAGCGGCTGGGGGCCGCCCTCAAGGAACTCGACCAACTCCCGGTCGCGCTGGCTCTTAAGCAGGTTCTCCTGCGGCTCGCGCAGCAGGAACCAGTACTCCAGCCAGTCGGGCGTCGCCTGCGACCAGGTGCGCAACGCTAGCGCTTTGAGCTGCTTTGCCACCCGCGGGTGCTTCCAGGCCAGGTAGGCCAGGGGTGTCACCCGCTCCGGCCCCACCAGGATCTGCTGGTCGTGGCCCAGGTGGATGTGGCTGTCGCCCCCCAGGGCAATCGACAGCAGGTTGGCAGCCTTTACCGAGGTCTTGTAGTTGCCGACGCTGGCCCCGTCCTCGCTGACCGTGACCTGGCCGCTGGTGATGAGCGCGATGTCGGTCGTCGTCCCGCCCACATCCAGGATGAGCGCGTCGTCCAGCCGCGAGAGAAAGCGCCCGCCGATGGCGCTGGCCGCCGGTCCTGAGTGGATCGTCTCTACCGGTGTGCGTGCCGCAAACTCGTCGCTCATCAGGGTGCCATCGCCGCGGACAACCATCAACGGTGCGTCGATCTTGCGCCGTTCCATGGCTCGCCGCACAGCGATGATGAAATCCCGCAACACCGCTAGCAGCGATGCGTTCAGGGCTGCCGTCGTGGCTCGCTCCACCGAGCCGAGCTTGGTGGACAGCTGGTGCCCCAGCACCACGGGCAGATCGCATACGCTGGCGATGGCTTTGTAGACCCGGTTCTCGTGTTCGGGGTTGAGTGGGCTGAAATAGCTCGAAACGGCGATGGCCTCCACCTGGCCCTTGATCTGGTTGACCCGGGCCAGGATGCCCGCCAGGTCCAGGTCCTTCTTCTCGCGGCCATACAGGTCATGCCCGCCATCGAAGAAATGGTAGTTCGGCGTGGCAAAGCGCTCCTGCATCTTGAACCTGCTGATCAAGTCCGGATCGTAGCCGATGAGCAGCAGGGCAACCCGCTTGCCTTTACCTTCGGCAATGGCGTTGGTTGCCAGCGTGGTAGAGATAGAGACCATCCTGATGGCCGAGGGATCCTCGATGTGGATGCCCTCGATGACATTTTCGATGCCTATCGAAAAGTCGCGCTTCGTGGTCAGGCTCTTGTGAGAAGCCAGTACCCGGCGCGTTTCATATTCCAGGAGCACCGCGTCGGTATAAGTACCGCCGGTGTCGATGCCCAGCACCAAGCTGGGCTTGGCATGGTCGTCCAAGAGTATACCTCGAAATAGCCTCTCGCGATTATAGCACAACGGCTACGGCACGACAAAACAACACAGGGGCCCTACCCCTCCGACTTGGAAACCTTGATCGTTGCGTCCCTGGGTAGAGCCAACCCGGCTTCCACCTCGATAGCCTTGATAATGCCCACCGGCACCGGGCAGGCGGGGTGGTAGCAGTGTTTGGCTCCCGCCTGCAGCGTCCGCGGGCCCTGGCCCCGGAACGTGATCTCCTGGAACGGCTCCACCTCCGTCAGTTCCTCCGCCAGCCGCTGAATGGCATCACAGTCGCTCTCGACGTGCAGGCTGATTTTGCTGCGGTTCTGGCGGGCCTCCACCCGCGTCGCAAAACCACAGATCCCCGATTCAATCTCAGCGCTCGACAACGCTCCCTCCCCTAATCCTCAATCTCCAATCCCTAATCCCTAACCCGGATGAACCGGAACCAAAAGGGACACAGAGCTCCACTGAGGATTCACAGAGGCGCACAGAGGATTTCTCAGGTCTTACTCTGTGAGGCTCTGTGCCTTCTCTGTGTCGCTCTGTGTCAGCATTTTCTTGCCAGACGTGCAGGGATTTCATTCTCAACGTATTGATATCCCATCGCCCACGGGAGAGGTCTCCCACCCAAGGCGCCGTTGCCCTGGTTGGGAGACCTCAGCTTATGGGGCGTACCGGCCTAGCCAAATATGTCAAAGTCGAGTTCTTCGTCCTTGTGCTTCTCGTTCGCCAGCTCGCAGATGCGCCGCAGCTCTTTGTACATCGCTTCGTCCATCAGCGGCTCCGTCTCGGCCTCGAGGATCTCGATCACGGCCTCGTGCACCCGCTCGCGGTAGGTCTTGCTGCCGGCCGCCGTCCAGTTCTCCCAGTTCAGACGGTCGGTAAGCGTCGGCCGCCAGATCTCGGTCTTGAAGCGGTTGTAGGTGTGGTCGTGGTCCAGGAAGTGGCCGCCGGGACCCACCGTGTCCATCACGTCCAAAGCCGTGGTCGTATCGTCCACCGGGATGCCGCGCAGGATGCGCTTCACCCGGTCGATGATCTCGTTGGAGGCGACCATCATCTCCGGCGAGCTGGTTAGCCCCTGCTCCATGTAGCCTACGTCGTGGATCATGTTGCCGCCGATCAACGCTGCCGTCGTGATGTTCATCGTCGCCTCGAGGGCAGCCTGCTCGTCGAAAATCTTGGCGTCCGAGCACCCGGCCGTCTCGTACTCGGGCACACCCAGCCACTTGGTGATGTCGGTATAGGCCGCGCTCAGCAGTGCCATCTCTGGCGAGCCGTAGCAATAGACCGTCGTCTGCATGTCCATGTTGGACATCAGGCCACCGATGATGAGCGGCGCGCCCGGCTTGCGGATCTGGCTGAGCACGATGCCGAACAGGCTCTCGGTGAGGGCCTGGACTGCCGTGCCGGCCAGTGTGCAGGGTGACGTGGCGCCGGCCAGCGGGCAGGGTGTATAGACGAAGGGGATCTCGTGGTCGCTGGCAAAGAGCAGCTTCTGCACCACCTCTTCGCTGTGGCTCAGGGGCGAGACCGGCTCGATGTACAACGAAAAGATGGGTCCCTTGCGCCATTCATCTTTGCCGCCCACGCGGATGTAGGCCATTTCCAGCTGGTCTCTCAGGCCGTCGAGGTCCACAGCCGTGATGTTGATCGGCTTGGTCGTCCCTTCCAGCATGGCCAGGTACTGCCAGCGGTCGTAGGTCCCCACCTGCACGTCCTGGACGATGCCCAGGGACATATGAAAGTCGATGTGGGGCAGCGCCTGGGCCAGCTTGGCAAAGTTCACCACGTCCTTATAAACCGCGCGTCGCCGCTTGCCAGTATAGGGATCGATGGTAAAGGGTGTGTCCGACCCGCTGCCAAAGTACAGCGCATCCTTGTACAGCTCCATCTTGTAGTCGCGATCCGGGCCGGTGACCACCACCTTGCGCGGCAGCGTGGCGAATGCCTTGTCCACCAGCCAGGGCGGGATCTTGACCAGGCTGCTGTCCTCTTTGGGGTCCTCCACGATGGCGCCGCCATCGTAGGCAACCTGGACCCCTTCCTTATCATAGACGCGCACGCCCGTCTCGTACAACACCGTAAGCGCCGAGAAATAGATCGCTTCGATCTCGTCTTCGCTCAGTACCTGGAACGTGGGCGTGGCGTTCACCGTATAATTCGTCTTCCGTACTTGCATGGTTTCTCTCCTATGTTTTACCGGTAGATTGGGTATTGGTAGACTGGGAACCGGTAGAGAGGGCTGGTCCAGCCAACGCCTAATCTCTAATCCCCAATATCCAATCTCTAATACCCCGAACTATCGCATGAACTGCTCCTGGTGGATCTCGCCACCGGGCGGGATGACCAAAAAGTCCTGGCCTGCGCCGTCCAGCGCGACTGTCCCCGTGTCGGCTGCCTGTTGCACCAGTTCGACCAACTGCCGGATGTAACGGTCCGAGCCCAAGATCTCCTCGTAGCGCATGTCCCAGCGCGCGCAGAACTGCGCCACTTCCTGGGCCTGGCCACGATAAGCCTCCAGGTCGGATTCCTTATGGGCCACCAGGACCAGGCGCTCATAGTGTTGGTACTGCTGGTCCATGATCCACATGGCCTCTTTGGCGCCATAGCGCGGCACATACTCCTCGTACTCTTTGAGCGGATGGCTGCCCGATTCGAGCCAGCCCTTGCTCAAGTAGTACGTGCCCGGGATCTCCTGGAACTCGTGCATGTAGGCCCGGTAGGAGCCCAGCAGCAGGGCGATACAATCATCCACGCGCGGCACTAACAGCGTGTGCCGGCCCGCTTGCAGGCCCTTGAGCCCGGTGCCGCACAGGCCGTAACCCAGAAGTACCAGGCTAGGTTCCTCCAGGCCATCCAGGGTTTCCTGCAGCGTGCCGGTC
>JAMJFU010000022.1 GCA_023544525.1 Anaerolineae bacterium | reverse complement strand
CGAGCTCGATCTCGGCCAACTGCTTGGCAAAGGCCGAAGCAACAAACTGAGAACCTTGGCCAGGTCCGATAATGTTAAAAGGGCGCACACGAATGATTGGCAAGTTGTGCGCAGCGAACTGCTGGTAGGCCGCCAGGTCCTGTGCAGCTTTGCTCAAGGCATAGGCGGTCTGCGGCCGGAGCAGCGTGTCTTCTCTGATCGGCAGCTCGTTGGGCGGGACGGAACCATAGACCCCACTGGAGGTGGTGACAAGAGTGCGTGGCGACATTTGCTCCTTGCGCAGAGTCTCCAAGAGCAGCAGGCTGCCGTACGCGTTTACATAATGCAGCTCTGTGTAGGAACGCCCTACACCAGCAAGTGCTGCCAGATGAAAGACACAATCAGGCCGTACCGCTGTGATCACGTGGCTCATCGTTGCTGGGTGAGTGATATCGCCTGTGTATTGATCCGTGACCGTTACAGACAGCGCCGTCCGATCGAATGCGACAACTCTATACCCGGCATCTCGGAGATGGAGGGCCAAGTGCTGCCCACAGAATCCACTTGCGCCCGTGACTAAAGCCACCTGTTGCTCTCCCATCAGTTGCCTAGATCCCCCCTTTCGGCCAGTCGACTACGAAAGGATCGGCGACGCAGGACGAAGCGCATGAGCAGACTGGCTCCTCTTCGGCTCACCACAAGGCGAGGAACAGCACTCACCGCGCGCCTGTAGTGATCACGAGCCAATCTTGATTGCCCGTCAAGCCAGTACGCGCTTGCTAGATGCAGATGTGCAACAGCATATAGTTGCTTACGGTGAGGGAGAAGCCTGGCTGCCAGACTGGGATCCGCCAGACACTTTTCGACCAGTTTCCGGCGTTCCTCAGCAAAGGCGACCACCTTGCTCCTCGTTTTGCTCTCGTCATGCACTCGGAACAGGCTCAGCTCAACACGGATGTGCCTGATTTTCATGCCCCGCAACGCGATCCGCGCCCACAGATCATAGTCCATCAGCATATGGAAGCTAGTGTCTAGACCGTCTACTTCTTCCAGCGCCTTCCGCCTCACAAACGTGCTGGGCTGCACAATGGGATTGGTCAAATCGAGAAAGGACTCGAGGAAGTCGCACTCGTGGCCACGCCTGCGGCCGATCACCTTGCCAGTCGAATCTACAAGGAGTGCGTCACCGTGCACTATAGACAGCTCCGAGTCAGCCTGAAATGTGGCCACGGCAGAGGCCACGGCATCGGGCAGGTAGACGTCATCAGAGTTGAGGTACGCCACAATGTCGCCAGTGGTGCAGGCAATGCCCTTGTTAATGGCATCGGCCTGACCTGCATCAGGTTCGCTTACCCAATAGGACAGCCTATCGGCGTATTTACGAATGATGTCTACACTTCCATCAGCGGAGCCGCCGTCCATGATGACGTACTCCAATCCTGGGTAGCTCTGGTCCAGAACGGAAACGATTGTCTCTTCCAGGTATTTGGCCTGATTGTAGGATGGTGTGACGACACTGACCTTGGGACGTCTGGCACCGACAGAAAACATGCCCGATGAGGGGCGACCTAGCTCTTGGTCGCCCCGGCCCTCATGATCTGATGAGGCAATGGACGGTTTTGTTATCATGTGATAGTTCTCAGTGAGGTGTCCTTGTGCCTGGGCTGGGCCATCCGTTGATCCAGAGGGCCCACGAGGTACCAGCCAGATAGCGAATGTCATGGCCTTGATGGCGCAGCAACATGCATGCACGGTAGCTCCCGTGATAGTGGCGGCCCATGCTGGGGTGAGTATCGTGTAACAACACCACTCCGCCATGTCGCACGAAAGGTTGCACTTTCAGGAAGTCGTTGATTACGAATTCGGCGTCGTGACAGGCATCTACGATACCCAGATCAAGTACTGGTCCCGAGAAGTAGGATGAGAGGTCCAGACAAAGCGTGTTCTCCAGGATCTGTGTGACCCGGTCGCCATAGCCGTACTTGCGATATACTGATCCGATCTGCTCTTCCTTCAACTGGTAAGTCGTCAGTTTGCCCGAAAGCTTCTCTGTTGGCGCATCGACGGAGTAGACATGGGCACTGGGCATCAGGCGGCAGATGTTGGCTACGGTATTCCCTCGCGCTGTACCCAATTCCAGCACTGTAGTCGGCTGCAACCATTGGACTATACTCATCAGTGAGTCAAAATCGTCCAATGAGCTGGAGGTGTAGGGTGGCATACAAATACCATCTAGGATCGGTTCTGGGTGGCTCCGTGGCGCTGGCCAACCGGTGATTTCCTGGAGTGTAACCGTCGGCAGGCGTAGACGCCACCAGCGCAGCCGGCGAGTTAAGGCTACCAGCTCTGGGCGCAGCTTTCTGATCTGTAGCGGGACGAGGTTTTTTGGTTTCATTCCGGGTCCAAGTCTCTAGACCGGTCTGGCCTGATTCTCAACCTTGTCATAGATACTCCAGCTCTTTCATCTGCCGCTTCCAGGCTACCTCAATCTGTCGCGCCGCTCCTACCGGCAGCTCGTATCTCCAGATGCCCGCCTTGGCCGCCCTCACAAAGGGCTTGTCCTTGCGAGTCTTGGCCATTGGTCTCCAGAAATCACTTTGATCCTGTTCCATCCGGCGCATAGTCCCAGCAGAACTCATCTCGACGATCTGGTTCAGCCTCTCAGTTGATGCAGGCAACTCCATGTAGGTGGCGATTCTGCTCAACTCCCGGGCCGGTTCCAGCAGCAGGTCTTCATACCGGAGAAGGAGGAAGCCTTTGGTCACCGCCCGCGCCCCCAGCCAACTGCCCACGTTGTCTCCCCATGAGCCGAACGGGTCAAGTTCGCCTGCCACATAACGTGCAACAAATCGATCCACAGGGTGCTCCTCCTCAATGCGCCTGGTCTTGATGTGGTAGTGATAGTAGGAGACAGCAACATCCCTTGGATCACGCACTATGTAGATCACATTCTTGTATCGTGGATCAAAGTACTCGTGACTTTTCAGCACTCGTGGTCGAGCCTGGCGTAGAAGCTGGTCATTGCTGTTCTGATATATATCTGGCACCCGGTGCTCAAGGTTCGCAAAGGTAATGGGTTCATCCGGGGAGACAAGATTTCCCACGAGAAAACGAGCCCAGGTGTTACCCGAGCGGGGATATGAGACAATGAAAAGGTCATCTGGTAGAACCAGCACCGAGCGTCCGGCGATCGCACTGGTTTTCCCGAGGACGATACCTAGCGCCAGTTTTACTCGACTGAACATTTCTCTCTCCACGACTTGGCTGGACTACCAATCCAAGTCAGCTTCGTAGCCGAGGTCTATGAGTACCTGGCCGGCCACCTCCTTGAGCGCAGCCTTGTGTTGTGAAGCAAAGTGATTCCTCCAGTCGCCAATGGCTCCGCGGCGAAAGGTCCAACTCCGGCGATAGAAGATTCTTTCCGCAATGCGCTCAAGGTCTTGCTTGGACAGGTCAAATCCTACGTGAGCAGCCAGTTTCGAGACCTCGCCAAGCTGTAACTCACGGCTTCCTCCGCCCTGAGGGCCTACCAGGTTCTCAAAGCGGACGATGCAACAACCATGGTCCGCCCAAGCTAGGTAACTCCGGAGTCGCGCGCCCAGGTCTTCTAGGCCCCAATCGCCCTCTACCAGGGCTTCGTCCACACCCAAGATGGAGGCCCTCAACCGTGTCGAGTCATCGGGCAGGCTCGCGAAGTAACCGTGGAGTCTATGATGCTCAGCCCTGTAGGTCACATAGTACATGTGTGAGACGACAATGTCCCTCGGATCCCGGAGGATTAAGGTTGTGGCAAAAGCAAGGTCGCCCAGGATCGCTGCCCTCTCTCCTGTGAAGGGCAGGTGTCCCGATACGAAATGGCCTCGCCCGATCCGCTCCAACGTTTTCCTTATCTCATCAGAGCTTGTTCTCTCGCCTAGATGGAATCCAGAGTCTGTGAGGGCAGGCAACATCTCGAGGCAACGTATAAGCAGGTGTGTACCCCCCTTTGGAAAGCCGTTTGCCAAGACCTTTGGTCCGCTGCGCCGAACCCTCACGTGCCTTGCCAGCTGCCTGCGTACTCGACGTGCAACTCCGCGCCTTCGCGCAACGATGAGATCCATTGACTCCCCCTATAGTGCCTTCTACCGTCGCTTCAGGACCGACTGGAGCATAGTCGCCATCAGCCGGATAGTGTGGCGCTCCCACAAACTGAGCAGGCCCCCGTAGAATAGCAGAAAGACGGCGATCTTGACCACCGCCGTTCCCCAATCTGTTCCTGGCAGGCCCGGCACCAGAAGGGCCAGACGAGCGAGGGCCAAACCGATGACTAGGCTCACCGCAGGTGGTACCAACAGCTTGGGAACTGAGTAATCCACATACTGTCGTACGCGCCAGAAGAGGATGATCATTCCCACTACGAGCATGCCATCTACAGCCAATGCTACTCCGGTGATGCCGAAGGGCAGCCCCAGAAGCAGGAGACCTGCAACCAGCACCAGCAATTGCAGAACTCGAGCTTGTACCACCTGTTCTGGCCGTCCTACAGCCAGAAACAGACTGGCCACCGAGGTCTTGATCGGATCTAGCAAGGTAAAGATCAACATCAGGCGGAATGCATCGAGCATCGGCAGCCACTTCGCCCCGAGAACCAGGCGAATGAACTCGGGGGCAACCAGGGCCAGTAACCCCGCCACAAGAAAGCCACTGCGCACCATAAGTGCAGTGGTCCGGAAGAAAGCTTGTGACAGGCGCTTCCGATCTCCCTTCAACTCGGCAAAGGTCCCGCCCACCACGCTGTCGATCGGTTGCGCGAGGATGACTCGCGGGTAAGTGGCAAACACATACGCGCGCGAGTAGTAGCCCATCGCCGTGTCGCCCAAGAAGACTCCTGTCCACAGGTCGTCTACCTTGTCCAGAGCTTGAGCCAGTACTGAGGCCCAGAAGACTTTGTTGCCGAACCTTAGGTAGTAACGTACCGCAGATTTCTGCCATACTAGCTTTGGTCGCCACACAGGTTTCCAGACGTACAACGCGAAAAAGCTCAGGATCAGGGTCACCAGGTCGGTGGCTAGCAGGGCCCACAGATGCCCAGTCTGCCAGGCTATGGCAACCGCGATCGCAGTGGTCAGAACTGCATTGAGGAGGTCAAGCACCGCCAGACGACGGTGCTCGACCCTTCGGATCAAGATCACTTCGGGAGTCTGGGTGAGCAGGAGACCACCCACTGCGAAGGTCAACACAATGAGTGAGAGACGTGTCTCACCTCGGGCCAGCCCGAGAGTCAGGCCTATCGCCAACAAGGTCCAGGCCAATGTGAAGATCAGCTTCAGCGTGAAGTGGACGGCCGTGGCTTGATCCTCGTTCTCGGTCTCCTCACAACGATGCAGGAAAGCTGCTCCCAGTCCGAAGCTCGGAAGCACCGAACTGAACCTGATCACTGAACTTGCCCAGGCGTAGACTCCAAATGTCTCCACGGGCAGCAGCCGTGCCAGAAGCACCGAGCGCAAGAGCAGAATGCCAATCTTGGCCAGGTTGGTAGTGCTATTCCATGCGACTGATGCGACAGTCCGCGCCGCCAGGCTTTTTCGCAGTTGCTCCGTGCCAGACGGCTGTGGGAGATCCTCGCGCTTTACATCGGGCATTTTGTTTCAGAGGGATGGCATCAGAGGGGTGCGTTGGGGGCGCTGCGCACCCGCAGAGCGCCGAGTACGCGAGAACCTTCCCCATCTTGCCTAGGTTCGTTACCTAGACCCGCACCAACCCCCGCTCCAATCCAGTCAACGTCTCCGACCCAGCCTCGGTTACCACCACGTCATCCTCGATGCGCACCCCGCCCACGCCTGGCACATACACCCCCGGCTCCACGGTGAGCGTCATCCCGGCGGCCAGCAGGTCCAGGTTGCCCTCCACCAGGTACGGCGGCTCGTGGGTCTCCAGTCCCAGGCCATGTCCCGTCCGGTGGATGAAATACTCGCCATACCCTGCCAGGGTGATGGCCCTTCGCGCAACCCGGTCGACCTCCTGGCAGGGCAGCCCCTGGCGCACGGCCAACCGCCCGGCCTGGTTCGCCGCCAGGACTGCGTCGTGCATGCGCAGCATCTCGGCCGCCGGCTCGCCGATCACAAACGTGCGCGTGATGTCGGACCGGTAGCCCTCGTACTGCGCGCCCCAGTCGATGATCACCAGGTCACCCTCCGCCACGAGCCGGTCGGAGGGGGCGGCATGGGGCGAGGCCGAGTTGGGCCCCGCCACGACGATGGGCCGGAACGCCTCACCCTGGCTGCCGGCCCGCAGCATGGCGATCTGGAGGTCTGCTGTGATCTGCAGCTCGGTCCGACCAGCGCGGATGGCTCCCTCATCGAGTAGCGATTGTATCGCCTCCTCGGCGATGGTCACGGCTCGTCGCATGAGCGCCAGCTCCTCGTCGTCCTTGCTCATGCGTAGCTGGGGCAGCCAGGGCTCTACCGCTACCAGGCGCGAGCCCGCCGCCTGCTCCAGGCGGCGCGACTCCAGGAGCCGCATGGCCAGGTATTCGACGCCGATAGACTTGCCTTCCAGCTTCAGATCTGTGGCCGCCTGGAAGAAGGCATGCTCGTGTCCCTCTTCGTCACGATAGGGGTATAGCAAGAAATCGGCGGGCAGGTGCTGCCGGGCAGCGGGCGCCTCCAAAGCCGGCAAGATCAAGGCCGGCTGCCCTTCAGCCGGGATGAGGCCGACCAACGGCCGCTCGCTCAGGTGGCTGCTCACCCCGGTAAAGTAGTACAGGTTGGCGCCGGGCATCAACGCGATGCAGTCCACCTGGTTCGCGGTCTCTAAACGCTGTAGGGCCTTGATCCGCTTGGCAAAGATCCTGTCATTCACGGTGTTTTTGCTCCTCCTATGTTCGGTCCTATCCCGTCCGGTGAGGCCATCCTTCGATCCTCGGGCTCTGGCGGCAGTGGCTATGCCCGTTCACCCTTTACCCGCCAGAATCCCGGATGCCACAGCGTGCTGCGCAGCCACTTGTAGATCTGCGGATCCGCTACGTTCAGGCGCTGTCGCTCCCGGCAGTACAGGGCCAGGGACTGGGCCAGATAGTCTCGCACACCGGCTGCGGCGACCTCGTCCACGGCGTAGCCCAGCGCAAACAGGGGCAGCAGCCGTTGCCCGGCTTCTTGCCAGCGGGGACGCACCCCTCCGCCTTCGGAAAGCCAGGCGCCCTCCGGCGTCCCGCCACAGCCCAGGTGATGGTCGATCAGGTGCCCAATGACGTGTAGCGGCTGTTCATTGTCCCGGGCCAGGGCCTCGACCGAGACAATGGCCACATTATGGACCTCGCGCCCGTTGACCATGGCCGGCCCCGGGAGGTAGCGGGACTCGGCGTTTGAGATAGCCACAAAGCCGGTCTCAAAACCCAGCAGCACCTCCCACAGATCCGCTGGCAACAGGCGCACCTGTTGCGAAAGGGCCTCCATTGGCGCCCAGGCGTGCTCGAACCTGCTGCGCACCCAGCCGGGAGACCGGGGGAGGAGGTTCGGCACCAACCGGGCCCTGGCCCGCAACCAGGCCTTGGCCTGGACCTCGCGCCGAATCCACTCCTGCTCCCCTGGGGGCCGGCTTCCGCGTTTCCGGGCAGCTGCCATGGGCCAGGCTATCTCCCGTTCACGGCCAGACTGGCCCCGGCAAGCATCCCCATATGAGACCAACGGCCTATTGACCGGATCAGGCCCTGTGCTATAATGAGTTCAGCTAACCTCCCATTGGGCGCCAATAGCTGGCAAATCCGGTGGGAACGCACCAATAGGCTCCTTAACAACAGAATCAGGACCGAAATCATCTACCTTCGCTACTCGCCCATGATCTGAACTACCAGGGATCTTGAGCGAGAGCGGTTGTCAAAATCCACAAATACGATCTGCTGCCAAGTACCGAGCGTCAACCGGCCCTCCACGAAGGGGATCGTCAACGATGGTCCCAGGAGGGCATGCCGCACGTGCGAATGACCATTGCCATCGCCCCAGCGCTGGTTGTGCCGGTACTCGATGTCCGAGGGCGCGATCCGTTCGAAGAGCTGCTGCAGGTCGTGGATCGCGCCTGACTCGAACTCGATCGTGGTCAGAGCACTGGTCGAGCTTGGGGAGAACAAGGTCACAACGCCGGCCTTCAGTCCCGACTCCCTGACCTTCTGCCTGACCTGGTCAGTAATATCCAAAATGTGCCCGCGGCCTTCCGTGCTGAACTGGATCTGCTTGTTCACAACCATACGGCACTCCTACTCCCAATAGGCACCTGCTCCATCCACGACAGGCTGGGCGGCGCCCAGAGCTATTCGCCGCTGTCCCAGCTGGCTTCAAATGTCCAGCGGTGTCCCTCCAGGGGTACCAGCTGGACCCAGGTGTTGCCTGGCTTGAGGGGGATCGGCATCTGGCCCGTGTCATCGCGCAGGACCAGCATGTCGTCCCGCTTCGGGCGGGCCCACAGGCCCTCAAAGGCTTGACCATCCCGGAAGAGGACGGCCGGCCCGCTCCCCCACAGTTGGATCTGTACCGACGGATGGTTGCGCCGTGGTTCGTCTTCGTAGATGTCTGTATCCACGTGGTTGGCATAGACGACGATGACGTTGGTCACCGAGATCTGCTCGCCTGTGACCGCATCCACGTGGGGCATGTTTCCATCCCAGCGCAGGTATGCGCCACTTTCCTCATCGTAACGATAGTCCACGATCATGTCCCGGTGCGGGTAGGGTATGCGGATGTGTGCAGCGGGCTGACCGCCCTCCGGGACCTCCGGCGAGAAATGCAGCCCCTCGAGCTCCTGGCGCTCGTTGACACCAAGTTCGTCGGCGATTTCCCAGATCTTGGCCGGATCGGCAAAGAGGGTGTGTTCGATGGGTACACCCTGTTCCCGCAGGGCCTTGTCCCGGTAAAAGCCTGCCGTGTGCAGGCCCCAGCCGTAGCAGAACTCCCGATCGTAAAAGTCGGCGTTCAGGAATTTGGGATAGAGGCCGGCACTCGTCCCGGAGAATGCAAGCAAGCTTTCGTACATAGCCGGGATCTCCAGGTCGATGAAACGTGCGCTCCGCGTCGAACCCACCTTTTCCACTTCCTGGCAGAGATAGATTGCGGTGAAGCGTGTGATCCCTGCCTCGGACAGGTGCTCGTAGACAATATCGGCTTCCGGCAGCCCGAATTGGGGCCGGGAGATGGTCGCATTCTGCACCTTGATGGCCAGAGGGCGGCGCTCCAACAGGTCTGGATCGCTCACCGGCAGCCCCGTCAGCGGGCAGTCGCCGGGGCCTGGCGTGCCCCAGGGCACATCCCCGACCTCCATCACTGGGGTCAACACGGCTGTCGCAGTGGGCGTGACCGGCTCCTGCGCCGCGGTCGCGGTTGGAACTGCAATCTGGATCGTCGTCGGTGATGGCAATGGCGTCAACGTCGCTGTAGGGATCTGTGGCAGTTTGCTGGTCGGACGAGGTGTCTTGGTAGGCGTCGGGATAGGAGTTGCGTTGTTGGACTCGCTGCAGGCAGCGACATAGAAGGCAAGTAGTAGCATGATGGCTATGATGCCAGTTGCTCTCCAGATCCAGTCCCGCTTCCTGCCCATACTCCAACCTCCATCGGCCGTCGAGTCGGTCCCGTCGTGGTAGACTCGCTAGTGTGGTGCATTATAACATACCCGAGTGGCTTTCCACAAGTCGACCCGGCGCCGCGCCCGGCAGGCACTGCCGGAGCGGCAGAGGCGTGTTTGGCGGAAAGTCGATAGATAAAGGCGAAAAGCGCAAATAGGCCAGTTGACTAATAGCTAGAGACGGGGTATAATGAGCCGGAAACGTTGCCAGCACCGCAAGAGGGACTGCCGGAGGTCCTGCTGGCCATAGCGTTCCCAGGATGACAAACAAGTCAGAGGACAGACCGAGATGGCGTTAAAAGGAAACCTGAGGGACTTTAGCACAACCCAGCTCTTGAACCTGATCCACCTGGCTCGGAAGACCGGTTCGCTCACGATTCAAGTGCCCGCGGGTGTCACCACGCTCTACTTCCGTGAAGGCAAGCTGGTGTACGCCAGTACCGGCAGCCGCGACGGCCATCTGGCGAGTGTCCTGGCCCGGGCCGGCAAACTTACTGAAGAGCAGGCCAAGATCATCCGCACTCGCTCGGGCACGACGGCAGACAAAGAGCTGGGCATGCTCCTCATCTCCGCTGGACACGTCACTCAGCAAGACATCGTGCTCAGTGTCCGTGGTGACGTCCTTGACACAGTGTATGGTCTGTTCACCTGGTCGGACGGGATCTTTCACTTTGAGCCAAATCAGTTGCCGTCCGATGACGCCATTACGGTGCCCATCGATCTGGAAAACATCATCCTGGAGGGCAGCCGGCGGGTGAAAGAGTGGGAGCGGCTCCAGGACGAGTTGCCCAACCTTAACGTAGCACTCAAGTTCACAGACCGGCCCCAAGCACAGCTGCGCAACATCAACCTCAGTGTAGACGAATGGCGGGTCATCTCCTACATTAACCCCCGCAACTCCATCAAGCAGATTGCCCAGCGAATCGGCATGGACGATTTTCAGATCCGGAAGATCATCTACGGCCTGCTCCAGGCGGGCCTGGTCGAGATGGTAGAGCCTGAAGGAGCTCCACCCAGGCGACCACCGTCGACTGCCATGCAGGAAATCGTTTCCGGCCCACCCGCGGTCAAACGGTCAGTGATTCGCAAACTCATCGACAGGATCAAGAGGCTCTAGTAGCCGAGTGACCCGCAGCCTGATGAGCAGGCCCTTCCTTCCACAGAATAGCAGTCCTCAGAACAGGGTGGATGCAGTGATGCAAACAGTCAAGATGGTTGTTACTGGCCCGTTCAACGCGGGCAAAACCGAGTTCATCCGCAGCGTGAGCGAGATCGAGGTCGTCGCCACCGAGCGCAGGATCACCGACCATACTTCGCGCATCAAGAAAGAGACTACAGTGGCCATGGACTTTGGCCGGATCACGGTCGACAGCGACCTGGTGTTGTACCTCTTTGGTACGCCGGGCCAGAAGCGCTTCGACTTTATGTGGGAGATCCTTTCTGAGGGCATGCTCGGTTTCGTGGTCCTAGTCGATAGCGTGCGCCCCGAGACCTTCCGCGAGGCGCGCCGCATCCTGGACGTGTTTCACAACTATGCCCATACGCCGTATGTGGTAGCTGCCAACAAGCAAGACGTGCAGGACGCCTGGTCGCCTGAGGATCTGCGCATCGCGCTCAAGGTCCGGCCCGACATCAAGATGCTGCCCTGTGTCGCTACCGACAAGGAAAGCGTCAAGAACGTGCTATTGGAGCTTTTGTACAGGATCATGGAGACCGCACCCGAGTAGTGCGGCACTGGACGGGGGAATATCGGCTACCAGAAGGAGGGATTCTGGCGATGACACGATCACGAACAGAACGAATGGTTGCCCGTCTGAAGGATTTGCAGGCCAGCACGCCTGACATTGAGGCCTCGGCCATTGTCAGTGTCGATGGCCTGATCATGGCTTCGGCCCTGCCACCCGACGTGGAAGAAGACCGCGTGTCTGCCATGAGTGCTGCCATGCTTAGCCTGGGAGAGCGCATTGCCGGCGAGCTTGGACGCGGGCTGCTGGACCAGGTCTATGTCCGCGGTGCCAATGGATACGTCATTCTCACCGCAGTCGGCGAGGAGGCTGTGCTGACGGTTCTTGCTCGCAAGGATGCCAAACTCGGCTTGGTCTTTTTGGACATGCGCCGGGCTGCAGAGGACCTGAACCGCCTGATCTAGCCTGCCAGGGATCCAGTCGGGGCCGTTGGGGAGGATGAGGAGCGGGCTTGAGTTCAATTGTAACCAGCCAGGGCGTCGTGCACTATGAGGCCTTCGGGCGGGGCAGACCGGTGATCCTGCTCCACGGATGGCTTGGCTCATGGGGGTGCTGGCTCGGCACGATGGAGGCCCTGGCACACAACCACCGAACGTATGCCATTGATTTTTGGGGATTTGGCGAATCTGACAAACGGCGCGAGAGCTACAACATCTCGGACTTTGTGGCGCTGGTCGACCAGTTCATGGAGAGATTGGGCATCCAAAGCGCGCCGGTCATTGGCCATTCCATGGGAGGGACTGTTGCGCTCAACCTGGCGCTGGACCGGCCCCATCGAGTAAAGAAGGTTGCGGTCGTTGGTTCGCCTGTCGACGGCCGTTCGCTCAACGTCTTCTTGAAGCTGGCCGGCTATCCCTGGATTGCGTTTCTCGTCTGGAACTCACCGTCTCTGCTACGGTTGGGTATCAGGTTGTTTGCACCCTGGATCGCTGCCAACTGGAGTGACTGGTACCAACTCCTGATGCGTGATTTGTCCAGAATGACGCTAGAGTCATTCCTGTGGAGCATTCATTCGCTGCATCGGACCGATTTGAGGCCTCGGCTCGGTACTCTGCGAATGCCGGCGCTGGGCGTGTATGGGCGGGGGGACAAGATCGTCGACCCTCGCCAGTCCGTGCTATTCGAACACGTGGCCAACTCGAGTGTGGAGCTGCTGGACGGCTCGCGCCATTTCCCCATGTTGGACGAGCCAGAGACATTCCACTCCATCCTTGCCCGTTTCCTGCTGGATGGCGAAACGGCAGGCGTGTCTCCCGGCCACAAGAGAGGCAAGTATTGATGACCAATGACGAGCAGGACACCACTCAGGCTGAGGCCCAGTACTACTGGCCAAACAAGATGGGCCGTATGTTCCTTCTTGCATTGGAGGACGTAATGGGCAAGAACGGCGTGAACGCGGTCCTCAACCTGGCCAAACTGCGCCATCTCATCAACAACTACCCCCCAAACAACCTCGATCTCGGTTGGAGCTTTGAGGAAATGGCAGCCCTTAACCAGGCGCTGGATGACATGTACGGCCCGCGGGGAGGAAAGGGCCTGGCGATGCGTGCTGGCAGAGCTGGCCTGTACTACGCCCTGAAGGACTTTGCTGCCGTCCTGGGCATTGCCGACCTGGCGTTTCGTCTGCTGCCCCTCAGCCTAAAGATGAAGATCGGCATCAATGCTATGGCAGAGACGTTTAACAAGACGAGCGATCAGGTCGTTCGCGTAGAGGAACAGGCCGACCGGTTCATCTATTACATCGACCGCTGCCCTGTATGTTGGAAGCGCACCTCTGAGGTGCCCATCTGTCATGCTGGGTTGGGACTGCTCCAAGAAGGCCTGCACTGGGTGACGGGGGGCAAGAATATCCGGGTCGAGGAAACTCACTGCATTGCCAAAGGGGATCCCAGCTGCATCTATGTCATCGATAAACGCCCCCTGGACTGACTGGCGGCCATGAAGAAGGTCATTGTTCGCGAGAAGGCCAAGATTCCACCTTTCAACGAGCCTGCGCGCGCCCTGCGCGTGCTCAACAAGCCCCTCTGGCTACACCAAAAAGACATCCTCGATATCTACTGCAAAGCTGAACTGGAGGTGGATCTTCTGGAAGAGGTCCCGGCCGGCGAGCAGGAAGAATTGCTCATCTACCGCGACAACCTCTTTTTTGACCGGGCTTTTGCTGATGCCTTTATCAGCCAAGCTCGCAGCCTCGGTCATGCATGCCAGGCCGCCTTCTCGGTGGATGACCCGGTCATCACCACCCATGCTCTTGCCCTGCAGAGCGGCATCCAGCGGCAGGGCGACGTGTATGTCGCCGACCTGTGGTACTATCCACGCGGCCTGGAAGAACCCAGCCGCCCCCTGGTCATCGACACGGGCGCGTACGAGTTCGGCTCCTACCGGGTGCCCACCCATATGTCCACGGAAAAGGGGGATCTCGTGTTCCAGATACCCCTGCGGGCCTTTCTCTCTATCGAGAACTGGATGCATCTCTTTGTGGCCAACTGCCTGTTCGGTGTCCTGGCCGAGGGCGCCCGGATGGAGCGCAGCCTGAACAGCCTCAGCACCCAGATGAAGGTGTTTTGGCGCTCCCTGCTGGAGCGCAAGCAGATCCTGAGCTGCTCCGAACTGGTCCAGGTCGGCCGCAACGCGCAGATCGATCCTACGGCCGTGATCCAGGGGCCAACGATCATCGGTGACAACGCCTACATCGGAGCAGGCGTTGTCATCTCCAACTGCATCATCGGCAGCAACGTCAATATCCTGCAGGGCAACGAGCTCCTCATCAGCGTGGTCGGAGACCGCTGCTACCTGCCTTTTCGGTCTTCCCTGTTCATGACCACGTTGATGGAAGACACCATGGTGGCCCAGAACACCTGTCTGCAGTTCTGCGTGGTGGGCCGCGACACGTTCATCGGTGCCGGCACCACCTTCACCGATTTTAACCTGGTACCCAGAACGCTGCGCACCATGCACCAGGGTCAGTTGCAGGAGGTAGGTGCCACCGTCCTGGGCGGCTGTGTGGGCCACCATTGCCGCATAGGGGCCGGTCTCACTATCTATCCGGCGCGCATCATCGAGTCGGATGTGGTCCTGGCCCGTACGGAAGAGCGTTCCGTGATCTCGCACAACGTTGCTTATGAGGACAGCGATCACCTGCGCTGGTCCCAGCCCGAGATCCATCCGAGGCTGTATCCCCGCTAAGGGACCGGGGGAGAGGGACCGTGCCGCAGTTTCGAGCATACAAGAACTCGTGGGGAGGTAAGACAGCATGACCAAGGGGCGTCTGCTCATCGTCGAAGACGATTTTGATATCTCTAACATGCTGCGCATATACTTCGATTCTCAGGGCTACGAGACGATCGTCGTTGACCGCGGTGAAGAAGCCCTGGACGCCTGCCGGCGCCAACAGCCCAACCTGGTGGTCCTGGATATCATGCTGCCCGACATTGACGGCTACGAGGTCTGCCGGCATCTCCGAAGTAACCTGCGCACCAGTCACATCCCCATCATCTTTCTGACCCAGAAGGATGAGCGCAGCGATCAGATTGCCGGCTTTGAGATGGGGGCAGACGACTATATCACCAAGCCGTTCGACCTCCAACTCCTCCTGCTCCGCGTTGAAGGCGCCCTACGGAGGGCCGGTTGGCTGAGCTTGACCAGCCCGGTCACCGGCCTGCCCAGCGGTAAGCTGATCGAAGAGCAACTGCGAGCCATTATACGCCGCGAACAGTGGTCAGTTCTGTACATCGGTATCAATCACATTGACGCTTTCAACGACGTGTACGGCTTCGTGGCTGGGGACGACGTTCTGCGTTTCACCGCGATGTTGCTTGCCGAGGTCGTGGATGAGCTGGGCAGCGGTGGAGACTTTATAGGGCACATCGGCGGAGACGATTTCATCGTAATCAGCACGCCTGACGCAGCGCCGCAGATCAAGGCCCGCCTGACGCAGCGCTTCAACGAGGAGGTGGAGACGTTCTACAGCTTCAGAGATCGCGAGCGGGGCCATGTCCAAGTCATGGACGCCGATGGCACGCATCGCAAAGTGCCGCTCATGACGCTTACGGTAGGCCTGACCCATCATGACGCGGCGCCCTTTGCCGATATCCGTGAGATCACCGAAGTGGCCGCCGAGGCGCGGCGTCGAGCCGCACAAGGCGCATGAGTTCCAATCCGGCCGGGGGCTGGCGCTCTGAATTGTCCTGGTGCCAGATGTCAGGTTAGGTCTGATGAGGGTTTCTGCTCCATCCGAGTGGCTTGAGAGCCAAATAGAACGAGCTCTGCTCTGGTTCTTGCGCATCCTGCTGGGGGTTTTGCTGGCCTCCGCTCTCTTGCGCACCCAGTTCCTCGACGCGCTCGTGCTGGGTGGAGTCCTGCTCGTCCATGCTGTGCTCTACGCCTTGGCGCCACGTATCTTGCGGGGCACTGCCCGGACTTGGGTCGTGAGCATCCTGGACGTCGCGCTCATCAGCGTGGCCTTTTACCTGACAGGCGCGATCGCTGGCCCCGCCGGCATCCTGGGGCTGGTGCTGGCCGGGATCCTGGCGGCGCGCCTTGGGCTTTGGCCGGCGCTGGGCACAAGCTTGTCGTTGTGGTCCGTATTCACCTTTCCTTTCCTCTACGACTGGCTCGTACTCGGCGAGGCTTTCGACCTGGCAATCCTGGCCAACGCCTTCATATACTTGGCCCTGGCGTTTGCCATCAACTATCTGGCAGCGATGGAGGCCCGCCAGATCAGGTTGGGCAAGGATGCCTCCTGGCGTTTCCAGCATCTGGCTGCAGTCCACGAGGCGAACCGTGCGATAAGCACCACCCTGGAGATCGAGTCCCTCCTGGATCAAATCGTCGACAAAGCCATCGAGATGTTGGGCGCCGACTCGGGTGCCCTGTTGCTCGTCGAGCCGGGAGCCGACGAGCAGGCTCAAGGGATCCTCCGCATACGGGCTATTGTGGCGCCGGGTACGGCCAGCCTGCGGGGCGAGACGCTGCCGCCGGGGACGGGCGCTGCAGCTCGCGTGCTGGAAACTGGTGAGGCTCTCTTGGAGCAGGATCCCTCGCTAACCGACCCGGCGCTTGGGCCTGGCCTGGGCTCCCTCGTGGCCGTGCCCCTGGTTAGCCGCGGCCGAGTCCTGGGTGTGCTGGAGATCGGCCGGCAGGCCGGAAGCCCCCAGTTTCAGGCCCAGGATGTGGATCTACTGGCCACCTTCGGAGGCCAGGCGGCCATTGCCCTGGAGAATGCCCTTCTCTTCGAGCAGACCAGCCGGCACTTGCAGCACGTCAACACCTTGTACGAGGTTGGGCGAGCGCTGGCCACGCTAGACACCGAACAGGTACTGTCCACTGTGGCTCGAGAGGTGGTTGCCACCCTGAACGCAGACGTCTGTGCCGTTTTCCTCCGCGACCGGACCTCGCCAGGCCGGAGCAAAGTATTACTCGCAGCCATGCACGATCCTGCGGGACAGGCCTCTGGCAGGCAAAGCCCAGGCATCGATCTGCGGGTCCACCACCACCTTGGGCGGCTGCTGCGCAGCCCTGGGTACATTGCCATTGGATCGGTCGACAGTGACGAGCATCTTGGAGATGACGGCCGGCGATGGCTCCAGGAGCTTGGTGTCCAGTCAGCACTGCTGGTCGGTCTGATCGCCCAGGACGAGTTTGAAGGATTCGTGGTGGTGGCCGCACGTGACCAGGTCCGGACGTTTTCTGTCAAAGAGATCGAGCTTTGCCAGGCCTTGGGCCGGCAGGCTGCCGTCGCCGTCCAGAATGCTCAGATCTATGAGCGGACAGACGAGGCGCTGGATCGGCGCCTGACGGAGCGAGCGGTCATCGAAGAGATCGACCGTGAACTCAGGATCAGTCTGGACCTGGATCACGTCCTGCAGCTGGTCCTCAGGCGGGCCATCAAAGCCTGTGACGCCAGCAGTGGCGACATCGGCGTGCGGATCGGCGATGAGCGCAAGCCAGAAACCCGTGCGTGGCATGCCTCGGCCACTGAGCCGCCAGAGTCCACCGCATCGACCTGGTCCGCGGAGGAGGGCCTGACCGGCCGTGTCATGAGCACGGGTCAACCGGCCTTCAGCACCGATCTGGGCCCTGGATGGGAAGCTGGACTGCCGTCTCCAGCCACCTGCATCAAGATCGCGGTGCCGATCCTGTCTGACGGGTCTGTGATTGGCGTGATCGATCTTGAGGCCGGGCGAGCATCAGGTTTTGATCAGGAGGACCTGCGCTTCCTGGAGCACCTGGCCGAGCATGCGGGCATTGCCATCGAGAACGTGCGCATGTTCCGCAAAGAGCGGGAACGAGTGCAGATGTTGTCGGCCCTTGGCGAGATCAGCCGCGAGATCCGCGGCAGCCTCGATCTGGACCGCACGCTGAACCTCATCCTCAGCCGGGTCCGGGATCTGGTCGACTACCAGATCGCCGAGATCTGCCTCTGGGATGAGGCCAGCAACACCGTGGTGACCTGTGCCAGCGCTGGTGATCCGGCTTACGCCATTGCGCCAGGCTACAGCTATCGTCTGGATGAGGGCTTCACAGGCTGGATCGCGCGCCACAGGACACAGCTTCTTGTGCCGGACGTCTCCAAACGCCAGGATATCCAGCCCAAGATGCCGGCTGACAACGTCCCGGTACGATCCTATGTCGGCTTGCCGCTCGCGGCTGGCGAGACCTTTGTCGGCACGTTGGAGCTTGCCAGCGGTCAAGCTGGATTGTATGGTCAGGACGACCTGGAGATCCTGCAGATCATCGCCGACCAGGCAGCCGCTGCGATCCAGCACGCCCGGCTCTACGAGGAGGTCGAGCGGCGTTTCGAGCAGACTCAGCTTCTTCTCGGCGTCAGCGAGAGACTGGCTTCTACACTCAATCTGGCCGAGACCGTCCACCATGTGGCTCGGGAGATGTGCCTGGCCCTCGGCGCAGACGTGGCCCGTGTCTACCTCGTCGACGAGGAGCGGACCCACCTGCAGCCCACGGCGGAGTACCCTGTACAGGATGGTGTGCCCGCACCCGGCACGACATCGGAGATCCCGATCGAGGGCCACGCCTTTGTCGAAGAGGCGTTGCAGGCAGGTCATCCGGCCTATGCCCTTGATCCCGCCGCTGATCCGCGTCTTGATCCGGCGTCCATCGAGGCAATGGGCTGCGCAACGGTCCTGTTCGCGCCCATGGTTGCCCGTGACGAGGTGATCGGTGGCGTCTACCTGGGCTGGGTCTCGGGCAAGTCTGAGCTATCGGACGAAGAGGTCCGGCTGGCTACTTCGATCGCATCGCAGGCAGCGACCATCGTGCAGAACTCCCGTCTCTTCGATGGCCAGCAGCGCCGGGTACGGGAGCTGGGCATCCTATTTGAGACGAGCGCGGCGATTTCTTCCAGCCTGGCGTTGGACGAAGTGCTCCGGACGGTTGCTGTCCAGATGGCCAGGGCCCTGGACGTGTCAAGCTGCAGCATCTCTGACTGGGATCCGGATCGCGGGCTCGTAACGACTTTGGTGGCCGAAGCGGCCAGCCCTGATCGGGAAGCCGTCTCTGCTGCGGCCGATGTGGGCCAGTCCTATGCCCTGGCGGATTATCCAGCCACGGCCAGGGTGCTGGACGAACGCCGCCCCTTGGTCGTCCAGGTCGATCAGCCCGGTGACGACCCCGATGAGCGCGCGCTCTTGCAGGACCTCGGTCAAAGGTCGCTGCTGATGATCCCGCTGGTGACCCGCGACCGGGTTGTCGGGCTGGCTGAGCTATACGAGCACCGGCATCAGCGGGAGTTCTCTTCTGCTGACTTGCGCCTGGGTACCACGCTCGCCAGCCAGGCGGCGGTGTCCATCGAGAACGCCAGGCTCTATGGCCGCACCGACGACCGGCTGCAGGCCCGGCTGGATGAGCTGACGGCCATGCAGCGCATCACGAGGCAGCTCTCTGCAACCCTGGACCTGGATGGGATCCTGCAGACCGTTCTGGACGCGGCCATCCGGACCACAGGCGCAACGCATGGCAACGTCATGTTGGTCGATCCTGACACAGGTACGTTTGCCCTGCGTGCGGCACAAGGCTACTCTGACGAGGAACGCTCAGCCATCGTCGAGATGTTGCTCGACCCTGAGGACGAGAGCATCGTGAGCCAGGTCGTTCGAGCTCGCCAGCCCTACGTCATCAAGGATACCGGGCAGGAACCCTGCAGCACCTGTGTCAAGCCCGGTACGATGTCGGCGCTGGGCGTGCCCATCTTCTATGAGAGGGACGTAGTCGGTCTCATCAACCTGCGCCACCTGGAGAAGAATGCGTTTGAGCCGCACCATCTGAGTTTTGTGCAGTCGCTGGCAGAGCAGGCTGCTGTGGCCATCGGCAATGCGCTGCGTTTTGAGCAGCAGTTGCAACTCAACGTCAGCCTTCGCACCCGTGCAGATCAGATGAGTGGTCTGCTGGAAGTTAGCCGCCAATTACGTGCCGACGTGCCTCTCGAGGACACCCTCGAGGAGGTCGCCTACGCCATCCAGGAGACCGTCGGTTTTGACATTGTGCTGATCAGCGTCTGCGAGGGCACGCCCGCCATGATGCGACGCGTAGCCGCGGCTGGGCTGCCTCTGGACCAGTTCCAGGCACTCAAGCAGGTGCGGCAACCGGCCGATCGTCTCGAGCGTCTTTTCCAAGAGCAATACCAGGTGGGCGCCTGTTACTTCTATCCCTTCCAGAAACGGGATGAGTGGGAGGCGGAGCTCCACACCCTGGTTCCGATGCCTGCCCTGGATACATGGCGGGAAGGCGAATGGCATCCCAATGACATGCTGCTGGTTCCCCTGCGCGGGGCCGGTGGCAGGCTGCTGGGCCACATTTCGGTGGACAGCCCGCGGGATGGCCTGCGTCCTTCGCGCCAGACCTTGGAGGCTCTGACCATCTTTGCCAACCAGGCCGCTGTTGCCGTCGAGAACGCGAACCTGTACGCCGACGCCCAACGGCGTGCCGACAGCCTGGCACTGATCAACGAGGTGGGCAGGACGCTCACCCAGGTGCTCGATCCGGAGCGAGTCCTCAAGACCGTCGTTCGGGCCGCCGGTGAACTTCTCGACTGTGAACGGAGCATCATTTTCCAGGCCGATTCCGAGGATGGCAAGTTGGTCGCAGTCGCGAGCCATGGTGTGCCTCGCGCCGAACTGGACGACCTGCGCTTTGCCCCCGGCGAAGGGCTGGTCGGCCGTGTGGCGGCGACCCAGGAACCCCTGCTTGTGGCCAATACTGAGGTGGAGCCCGACTTTGTCAAAGGCTCACTGCCGACCGGCTCGCTGCTCCTGGTGCCGATGATGGTCGGCACACAGCTGCTCGGCGTCCTCACGGTGAGCAGCCCACGCCAGTATGCCATCTCAGAGGCAGGGCAGCTGCTGCTTACCACCCTCGCTGACCAGGGGGCCGTGGCCCTGGAGAGTGCCCGTCTCTTTGCCAGCACCCAGCAGGCAGCCCTACGACTATCTCTGCTCAATGAGATCGGCCGGCGAGCGGCGGCTCAGCTAGAGCTTCAGGAAATGTTAGAGACGGCAGTGCAGGCCCTGCATCAGAGCCTGGGCTTCTTCCGGGTCGCCGTGCTGCTCCGCGAAGAGGCGGGAGACGGCCTGCGGGTGGTTGCAGCCAACGATCGCTTCTGGTCTGTCATCTCACCCGACTACCGGCTGCAGGTGGGCGAGGGCCTCATCGGCACTGTCGCCTCAACCGGCGAGATGCTCCTGGTCAACGATACCGCCGCGGATCCGCGCTTTGTGCCGGTGGGTGATTGGACCTGTGCATCCAGCCTCTCGGTGCCCATCAGGACATCGGAAGGCGTGATTGGTGTCTTGCACGCTGAGGCGGACCGGCGTTTGGCATTCTCCGAGCAGGATGCAGCGGCCCTGGCCCTTTCTGCCGATCAATTGGCTGTGGCCATCCAGAACGCGCGTCTCTTTGGCGAGATCGAACGGCGGGTTGCGGAGCTGGCCACGATCAATCAGATCGGCCAGGCAATTAGCAGCGCCCTGGAAGTCTCTGAGCTCTACGATCTGATCTATAACCAGGTCAGCAAGCTACTGGACTCACAGAACTTTCACATTGCCCTCTACGATGCGGAGCAAGACCAGATCCGGATCGAGTTTCTGATCGACCGTGGGCAGCCCCAGGAGCCGGCCGTCTTGAGTCCGGGCCAGGGGCTGACGGGTTACGTCATCGAGAGCGGCAAACCCGTCCTCGTCACACATGGCTCGGAAGCGTTCGCCGAGGAACATGGCCTCTCGTTGGAGGGCGAACCTGTGCGTTCGTGGCTGGGTGTACCGATGATCGCCGAGGACAGGGTCATCGGAGCCATTGCCGTCCAGAGCTTGCGGCGTGATAACGCCTTTGATGCGGGCCATCGCGAGCTGCTGACGACGATCGCCGGGCAAGCAGCCATTGCCTTCCAGAATGCCAGGCTCTTTGAGGAGCGCGAGCGGCGTATCGGCGAGCTGGCGGTGCTCAACGAGATGGCCCGGGCCATCAGCTCGACGCTCGAGCTCGAGGCGTTGCTGGAGTTGGTCTACCGCCAGACCAGCCGCCTCATGGATACAACCGATTTCTTCATCGCCCTCTACGACCAAGAGGAGGACGAGATCTCTTTCCCCTTTGTCGTCGATCCCGAACAGCGGGGAGAATGGCAGACACGCCGTGGGAGGCCGGGTCTCGTCGGCCGGGTGGTGGAGAGCCGGCAGCCACTGTTGTTGCCTGGCGCGGTCGACGACTCCCGGCCAGACCCTGGCTTGGAGAGCGATCTGGGTGGACGCCTGTCGTGGCTTGGCGTGCCCATGATCGCCGAGGACAAGGTTCTCGGCGTGATCGCCGTGCAGAGCTACGAGCACGAGAATCTCTACGACGAGGAGGATCTCGCTTTCCTGACAACCGTCGCCTCTCAGTCGGCCATGGCGGTCCGCAACGCCCAGCTCTACCGGCAGATCGTCCGTTTTAGCGGCGAGCTGGAAGAGATGGTCGAAGCGCGCACCCGCGACCTGGAGGTTGCCCTGAATGACCTTACCCTGGAGCGCGACCGGGTAGAGGCACTGTATCGTATCACCCGTGAGCTGGGTGCTACCCTGGAGCTGGAGCGCGTCTTGCAGCGGGCACTGCAGCTCTTTGCCGATGTACTGAACATCGAGCATGGGTCGATCTTGCTCCTCGACCAGGAGACGGGCCAACTGGTCCTGCGGGCGACCCTGGACGACGAACGCATCCTGCCCCGGGAGGGCAAGATGACACGCTGGAAACCGGGAGCCGGCCTGGCAGGCTGGGTCCTGCAACATCGAAAGCCGGTACTCGTCGACGACGTCAGCCAGGATCCGCGCTGGGTCCATCGACCGGACAAGGATCTGAAGGTTGGATCTGTCGTGGCAGCACCCCTGTCGCTGGGTGGGGGCGATGTCCTCGGCGTGCTGATTCTGGGCCATGGTCAGATAGGCTATTTCACCCAGGATCACCTCCAACTCGTTACCGCGGCTGCAGTCCAGGTGGCAATCGCGGTCAACAACTCGGACCTCTATGCCTTCATCAGCGACCAGGCAGACCAGCTTGGCGCTGCACTCCAGGCCCAGCAGGAGGAAATTGCCAAGAGCCGGGCCATCCTCGAGTCGATTGCCGATGGTGTCCTGGTCCTCGATCAGAACGGCCGGGTCCTTCTGGCCAATCCGGCAGCGGAAGAGCTGCTGGGCTTTGCCGCCCAGGCCCTGGAGGGAGAACACTTCCGGCACATTCTGGGTCTGGGTGAGACACCGGTTCACCGGGAGTTGGCTCAGGCCTTGTACGGTGAGCTGCGTGAGGCACTCGATCCGGGAACGGGTGGCGACCAGATGGCCAAGGGCAGCGTGCGGCTCGAGGCGGGCAGCAGGGTTCTGGCCATGAACACCGCACCTTTGGTGCTGTCCTCCGGGAGCGTTGCAGGTGTGGTGGCTGCGCTGCGGGACATCAGCCGCGAGGCAGAAGTGGAGCGCCTCAAGAACGAGTTTATCTCCACAGTCTCGCACGAGCTACGCACCCCGATGACCTCCATCAAGGGCTATACCGACCTGCTATTCCTCGGCATGGCGGGCGGTCTGACCGATGCCCAGCGCAATTTCCTGCAGATCATCAAGTCCAATGCCGACCGGTTGACAGCCTTGGTTAACGACATACTGGATATCTCCCGGATCGAGACCGGCCGCATTGGCCTCGTTGTCGAGGCACTTCACATGACCGGGATCATCGACCAGGTCGTCGCCTCCTTCCGCGAGCAATACCGGGAAAAAGGGGTGAGCCTCCACTGGCAGCCGCCCGAAGATCTGTCCCAGGTGCGGGGCGATGCAACGCGAGTCACCCAAGTGCTAAGCAACCTGCTGGCGAATGCCTGGCACTATACCCCTCCCGGAGGGCGAGTCACGGTCGAGGTGCGGGAGGTGGATCCCTTCGTCCAGGTTGACGTGGTGGATACCGGGATCGGGATCGCCGCAGAAGACCTCGATCGCATATTCGACCGGTTCTACAGGGCCGACCATCCCCTCGTTCAGGAGGTTGGGGGCACAGGTCTGGGCCTGTCCATCGTCAAGATGTTCGTCGAGATCCTTGGCGGCGAGGTCTGGGTCCACAGCGAGCCTGGTGGGGGCTCGACCTTCAGCTTTACCTTGCCCTTGATGTCTAGCGGCCTGCCAGCCCCGACAGCCGAGCTATTGACCCCGGAGCAGCCCTCAGCGGTGGCTCGTGGCCCCAAGGTTCTGGTCGTCGAAGACGACCGTGACCTGGCGCTCGTTCTGCGGCGCCACCTGGAGTCGGATGGCTACCGGGTCTTGCTGGCCGGCTGCGGCGAGGACGCCCTCTGGCTCGCCCGCGAGGAGCGGCCACACGTGATCATCCTCGACATCATGTTGCCAGACCTCAGCGGGTTCGCGGTCCTGGAGGCCTTGAAGGCCCACCCAACGACGGCACCGATCCCGGTTGTGATCGCCTCGGTGCTGTTCGAACAGGAGAAGGGCTATGCGCTGGGCGCGGTGGACTATTTGCCCAAGCCGGTCACCCGGGAGCAGTTGCTGACGGCGGCTCGTCAGGCGCTTGCGCATGTGGCCCCCCAACCACACAGCTTGCTGGTTGTCGAAGATGACCCGGACATTCGGAGCATGATGCAGGAAGCCCTTATCCGCCAGGGCTACAATGTCTCCACGGCCACGAGTGGCGATCAGGTCTTGGGCGAGGTGACTCGCCTGCGGCCAGATCTGATCCTGCTTGACCTCAAGATGCCGGGCATGGATGGTTATGACGTGATCCGGCAGCTCAAGGGCAGCAAGGACACACAGTCGATCCCCATCATCGTGACGACGGCGAGTCCGCTTGACAAAGAGAGGGACAAGATACGGGTGCTCGGCATGGGTGCTACGCACTATTTTACCAAGCCACTCTCGCTCAGCTCGTTGATGGCTGAGATCAAGAAAGCGATTTCGGAGAAACAGGAGTCATGAACGCACTGCCAGAGGCGCTACAACTGCGTCGATTCAGGCGGCCTCTTACCTGGCTAACCTGGAGGCGTGTCTTCATTATAGCGATCGCGGCCTCGGTCCTCGCCCTCCAGGCATTGGGCGCCTATCTCGACAGCCACCGCTTGACCATAACCCGGTCGGCAGCCATCGGCCTGGATGTGGATCTGATGGTCACCCGGGTTGGAGATTCGGGCAGGGGGATCGGGTTCCAGGTGGGTGACTACATACGAGAGCTCGGCGGCCAGCCGGTGGAGACTATTATGGACTATCGCCGCGCCATCGACCGCCTGGAGGAAGGAGCGCAGGTCGTCGTCGGCGTCCAGAGGCCAGAGGGCCTCGTTCGCCTGGCGCCCATTCAGGTCGCCAACATCCCGCTGGACAACAGCTTGATCCTCCGCCACGTCGCAGGCCTGACTTTCTGGGTGGTGGCAACTTGGGTGGCGTTGGTCCGGCCGCAGAACCGCGTTGCACTGCTGTTCTTTTTGACTTCGTTGGGCATGGCGTTGTACTTTGCCCTCAGCAGGACGACCGTTGAGGGCCTGATCTACGCTCATTCCGTGGCGCTGGCCTTTGCGCCAGCGCTGGCCATCCACTTTTTCCTGGTCTTTCCTCGCGAGACGCGGCTGGCGAGTTCACCCTGGGTGGCTCTCCTGTACGTGCCCAGCTTTGTGCTGGCGGTGTTGACGATCCGTGCCTATGCCGCGGCAGTAGAGGCCGGCGCAGGCCTTTATTACGCGCCGGCTTATCAGTTCCTGAGTTCCCGGATCGATCTCTCCTACCTGGCCGCGAGTGCTGTCTTTGGCTTTGCGATGATCTGTCATACCTACCGCACTGCTGCCCGACCCATCCAGAAGCGCCGGCTGCAGTGGATCATGCTTGGTCTGGTGTTTGCCATCCTGGTGGCGGTTGTCGACATAACGTTGTCGGTCCTGCACCGTCACACGCCCGCCGTGACTGTGTGGCTCTTCTTGGGCGTTCTCCCCTTGCCCCTGTCATTTGCCTTCGCTGTCTTGCGCTACCGGCTCTGGGACATGGACATTGTGCTGAGCCGCAGCGCCGTCTATGGTGTGCTCACGGCCGGGCTCGCGGCATTCTACCTCCTGTTGATCAGCCTGCTATCCAACGCTTTGGGGGTGGCTGCTGGCAGTAGCCAGTACACGCTCGTGCTCTTTGTCTCTGCCTTGCTCATCGGTATCCTGGTGAACCCCTCGCGCGCCTGGCTTCAGGGCCTCATCGACCGGTTCTTCTTTCGCCAGCAATTGGACTACCAGAGGGCGCTAGCCCGCTGGAGTGAGGATCTCAGCACCAGCTTGCGGTTCACCGACCTGGCCCAACTCCTTCTGTGCCGGGTACCGGAGCAGTTTCAGATCACTCAGGCCCGGCTTCTGGTCTTGTCCGAAGACGAGAGATCGTTTGATCCGCTCGACCCAGCAACACGGCAAGCAGGCAATGCTGGTGCGCCTGAGGAACTGTCAGTGTTAGCGCACAGTGCTGTCGCCATCCAGCTCGCGCGCACTGCATCGGTCGTTCTCCCTGAGGGAGGAGCGGCCAACCTGGCAGAGATGGCCGGTGCAACCCTGGAGAGCTGGCAGAGGCGCGGCGTCAGTGTAGTCCTGCCGCTGGTCAGCGGTGGCAAGCTGGTCGGGATCTATTTGCTCGGCCCGAAGCGGTCCGGCGACCTGTACCAGACGCGGGAACTGGAGCTGTTGCGAACCCTCTCAAACCAGGCTGCCGTTGCCATCGCCAATGCCCGGCTCTATGAACAGGTGCATAGCTTGAGCCAGGAGCTGGAGATCAAGGTCAAGGGCCGGACCAAAGAGCTCCGTCATTTCCTTTCGGCCGTCTACCACGAGTTGAGTACGCCGATGACCTCCATCCGTGGCTACACCTCCGTGCTACTGGACGGCAAGGCTGGTCCCCTGACTGAGCGACAGGCGCGTTATCTGAATGCGGTCCGCCGCAATGTCCGCCGTCTCATGAGGCTGGTCAGTGACCTCGCGGACGTTTCCAGCATCGAGGATGGCCGGCTTACGATCCAAGCAGAGCCGTTGGATCTGGCCTCTCTCGTGACCGAGAGCCTGGACGCTTTTTCCGAGGTTATCGAGGAAAAGGGGCTGCAAGTCAGGCTATCAATTGCGCCTGATGCCAGCACGGTTCTTGGGGATCCGCAGCGGCTGTTACAGATCCTGAGTAACCTGCTGAGCAACGCCTGCCGCTATACGCCCGCCGGTGGTCAGATCACCATCTCAGCTACATGCCTCGGCAAGCAAGCGGAACTGGTGGTCCGCGACACAGGCATTGGGATTCACAAAGATGACCTGGAGCACATCTTTGACCGGTTCTACCGGAGCGCCGATCCCCTGGTTCAGGAGCAGCCTGGAACCGGGCTGGGCCTGGCCATCACCAAATCGCTGGTAGAGCTCCATGGCAGTCAGCTTTGGGTGACAAGCACCAGGGGCGAGGGCAGCGCCTTTGGCTTTACACTGCCGTTGGCACCCGGGCCCAGGCGCTCGCAGGCCACTGAAAGCAGCGGGGTGACCCTTGCCTCCTGGCAGGGTGAGCGGGGCCAGCAGCACTCATCGGAGGAGGAAGGGCATGGCTGAAGTGCTGCGTATACCAATCAGCAGTGACCTGGACATTGTAGCTGCGCGCGTGCAGGGTCGCGACCTGGCGAGAGACATGGGCTTTGACGTCATTGACCAGGCTCGCATCGCCACGGCCATTTCTGAACTGGCACGCAACGTGGTCCTGTATGCCTACAGCGGTGAGCTACTGCTGAACCGAGTCGAACCCAACGGCCGGGTAGGACTGCAACTGGTCTGCACCGATCGCGGTCCCGGCATCGAGAATGCCCACGAAGTCATGCGCCAGGCTCACGTGGCGGATGCTGGCTTGAGCATGGGCCTGCCCGGAGCGAGAAGGTTGATGGACGACTTTGAGATCGAATCCGAGCCTGGCATCGGAACAACCGTAACTGCCTGCAAGTGGCTGCGGTGACGGGTCTCGGTTCTGGCGAGCAGCGGGGAGCAGCTATGGGTGTGGAGAAAAAGATCCTGGTCGTAGAGGATGAGCCGGACATCCGTGGGCTCATCACCTTCAGTCTCGAGTACGCCGGTTTCACGGTCGTCGAAGCCCTGAATGGGGAGGAGGCCCTGGACAAGGCCGTCGTTGAGCAGCCAGACCTGGTACTGCTTGACGTGCGCATGCCCAAGCTCAACGGCTACGAGGTCTGCAAGCTCCTCAAGGCTCAGGACGAAACCAGGGGCATTCCCATCGTCTTTATCTCGGCGCGCGGCCAGGAGGCCGAGATCAAGCAGGGGCTGGAGCTCGGCGCAGAGGAATATATCCTGAAGCCCTTTGCGCCCGATGAGCTATATCGCCGCGTGCAGGTCATCCTGCAGCGCGGCAGCGCGAAGCAGCGCTAATCGCGCTGCAACCCGTGCATCCATGTCCCGATCTGTTGACATAATGGGGAAATCATTGCGGAACGGTCGATGAGTGGGGTTCTGATCAGAGGCAGCCTGGTTCATTACGAGACTCTCGGGCGGGGCCAGCCGATCGTCTTTATCCACGGCTGGCTGGGCTCGTGGCGCTATTGGGTGCCCATTATGGAGGATCTGGCAACCGATCATCGGACCTACGCACTCGACTTGTGGGGGTTTGGCGACTCGGACAAGGGGAGAGACCTCTACGACATCGATGGCTACGTGGAATTGGTCCTTGACTTTATGGATGCGTTGGGTATAGGGCGCGCGCCGCTGGTTGGCCATACGCTGGGCGCCGCAGTCGCCGCCAGGCTGGCCGCTTCCCATCCAGAGCGCGTCTCTCGAGTGCTGGCTATCGGTCTGCCCCTGTCGGCCGATTCGATCAACCGCCGGCTGCTGACCACAGGGCCGAACGACACCATGGCCCGCCTCTTCTGGCACCGGCAGCGGCCCCACGCCGAAGTAGAATTGGGCATCCCCAAGATGGCCCAAAATGCGGTCGCTCTTACCATCCAATCCGTGGCCAGGCTGGATATGAGGCAGACCCTGGCCGAAGTACAAGCTCCGTTGTTGATGGTTTATGGTGATCGAGACAACGTGATCAGCTCTGACGACACAGAAGAGCTGGCAGAACCCCAGTACGCAGCCAGGACCATCCTCTTCCTGGAGGCGCATCACTTTCCCATGCTGGACCAGGCGGCGAAATTGGGCCGCCTGCTCCGCGATTTTATGGACGTGGATACCCCCGAGCAGTTGCAGGAACTCACCATCAAAACGGAGTGGCGCCGTCGCACGCGCTGACTTGTCCCTCTCCACGTTCTTTAGCGGCATATTTGACGAATCGATCAAATCGAGGTATCCTATCCCTGCCATGGGGGTGGTTGAGTCCCGGTGGGCTCCGCGGTCTTCAAAACCGTCCGAAGGGTGCTGCAGAGGCAGCCTTGGTGGGTTCGACTCCCATCCACTCCCGCCTTTAGGCCCCCACGAAGCCAGTACTGTCGATCCTGTGTGGCCAGCAGCGAGGGGGCCGGGGGACGAATTTGAATCTTGAACGTTCGCTGATCAGCCTGCAAAAGATATTTGTCGAGAGCGACCGTCGCTTTGTGCTGGCGTTGACCGCAGCTCTGGGCGTCGCCGCGGGGCTGATTGTCGGTGCGTATGTGGCCATCCTCTCTCCCATCTATGCGGTGGCAGGCGTTCTGGCCTTGGTTGGTGGTCTGCTCATGCTCCGCGATACGCAGTGGGGCCTGATGGGCTTGATTGGCCTGATCTGCCTTCTGCCCTTCGGGGCGCTGCCGTTCAAGATCGGTTTCACGCCCACCTTTTTGGACCTGGTTCTGATAGCGACCTACGTTGTCTGGTTGGCGCGAATTGCCACAGGCAAGACGCCCAAGCTCGTCGGCACGACCCTGGGCCCGCCGATCGTCGTCTTTTTGCTCCTGGCTTGTGCCTCCTTCGTGGCTGGTCTGGGCCACGCTTACCTCGACACGTACGTGCTGCGGCACTTTGTCGAGCTCCTGCTTAGCATTGGCCTCTTTTTCGTCGTGGTCAACTGTGTGCAGACGCGAGAGCAGTTGCGGGTGTTGCTGATCGTCCTGCTTCTGGCTGGCTTTGCCGCGGCCTCAATTGGCGTCATCCTCTATTATATCCCGGCTGATTGGAGCATCCGGCTGCTGTCGGCGTTGGGGCGCGTGGGCTATCCCTCTGGGCCTGGCGTTCTGCGCTACGTAGAGGACAGTCCCGACCTGGCGTTGCGGGCCATTTCGACGTCGACAGATCCCAATGTGCTGGGGGGCCTGTTGATCCTGGTCACAACCTTGACGGCGGCCCAGCTCTTTGCCCGTGAACCAGTACTCCCGCGTGCGGCATTGGCCGTCATGGCCTTGGTCGACGCCGGCTGCCTCTACTTGACCTACTCCCGTGGTTCAATGGCCGGCCTGGCGGTGGGCCTGGGCGTGCTGGCCTTGGTCAAATATCGCCGGCTCATTCCGATGATGGTTGTGGCTGCCGCCTTGCTCCTGCTTCTGCCGCAGGCCCAGGGCTATGTGCAGCACTTTGTCGAAGGCATCCAGATGCGGGATCTGGCCACATTGATGCGCCTGGGTGAGTACAAGGACGCACTGGCTCTGATCGCCCGGCACCCGTGGATTGGCGTGGGTTTTGTCAGCGCGCCCGAAATCAGCCTCTACATCGGAGTGTCTAACGTCTACCTGCTGATAGCCGAGGAGATGGGCCTGGTAGGATTGGGTGTCTTTCTGCTGGTTCTGTTCCTGTTCTTTCGGACGGTGTGGCGCGCCTGGCCCCTGGTGCGCCGCGTGGAGGGGCTGGAGGCCACGCTGTTGGGTCTGACCGCCGCTTTGGTTGGCATTCTGGTCGGTGGGCTCTTGGACCATTACTTCTTCAACCTGAGCTTCCCGCACTCGGTCTCGATATTCTGGATCTACATGGGTCTGGCCATGGTCACCGTGCGTTTGGGTGTCGAAGGGGCTTCGCCCGACGCCGCAGTGGCACCCCCCACCTGCTTCGAATCCCCGGAATACTACAGCGTGGCTGGTGCT
>JAMJFU010000229.1 GCA_023544525.1 Anaerolineae bacterium | reverse complement strand
CGATACCCACGGCCTGCTCCGGCCCGAACTGGTCAAGGCACTTCAGGGTGTCGATCTGATCGTCCACGCTGGCGACTTGGGCCAGGAGGCCGTGCTCGAAGGCCTGGCAGCCATCGCTCCCGTCGTAGCTGTGCGGGGCAATATGGACCGCCAGCGGTGGACGGCGCGCCTGCGCCGTGGGCAGGCGGTGCCGGTTGGCGAGGTGCTGCTGTACACTATCCACGACCTGGCAGACCTGGATCTAGATCCAGCAGCCGCCGGCATCGATGCCGTCATCAGCGGGCACACCCACTATCGCGAGCTCCGCAAGCGCAGCGGCGTGCTCTATGTCAATCCAGGCAGCGCCGGCCCGCAGCGATCCAGCGCGCCGGCCTCGGCCGCCCTGATGGAAATCGAAGGTAAGAGGCTCGAGGTGCGATTCGTCGAGTTGTCCTAGTGGCGGACCTGCACCTTGTCTGGCCCGACGGCTTGGCCGTCGAGGCGCACCGGCCACACCGGATGGCCCTGCAAGCGCGGCTGGCGTGCGGAGAGGGATTGGTCATTGAGGCAAGAGAATACCCGGTCGAGGCGTGCACAGGGGGTGTATATGACTGAGGAGACAACCAGAATCCAACTGACCGTCAACGGTACGTCCCACGAAATCGAGGTCACCCCCGACACCAAACTGGCCGACGTCCTGCGCCGTGACCCTTCGGGGAACGACCCCTCAGGGCGTGGCCTGGGGCTGACCGGCACCAAGATCGGCTGCGGCGACGGGTTGTGCGGCTCCTGTGTCGTCCTGCTGGACGGCAAGGCAGTGCGCTCCTGCATCTGGCCCGCCCGCCGGGCCGACGGCAAAGACGTCGTCACCGTCGAAGGGCTGGCCGCATCCTGGGGCCAGCCCGGGGAGCTACACCCGCTGCAGAAGGCGTTCATCGAGCACGGGGCGGTGCAGTGCGGCTTCTGCACACCCGGACTGCTGATGGCGGCTGCGGCTCTATGGACCAGGCTGGTCGATACTGGCCGTCCTGAGGAAGAGGTGACCGAGGAGGAGATCAAAAAGGCGCTGGCCCGCAACGCTTGCCGCTGCACCGGCTACGCCAGCATCCTCCGCGCCGTGCAGTCGGCGGTCCACGAGGCTCGCACCGGAGAGCCACTGCCGCCCATCCCGGTCGAGACCATGGAGCCACTGAACGTCATCGGCCATTCTCATCCCCGCCCCGACGCCGTGGCCAAAGTGACCGGCGCCGCCAGGTTCACGGACGACTATGTCTTTGAGGGCATGCTCCACGGCGCCACGCTACGCGCCGAATATCCCCACGCCCGCATCCTATCCATCGACACGAGCCAGGCCAAAGCCCTGCCGGGGGTCCATGCCGTCCTGACCCACGCCGACGTGCCCGGCCGCAATCGCCACGGCCTGGTCTTCCATGATTGGCCGGTCCTGTGCGACGACAAGGTCCGCTACCTGGGCGATGCCGTGGCTATCGTCGCTGCCGACACGCCCGAGATCGCCCAGCAGGCAGTCCAGCAGATCCAGGTTCAATATGAGCCGCTGCCGACGGTGGCCAGCGCCGAGCAAGCCCGCACGCCGGGTGCCGCGGTGGTTCACGAGGAATGGGAGCCCACCGCAGAGGGCGGTGGCAGCAACCTGCTGGAGCACATCAAGGTCCGCCACGGCGACGTGGAACAGGGGTTCGCGCAAGCCGACGTGGTCGTCGAGCGGGAATACCACACGCCGGCCTATGACCACTTGTTCATGGAGCCCGAGTGCAGCATCGGCGTACCGGCCGGCTACGACGAGGACCACCAGAAGCTGACCGTCTACGCCGGTTCGCAGATCCCATACGCCGACCGGGCGCAGACGGCCGCCGCCCTGGGACTGCCCGAGGACGAGGTGCGTATCGTCGGCACCCTTATCGGCGGCGGGTTCGGCGGCAAGGAGGACATCATGGGCCAGATCCATGCCGCGCTGCTGGCCCAGGCTACCGGCCGCCCGGTCAAGATCCTCTACGACCGCGCCGAGTCGCTGCTGGCCCACCCCAAACGCCACGCCACGGTCATCCGCATCAAGACCGGCGCCAAGAAGGATGGCCGCCTGACGGCCGTTGAGGCCGAGTTGGTAGGCGACGCAGGGGCCTATGCCAGCCTGTCGACCAAGGTCCTCACCCGGGCCACGACCCACGCCACGGGTCCCTACCAGGTACCCCACGCCAAGATCGACTGCTACGCCATGTACACCAACAACCCACCGGCTGGTGCGTTCCGGGGCTTTGGCGTGACCCAGTCGGCCTTTGCCGTGGAATCGAACATGGACATCTTGGCCCACCAGCTGGACATCGACCCCTTCGAGCTGCGCCGGATAAATGCCCTGCGCGTCGGCAGCACCACGGCCACGGGCCAGATCTTGAGCGAGTCTGTCGGTCTGCTAGAATGCATCGACTGGGTCCAAGCTCGCGTCAAAGAACTGGATCGATCACCGCTGCCCAAACCCCAGTTTCCCAATCCCCAAGTAGCCTGGGGCCTGGCTTGTGCCTACAAAAACACCGGCCTGGGCGGGGGCGCGGACGACGCCGCGGCGGCCGAGATCGAGCTGTATGCCAACGGCGCTGTGACCGGCACGGACGTCGAGGTACGCACCAGCTCCGCTGACCTGGGCCAGGGACTGACCACGGTGGTTGCCCAGTGTGTGGCTGAAGAATTGGGTCTGCCCATCGATCGCGTCCGGGTGCTGCTGTCTGATACCGACCTGGCACCAGATGGTGGCCCGACCACCGCCAGCCGCCAGACCTACATCACTGGCAACGCGGCCCGCCTGGCTGCTGCGACCCTGCGCGAGCGGCTGGCGCGCGTCACAGCCGAGCACTGGGATATCCCACCCCAGACCATCCGTTTCGAGGAGGGCGAGATGCGGGCTGAGGATCGGGCTGCAGCCCTATCCGAGGCAGTGGCGTGGCTGGCTGCGGAGGGCCAGGAACCGCGCCTCACCTACCGCTATGCCGCGCCCGAAACTCGGCCATTGGGCACAGGTGGCGATATGCACTTTGCATTTGGCTTTGGCGTTCAGGCAGCCCAGGTGGCCGTGGACCGCGAAAGCGGCAAAGTGCAGGTCCTGCGAGTCGTCGCCGCCGCCGATGGGGGACGGGCGCTGAACCCGCTGGCCTTCCGCGGCCAGATCGAGGGCGGTATCGTCATGGGCATCGGCACGGCACTGACGGAAGAGTATCTCCTGGAGGATGGTTTCCCCCAGACGCGTCGCTGGAAGGACTGCCAGGTACCTCTCATCGGTGACATGCCAGAGATGGATGTCCACATCGTCGAGCACCCCACAGCGGATGGCCCTTACGGCGCCAAAGGCATCGGCGAGCTGCCGTCCATCCCCACGGCACCGGCCATCTGCAACGCGATCTACAGGGCGACAGGGCTGAGGGTGTACAGGTTGCCCGCCAATCTACTCTTGTACCCTGAAACCAGAAAGTAGGCAAGCACATGCTCGAGTTCTTTCAGACCCCGCTCTCATCGTTGGACCCGCCGGTCGCCGGCATCATACAGAACGAGGCCGAGCGGCAAGGACGCAAACTGATCCTGATCCCGTCTGAGAGCCAGGCACCAGAGGCAGTGCGCGAAGCCTTGGGATCCGTCTTTCAGAACATCTATGCAGAAGGCTACCCAGATCCGGGCCTTCACGGCAAGCGCCAGGAAGAGATCCTCGACTACGAGACCCACTTGGCCCTCTACCGGCGTTATTCAGACCGCCGTTACTACAAAGGGGTGGAGTACGCCGACGTTATCGAGGCACTGGCACAACGCCGTGCAGCCGAGGCCTTTGCCGCCAACGGCATCCCGCCTGAGGAGATCTGGGCCAACGTGCAGCCCCTCTCTGGTTCTCCGGCCAACAGCGCCGTGTACACTGCCCTCGTTCCCTTGGGCAGCACGGTGATGGGCATGGATCTCTTGCATGGCGGCCATCTGACGCATGGCAGTTCGGCGAATCGTTCGGGCAAGTTCTACAACATTGTCTCCTACGGCATCGATCTCGAGACCGAGCGCCTGGACTATGCCGCCATAGAATCGCTGGCCCGGAAACACCAGCCGCGGATGATCATTGCTGGCTATACCTCCTACCCGTGGATGCCCGATTGGGGCGAGTTCCGCCGCATCGCCGACGGCGTTGGCGCATATCTGCTGGCGGACATCTCGCACATCGCCGGCATGGTCGCCGCCGGCGTCGTGCCCAGCCCCGTGGGCCATGCACATGTCATCAGCTTCACGACCCACAAGACGCTGTACGGCCCTCGCGGGGCCTGCATCCTGACCACCGACAAGAAGCTGGCCCGCAAGATCGACGCCGCCGTGTTCCCCGGAGAACAAGGCGGGCCGCACGTGAACGCCATCGCCGGGATGGCCGTCGCCTTTGAGCTCGCCAGGTCGCCAGAATTCGTCCAGCTCCAGCAGCAGGTGGTGGACAATGCCCGCCACCTCGCCGGAGAGCTGCAGCGCCATGGCCTGCGCATCCCCTACGGCGGCACAGAAACGCACATGCTGCTGCTCGACTGCAAGAGCGTGCGGGCAGAGTCTGGCGTGAGTCCTGACAAGAAGGACGGCACACCGCTGATGGGAGACGTGGCGGCCCGCATCCTGGACATTGCCGGCATCGTCCTGAACCGCAACACCATCCCTGGTGACAGAAGTGCCGGTAGCCCTAGCGGGCTCCGCCTGGGCACTCCCTGGATCACACAGCGCGGTTTCGGCTTCCCTGAAATTGAAGGGCTGGCGGAGATCATCGCCGGCCTGCTCAGGAACATGCAACCTTATGCCTATGCCGGGCGCTATGGGCCGATCTACCGGGCCAAGGTTGACTTTGACCTGCTCGAAGAGGCCAAGCGCGACGTCATTGACCTTGCCTGCCGTGCCGATCTGGGGGATGACTACTGCCCGAGCGGGTATCCTCACCACTACTTTATGTACAAGCCGACCAAGGATCCCGGGGGCGACTGGGATATTGTCGAGATCGAAGGCACCCATGCCCGGGGCTTTTGCAACGTGGCTATGACAAACGACGTCTATGCCCTGCGCGTGGGCGAGAGCCAACCGACCTGGATTCTCGAGCCGGATGGAAGCGCCATGAGCGCTGGTGTGCTCAAGCGCCTGGGCGAAAGCTCCACATGCTTCCGCTTACTCATCCCAAAGTCGATTGAGTCGCGTGTGGCCCATTGGCTGCGGGCCCTCTCCGACGGGTACGTCTGCCTGGATCTGGACGACGTCTATGCCAAAGCACCCGGCCCGGTGATCGTCCGGCGCCTGCCCCACACTCTGGCTGACGGGTGGGATACCAAGCCGCCGTCATTAGAGAACTTTGAGGACGAAGCGGTGGGCTGGGCCTTCCACAAGCCGTACTGGATCGGCCAGCGAGCCCGGGCCGATGCACCAGGCGGCCTCGAGATGCTGCCGCCGTTCGAATGGGACACGCCCGATTCAGAGGACCTGAACAGGACCGTCTTGTACGATGCTCACCAACAGGCCGGCGCCCGGATGGCACCCTTTGCCGGCTGGGAAATGCCCATCCGCTACACCTCGGTACAGGAAGAGCACCAGGCGGTACGGCAGGCCGCTGGCCTATTCGACACCAGCCACATGGGTATCCTGGAGTTCACCGGCGGCAATGTACATCTCTTCTTGAACACCATCACCACCAACGACATCTCCCTGCTGGACGCCGGCCAGGCCCAGTATTCATTCTTGCTTGATCCACAAGGGCACGTCCTCGACGACGTCTATGTCTATCGCCTCGAAAAAGAGCGCTACTGGATGGTGGTCAATGCCGCGAACGTCGACAAGGACTGGGCCTGGGTCAACCTGGTCCGCGAAGCGCGTGTGATGATCGACCCCGAGCGACCTTGGTCGCGCGCCCTGGGGACAGAGACCGTTACCATTCGCAATCTGCGCCAAGAACGTGCCCTGCTGGCCCTCCAGGGTCCCCGTTCTCGAGAGATCCTTCTGGCATTGCTGGAAGAAGACGATCCGTTGCGTGAGGCGTTGGAGGAGATGAAGCGCAACGAAATCATCCATGGCCGGCTGGCTGGCTACGACCTCTATCTGTCCCGCACCGGGTATACCGGCGAGCCGGTGGCTTTTGAGATCTTTGTCCACCCGGCGGCTGCTCCCGCCCTGTGGCATGCTCTCCTGGAAGAAGGCGAGCCTTTCGGTCTACAGCCAGCTGGCCTGGGAGCGCGGGACAGCCTGCGCATCGAGGCAGGGCTGCCGCTCTACGGGCACGAATTGGCCGGCCCCTTCGACCTCAACCCGGCAGATGCTGGCTTTGCGCCCTACGTCAAGCTCTACAAGCCCTTTTTCATCGGCAAGGCAGCCTACGTGGCCCACGAACTCGAGCGCCAGGCCAGGTTGATCCGCTTCCGCTTCGAGGAGGAGCGCGCACGGATGCCGCGGCAGGGTGATGTGACGGTCAGCCGGAAAGGACGGGTGGTCGGAGCCGTCACCAGTGCATCCATCGACTCTGAAGGCCAGATTGTAGGGCTGGCCTACGTGCAGCAGCAGTACACAAGCCGTGACACGCGCCTTGGCATCTTCCAGGCCGACAGCCGCAGTTGGGCTGACAAGCCAGTCACAGAGCTCAAGACAGGTGACCGTGTGCAGCTCCATGATGATATCACCGTCATCGCCCGCTTCCTAAACAAAAGGGAGTAGCGGGCAGCCTGCGCCCGCGGCTTTTTCTTTTCCATCACCTGCCCCTCTCTGCCGTGGACGCGAGATCCCCGCGGCTCTCCTAAAGGGAGGGAGTGTCATGATCGTCGTCAACCTGGATCGCGTCAGCCATAGCTACGGTACTCAAACCGTACTCGAGGACGTGAGCTGGGAGATACACGCTGGCCAAAAAGTGGGCCTGGTGGGTCCCAACGGAGCT
>JAMJFU010000228.1 GCA_023544525.1 Anaerolineae bacterium | reverse complement strand
TTGCCAAGCGCCTGGTAACCGCCCGCAGCCTCGTAGCCCCTCAGATCGAGCGGCTCCCCCTCGGGCCGGATATTCTGTGTGAGCGGTCGCTCCATCAACCCTGCTCCCCAGTGTATTGCTGCAAGATGCGATCGACCTCTCCCGTGTCCAGGTTGGTATACAGCTCATCGTCGACCATCATCGCCGGGGCCTGGTCACAGGCTCCCAGGCAAGGGACGGGTAACAACGTGAATTGGCCATCCTCTGTCGTTTCACCCATCCGGATGCCGAGCCGCTTCTCCAGGTGCGCTACCAGGTTCTCATATCCCAGGATCCAGCAGCTGATGCTGTCACAGACCAGGATCACGTGCCTGCCCACAGGACGTCGAAAGAGCAGGTTATAGAATGTGGCCAGGCCGTCCACTTCGTCTGGTGTCATTTCCAACAGCTGTGCCACATCTCGCAGGCTGTCATCGGACACCCAGCCGCGGCGTTCCTGCACTGCCATGAGCGCCTCGACACAGGCAGCCTGCTTGTGATCGTAGCGCGCCAGGACGTCCTCGATCTCGCTTCTCTCTTCTTCAGTCAGCATGCGCCCATCTCTTGGCCCGGGAGCCGTGGCCCCGGCCCATCAACGATCCACGTCGGCCAGCACAAAGTCGACGCTGCCCAGGATGGCAATCAGATCCGGCACCATCAGCCCCCGGCTGATCTCTGGCACCATCTGGATATGGGGAAAAGAAGGCGCACGTATGCGCGCCCGGTAGGCGTGGATCCCACCATCGCTGATCAGGTAGTAGCCGGTGTTGCCCTTGCTGGCCTCAATGCCAAAGAACGCCTCGCCCGCGGGGATGACCGGCCCCCAGCTCACCCCCAGGAAGTGGGCGATGAGTGTCTCGATGTCGTGCATCGTCCGTTCCTTCCGCGGCGGCGTGGTCAGCGGGTGGTCAGCCTTGTACTGCCCGGCGGGCATGTTGTCCAGGCATTGCTCGATAATGCGCAGGCTCTGGCGCATCTCCTCAACACGCACCACGGCACGGTCGTAGCAGTCGCCCCGCTGGGCAGTCGGCACCTCGAACTCGAACCCTTCGTAGCCCGAGTAGGGCCGTTTCTTGCGAAAGTCCCATTCCAGGCCACAGGCACGCAGCCCTGGTCCGGTCACGCCCCACTCGACCGCTTCCTCCAGGGTGTAGGCGCCGATCCCCTGGGTCCTCGCCTTAAAGATGGGATTGCCCATGACCAGCTTGTCATATTCCTTCAGGCGGGGAGGAAGATAGTCGAGAAAATCGCGAACCAACCCGTCCCAGCCCCGGGGCAGGTCCTGCGCCACACCGCCGATGCGGAACCAACTCGGATGCATCCGGCCGCCGGTGATGGCCTCGACGATGTCAAAGAGCCGTTCCCGGTCGGTGAACATCAAGAACACCGGTGTCAGCTGGCCGACGTCCTGGGCAAAGGTCCCGTACCACACCAGGTGGCTGGCAATCCTGAACAGCTCGGCCATCATGACCCGGATCACCTTGACCCGGTCCGGTACCTCGATCCCGGCCAGGGTCTCGACGGCCAACACGTAGGGCAAGTTGTTCAGGACACCACCCAGGTAATCGATACGATCCGTGTAGGGGATGAACGTGTGCCACGTCTGGCGCTCGGCCATCTTTTCGGCGCCACGGTGGTGATAGCCGATGTCGGGCACCGCATCAAGGATCACCTCGCCGTCAAGTTGCAGGACGATGCGCAACAGGCCGTGCGTGCCCGGGTGCTGGGGTCCCAAGTTGAGGAATACGAAATCGGTGTCCTCGCCGTGGCGTTCCAATCCCCACTCCTCCGGATGGAAGAGCAGCGCCTCTTCTTCGCGCTCCTGTTTTTCCACGGGCAGGCGGAAGGGACCCATTTCTGTGCCGCGAGCAGGGTGTTCCTTGCGCAAGGGATGTCCTTCCCAGGTCGAGGGCATGAGGATGCGGGCCAGATGTGGATGCCCTTCGAAGGTGATGCCGAACATGTCCCACACCTCTCGCTCGTACCAGTTGGCCGCGGGCCAGAGGTCGGTGATGCTGGCCGTGACCGGGTACGCGCCTGCGAGGGCCACCTTGACACGCACATCGTGGTTGCGTGTAAAAGAGAGGAGGTGATAGACGACGGTGAAATCGGCCGCGGGCTGCCCCTTGCGCTGAGTGCGAGCTCGCTCGTCGATGGCGGTCAGATCGTACAACATAGCATAGGGCCGGTCCGTACCCGACTTGAGATATGCGAGCACCTGGCGGAAGCGGTCTTGGGCCACCCACAAGGTTGGGATCCCATCACGCGTCTCCTGCTCGGCCACGATGGCCGGGCCGAAACGCTCACGCAGTTCCCGCGAGATGTCCATCCCTTCAGGCTGCTCGCTCATGGAGTACGTATGCCCCGAGCCGTCCACGGCCACTGTTGTCGCAACTGGGTCTCCTTGCCTACACTTCGTCCGGAGGGCGCAAGAGGGTGGCTTTCCTCCGCTCGTCTCGCTTCAGATCCCGCATGCTCGGCAGCGCGGGTTTTTGGACGTCCTGAGGGCCGATGGTCCAGCTCAGGGGTCGCCGTTCCTTGCCCACCATCTCCCGCAGGAGTGTCAGGCCCTCCATAAAGGCAGCGGGATTGGGCGGACAGCCCGGCACATACACGTCCACCGGCAGGAACTTGTCCACACCCTGGACCACGCTATAGATGTCGTACATTCCGCCCGAATTGGCACAGGAGCCCATGGAGATGACCCAGCGCGGCTCCATCATCTGCTCGTACAGCCGTTGGATAATGGGTGCCATCTTGATAAAGACCGTGCCCGCAATGATCATCAGGTCTGCTTCACGAGGGGTGCCGCGGATCACCTCTGAGCCAAAGCGAGCGATGTCGTACTTGCTGGTCAGACTCGTGGCCATTTCAACGTAACAACACGACAGGCCAAAATTGAGGGGCCAGATCGAATTCTTGCGTCCCCAGGCAAAGAGATCCTGCAAGCGAGTCAATACCACGATGCGCCTGAGGGCGCGCTCCAGCCCGCCCCCTGCATCCGCGGCCACTTCCGGGGTTTCCAATGACCAATCCATGGCCTGCCCTAACCGCCCTTCTCCCTCAAAGCCCGGCGTCTCTCCGTGCCCCAATCGAGAGCCCCCGCCCGCCAGAGGTAGATCAGTGCCACCAACAACACGCCGACAAAGATCACGATTTCGAGATAGCCAGCCCAGCCCAACGTGCGGAAGGTGATTGCCCAGGCAAAGAGGAAAACCGCTTCCAGGTCGAAAACTACAAAGAACATAGCCACCAGGTAGAACTTGGCGGACACACGCAGGCGGGCAGAGCCAGTGGGCGGCATGCCCGATTCATAAGGCTCGCCGGTCAACCTGTCCCGATGCCTCTCGCCCAGGAGATGGGAGAGGACAAGCATCCCAGCCGCCACGACAAGAGCGAGGCCAACGTAGAGGATTAGCGGCCAAAGCAGCGGAGCGTTCTCTGGCACAGGGCTCAAGCGCTGTCTCCTTTCCCCATCAGCCCACGGTTTTTCGGTGGGTACCAAGACGCAGTCAGAGCGGCGTGTTCCCGTTGGACGCCCTAAACACGAGCTACAGTATACCACAACAGCGGTGCACTGTCCATGTATCGAGATATACCACAGGGATATAGGTCAGGATATATATCCCACTCGGGGCCAGTCACAGAGCTGGCTTGCCCAACACCGATCCCCGACTGCCCAGGCCATCGTTCAGGGGTGCCCGGCGTGCGGGAGATCGTCCACTTCTACGCCGCCGACGGACATCCGTGCATGATTGACCAGAGTCCTCGCTCGTGGTATACTTCCAATGGAATAATCCGGTTCATCCACCAGCGTTGGTCAACCCAGGTCCCATCCCCTATGCCCTCCGAATGTGCCTGGGCGCGGGTAGGGGATGCCCTAAGGAGTCTTTGTGGAAGAAAGCTACTCATTTGTACCCTTGCTTATCGTCGTGGTCCTGGCCTTCTTTGTGCCGCTCATCTTGTCCCGTTTCAAGGGGCTGCGCCTGCCGGTGGTCGTAGGCGAGATCATCGCGGGCATCGTCGTCGGCCAAAGCGGCCTCGGACTCGTCGGCAACCATGACCCTATGCTCGAGATCCTCGCGCTGTTGGGCTTTGCCTACCTGATGTTCCTGTCGGGTCTGGAGGTGGATTTCGATGCGGTCCTGCCTGGAGCCAGCGCCTGGCAGGGTTCCCTTCGGGACAAGATCAGCAACCCGCTGACCCTTGGAGTGCTGGCCTTCATGCTCACGCTGGGCATGAGCCTGGTCGGAGCACTCGGGCTGCGGGCCCTGGATGCCGCCGACGACCCCTGGCTGATGGCCCTCATCCTGTCGACGACTTCCCTGGGCCTGGTGATGCCAGTCCTCAAAGAACGAGGGCTTATGAACCGGGCCTACGGACAGGCGCTGCTGGTGGCGGCAGTCATCGCTGACTTTGCGACCATGCTGCTGGTCAGCATTTACGTCCTGCTCCATACTCAAGGCTTGACGCTAGAGCTGCTGCTGGTCCTGGTCCTGTTTGGCGTCTTTGGCCTCGCCTACCGGATCGCCCGCATGGCCCGCCGCCGTTTCCCGGGCCGGGATTTTCTCCAGAACATCTCCGAGGCGACAGCCCAGTTGGATGTGCGTGGCGCCTTTGCCATCGGCTTAACCTTCATCGCCCTGGCCCAGGGATTGGGGGTAGAGATGATCCTCGGTGCCTTCCTCGGAGGGGCACTCCTCTCTCTGGTCTCCGACCGGGGCAGCACCGACCTGCACCACCGCCTGGATGTCATCGGTTATGCCTTCTTTATCCCAATCTTTTTCATCATGGTGGGCGTGCGCTTTGACCTGGCTTCCCTCCTAAGCTCGACACGCACGTTGTTGCTGGTACCGCTGATGTTGATCCTGGCCTACCTGATCAAGTTCGTAGCCGCCCTTGTCTACCGTGTTAACCACTCCTGGCGCCAGACGGTCGGGGCTGGCGCGATCCTGTCATCACGCCTGAGCCTGATCATCGCCGTCTCGGCCATCGGTCTCGACCTGGGCAGCATCGACTCGGCGACCAATTCGGCCATCATCCTGGTGGCCATCGTTACCTCGACCGTGTCGCCCATGCTTTTCAATCGCATCATTCCCCAGGCTGTCAGACCCCACCGCAAGTTCATCATCGCCGGGGCCGGGCGCCTGCCGCGCCTGCTCGCTCGACGGATTGCGGGCCACGGAGAGGATGTGGTCGTGGTTGACAAAGACCCCGGTCGGGAGGCAGCGGTCGCCGAGTTGGGCATCCCCTTCGTCCTGGGCGACGCCACCGATCCCGCCACCTGGGAAGCACTCAATCCAGAGAGCATCCACGCCGTGGCCGTCCTTCTACCCGAAGACGACGACAACCTGAAGACCAGCCGGCTGCTGCGGGATAGGTTCGGCATTCAGAATGTTGCGGTCCGGGTTCACGAACCCACTCAAGCTGCTCGCTTCAAAGACCTGGACGTCGAATTGGTCAACCCTAGCCTGTCGCCGGTGGTCGAGCTGGAGTACCTTCTGCTCTATCCCAGTGTATCCTCGTTGATCACCGACCTGGAGGACGAGCACGACATTGCCGAGGTCCGGCTGGGTTGTGCCGAGTTGACGGGCAAGCCGATCCAGGACTTGCGGCTCCCAGAAGGGCTCACCATTATGCTTATTCGCCGCAACGGCGACGTCATCTATCCGCGTGGCCGGACTGTGTTGCAGAGGGGGGACCTGCTGACACTCATTGGACCGCTGGAGGCAGTGCGTGAGCTGAGGCACCGCTGCGAGTAGCAGGCAGAGGGCCCACGTTTCGAGGCAGGAATGAGCGAGTCAAGTCTACTGGCCAAGAGCGCACTCTTTGCGCCACTCTCACCAGAGGAACGCAAGCTCCTCGAACATACCATGCAGCTGCGCCAGCACGAGAAGGACGCCTACCTCTTCTTTGAAGGCGACCGGGCCGAGTGGCTGATCCTCGTCGTCGAGGGACGGGTCAAGATGATCAAGCATTCCGAAAGCGGGCGTGAGACCATCCTCTCCACCTTCGGTCCGGGACAGATCGTGGGCGAGGTGGGCGTCCTGGTCGGCGATCATTATCCAGCCACTGCCCAGGCCTTGGAACCAGCGATCACCCTGAGCCTGAGGCGTGATGCCTACGCTGAACTGGTACGCACCCACCCAGAGCTGGCCTGGGCCCTGATCGTCGAGTTGGGCCGTCGCTTGCAGACTGCGCACGAAAAACTGCGGAGCTTTGCGGTGGAAAAGGTGGAACGGCGTGTGGCCCGTGTCTTGCTGCGCATGGCCAACACCGCTGGTGAACGCCTGGAGAATGGCAGTGTGCGCATCACCGTCCCACTCAGCCGCCAGGACATCGCCGACATGGCTGGCACTGTCGTCGAGACGGCCATCCGGACGATGAGCAAGTTTCAGAAGCAGGGTTTGATCGAGAGCCGGGGAGGGTACATTGTGCTGCTGCAGCCCCACCAGCTGGTAGCCATTGCCGAGGAGTTGTAGCGGGTGTTCAGCCTACGGCGCACCCTCGACGATGGCCCTGTTCAGGTCGTGCAGCAGGGGCTCCAGGGGGATGGCATAGGCCTGCGCACTGTCGGCCACCGTGTGAAAGGGGGAGATGTAACAGCCGGCGCACTGGAGCCCGTAACGGGCAAAGATCAGAATCGTCTGAGGATGGTCCTCGACGATCTCTTGGACCAAATGATCAGCCCTGACTTTCCCTTCGAACGGCGTTTCCCTCATCCCGACCTCGCTTTCCCGGCCCGACTGGCGAGCCTTTGATGATTCTAACACCATCCTGCCTCAGTGACCATGATTTTGATCATGCCCTACAGCCGGCAAGCTGGGCACCGCACTGCACAGGGCCGGTAAGGAGCGTCCACCGTCCTTTAGGACAGGGCTGTGACGGGCGGACCATGGCTGCGAGGATTTGAACCGCAGTGACGCCAGGGGGAGAGA
>JAMJFU010000227.1 GCA_023544525.1 Anaerolineae bacterium | reverse complement strand
CGCCAGACCATTTCCAGGAGGATCCGCGCGGCCTCGTGGCCCACCGCACTTCGCCGACCAATATCGGCCTGCTGCTCGTGTCTGTCCTGTCGGCCCACGAGTTTGGCTACCTGGGCATCATGGGCCTCATCTTCCGTCTGAGCCCCACTTTCGAGGCCATGGAGGGCCTTGAGCGCTACCGCGGGCATTTTCTCAACTGGTACGAGACGCGCGGCCTCACGGCGCTCAAGCCCCGCTATGTCTCCACCGTCGACAGCGGCAACCTGGCAGGCTGCCTTCTCACCCTCTCCCAGGGCCTGGAGGCAGCCGCCGACCAGCCCATCCTCGGCCCGGCGCGCTGGCAGGGACTGTGCGACACGTTCGACGTCTTCAGTGAGGTTGCCGCTGGACTTGACCCCAGTGCTCTTGCCGCACCAACCGAGGACCTCGCCATTCTGCTGGGAGACATCTGCCAACTCCTGTCATCAGTCAGGAACACGCCGGAGCTCTGGGTGACTACCCTCGCCGACCTGGAGGCCAATCTCTGGCCTGCGCTGGGTGAGCAGTTGACACAGGTCCTGTCGAGTGCCGCGGGACGCCTGGACCCGATGCTGATGAAAAGTCTCCGCGTATGGGTCGATCGTATAGGCTCCCACCTCGAGAACATGCGCACCGAGATCGACGTGCTTCTTCCCTGGCGGCGCATGATCGCCGAGCCACCACCCTTGTTTGACTCTGACGGCCTGGCTCCCAACGTGCTAGCCCGGTGGGAGGAACTGCGATCGGGGCTGTCATCTATGGTCTCATTGGCCGAGATACCCCAGATTTCCGCTCAGGTCCAGGGCCGGATCGAGGCGCTGCTGCAGAGCATGAAAGGGCGCTCCGGCGAGGAGGCAGCGGATGCGCGCGCCTGGTGTCTCGGGTTACACACCGGCCTCAAACAGGCCCGTCACGTCGCCACGGGTATGCTGGCTGTCATTGACCAGCTGAAGCGGCAGGCCGCAGGCTATTTTCAGGCCATGGACTTTGCTTTTCTATTTGACCGACAGCGCGAGGTATTCTACCTCGGCTACCGCGTCGACGAAGAGCGCCTCGACGACAATCGGTATGATCTGCTCGCGTCAGAGGCGCGCATCGCCAGCCTGATCGCCATCGCCAAGGGCGACGTGCCCCTGAGCCATTGGCTCCATCTCGACCGGACCCTCACCTCCGCCGACGGGACCCGCGCGCTCCTTTCCTGGAACGGCAGCATGTTCGAGTACCTGATGCCGGCCTTGCTGATGCGCAACTATCGCGGCACCCTGTTGGACGAAACCTACCGCGGCGTTGTCCAGCGCCAGATCGACTACGCCCACAGCTTCAGGGTCCCGTGGGGCATTTCTGAATCGGGCTACTATCGCTTTGACGCCGCCGAAAACTACCAGTACCGTGGCTTCGGCGTACCCCGCCTGGGCCTGAAGCGCGGCCTGGAGGAAGACCTGGTCATAACCCCGTACGCCTCATTGCTTGCGCTGCCCGTGGATCCCAGCGCCGTGGTGCGCAACATCGACGACCTGGTGCAGCGCGGGGCCATGGGCCATTATGGCTTCTACGAGTCGATCGACTACACAGCGAACCGGCTGCCTATCGGCCGCGATCAGGCCATCGTCCGCTCCTACATGGCCCACCACCAGGGCATGATCTTGGTCGCCCTCGCCAACCAACTCCTCGACAACACCATCGTCGAAGCGTTTCACAGCGACCCGCGTATCGAGGGCGTAGAGTTGCTCCTGCAGGAGCAGTTGCCGCAAGTACCGGTGGAAGAATGGAGCGAGACAGAGGCACCCGGGCAGATGCGCAGGGTCGAGGAGCCAGCCGAAATCGATTGGTGGCCGGTCGCGCCAGGTGCCCCCGCGCCCGAAGCCCTCCTGCTGGGCAACGGGCGGTACCGGGTCCTGGTGACAGCAGCAGGCGGCGGCTATAGCAGTTGGGGCCGGGAGATGGATCTTACCCGCTGGAGCGCCGACACCACGCTCGACGACTGGGGCACCTGGATCTATCTCCAGGACCTCGACACGGGCGACCTCTGGTCGGCCACGCCCCAACCCGTGCCGGGCGCAGGGGAGCACCAAACCGTGCGCTTTACCGGTCACCTGGCCGAGTTCAACCGCCAGGAGAATGGCATCTCGGCGCGGACCGAGGTGTCGGTGCCGCCTGACGCTGACGTCGAGCTCCGCCTCTTGACCTTGACCAACCACGGTGAGGAGCCCCGGCACCTGGCTGTCACCAGCTACGCCGAGCCGGTGCTTGGCGCCCAGGATGCGGACCGCCGGCATCCTGCGTTCAACAAGATGTTCATCATGAGCGAGTACCACGATGACGACGACGCACTCCTCTTCTGGCGCCGCCCGCGCTCAGGGGAGGAAAGGCCAGTGCACGTCGCCCACCTGCTCACCCTGGCCGAGGGGATGGAGCGCGCCACCACCTTCGAGACCGATCGTGCTCGCTTTCTGGGGCGCGGCGGCTTACTTCAGGCGCCTGCTGCCCTGTCCTCCGGGCCTGGCCTCAGTGGCACGACGGGTGCTACGCTGGATCCGATCATGGCCATCAGCCAGCGGCTGACCCTGGCCCCGCACGCCACAGCATCGCTGGCATTTGTCACGGCCGCCGGCGGCTCAGAGGGGGCCGCCTTGGCTCAGGCGCGGCCCTACCGCCGCCTGGGCGCTATCCACGACGCCCTGGAGCGGGCGCGTGTCCAGGCCCAGATCACGGCCCGGGATCTTGACCTGGACACGGACGATCTGCGCCACGCCCAAAAGCTCCTGTCCGCCCTCTTCTACCCCAGCCGGGCCTGGCGCGCAGCGCCAGAGACCCTGGCTGCCAACCGCCGGGGCCAGCCAGGCCTCTGGTCCCACGGCATCTCGGGCGACTATCCCATCCTGCTGGTCCGTGTGGCGAACGAGGAGGAGAGCGCGCTCGTCGAGCTACTGCTCCGCATTCACGCTTACTGGCGCAAGCAGGGCATCATGATCGATCTGGTGATCCTTAACCAAGAGAAGATGGGCTACATCCTGGACCTGCAGGAGCACCTGCAAAAGATGCTGGAGCGCACGGCGGCGCAGGCATGGCTCAATCGTCGTGGCGGCGTCTTTTTGCTGCACGCGGGCCAGGTCGACGAGGCAGGGCAGGTGCTGCTCGCCACCGCCGCCCGTGTCGTGCTCGACGCTGGCGATGGGTCGCTCGAGGATCGTCTGAGCCGCCTCCCACCGCGGCCCGCACCCCTGCCGGTATTCGTAGCCACAGAGCCAGAGCGGGTGCCTCCCGCCCCCCCTACGCCCCAGAACCGGCCGCCCGGGCTGCAATTTGACAACGGCCTGGGTGGTTTCGACCGCGATGGCCAGGAGTATGCCATCTACCTGGAGCCGGGCAGCGCAACGCCGGCACCGTGGACCAACGTCGTCGCCAACGAGTCCTTTGGCTTCCTCGCTTCCGAGTCGGCCATGGGCTGTACCTGGGCCACGAACAGCGGCGAGAACCGCCTCACACCCTGGAGCAATGACCCGGTGCGCGACCCCGCTGAGGAGGCGCTCTACCTGCGTGATGAAGAGACTGCTGCTGTCTGGAGCCCCACGCCGCTGCCTGCCCCGTCGGGCGCACCCTACCTGGTGCGTCACGGCGCAGGCTATTCCACCTACCAGCACCACAGCCACGGCCTCGACCAGCATCTTCAGCTCTACGTCGCGCCCGACGCGCCGGTGAAGGTGATCCGGCTGCGCATCGTGAATGACTGGGAGCGGCAGCGGCGAATCACAGCCACCTATTATGCCGCCTGGGTGCTCGGCGTCAACCGTGACCAATCCCAGCAGTACGTGGTCACCGAATACGATGCAGACCGGCACGCCTTGCTGGCGCGCAACCCATACAGCGCCGAGTTTGCGGATGCAGTCGCCTTTGCCGCGGCGAGCGAGGTCCCCCACAGCCTGACTGCCGACCGCACCGAGTTCCTGGGCCGCAATGGCCAGCCGGGTGCCGGCCTGCGCTTGCCTGCTGCGCTCACCCGGGTAGGCCTGTCGGGGCAGGTGGGACCCGGGCTCGATCCGTGCGCAGCGATCCAGCTGCACCTCGACCTGGCCCCCGGCGAGGCGCAGGAAGTCTATTTCCTCCTGGGGCAGGGCGCCGATCGAGCAGAGACCACGGCCCTCCTGGATCGATTTCTCGAACCTGGAGCCGTCGGGGAGGCCTGGCAGGCAGCCACCGGCTTTTGGGACGATCTGCTCGGCCGAGTGCAGGTCGATACGCCCGACGGCGCCCTCGACCTGCTGCTTAACCGTTGGCTGCTCTACCAGGACCTGTCCTGCCGCATATGGGCCCGTTCGGGCTTTTACCAAGCCTCGGGCGCGTACGGTTTTCGCGACCAGTTGCAGGACGTGATGGCCCTAACCCATGCCGCGCCGGCCATCACCCGCCAGCACATCCTCCGCGCTGCCCGCCACCAGTTCACGGCCGGTGACGTGCTCCACTGGTGGCATCCACCCTCCGGACGCGGCGTCAGGACCCGCATCCGGGACGACCTCCTGTGGCTGCCCTATGTCACTGCCCACTATGTCGCAGCCACGTGTGACCGCACGATCCTGGAGGAGCAGGTGCCTTTCATAGCCGGTCCTCCCCTGGGGCCCGACGAGGCAGAACGCTACGGGCACTATGAGACGTCCGAGGAGATAGCCTCTCTCTACGAACACTGCCGCAGGGCCATCGAACAGGCCAGCGCGACGGGGCGGCATGGACTACCGCTGATGGGCGCCGGCGACTGGAACGACGGCATGAACCGGGTGGGCATTCAGGGCCAGGGCGAGAGTGTCTGGCTCGGCTGGTTCCTATATGCCGTGCTCGATGCCTTTGCCCCCCTCGCCGAGCAGATGGATGACGTCGAGTATGCCGCGCTGTGTCGCGAGCGCATGGCAACCCTGCAGGTGGCACTCGAGGAGCATGCGTGGGATGGCGATTGGTACCGGCGCGCTTACTATGACGACGGCGCGCCACTGGGCTCGGCCGAAAACCTGGAGTGCCGCATCGACTCGATCGCCCAGTCGTGGGCTGTGCTATCGGGAGCAGGCGCGGACGAGCGCACCGCACGGGCCATGGATTCACTCGAGAAACTGCTGGTGCGGCCCGCAGAACGACTGCTGCTGCTCTTCACCCCGCCGTTCAACCGCACAGCCCGCGATCCTGGCTACATCAAGGGCTACCCGCCAGGCATTCGCGAGAACGGAGGTCAGTACACCCATGCGGCACTTTGGGTCGTGTGGGCCATGGCCGACCTGGGTCGCGCCGACCGGGCCGGCGAGCTCTTGCGGCTGCTCAACCCGGTCTACCGTACCGAAACCGCAGAGCAGATAGCCCGCTACCAGGTCGAGCCCTACGTCATGGCTGCTGATATCTACAGCGTACCGCCCCACGTAGGCACGGGGGGCTGGACCTGGTACACCGGCTCCGGCGGCTGGATGTATCGCCTGGGACTGGAGCGGATCCTGGGCATCCGTCGTGAGGGTGCGACGCTGCACATCGACCCGCGCATACCGGGCCATTGGCCGGGCTACAGCGCGGCCTACCGCTATGGGGAGGCGGTCTACCACATCGCGGTCGAGAACCGCGAGGCCGCTAGCCTGGGTGTCGCCAGCGTCACCCTCGACGGCCGGGAGATGGATGGCCCCGGCATCACGCTCTTGGACGATGGCCGGGAGCACAGTGTGGTCATTCGCCTCGCACCGCGTCTCGCCTGACCAAACTCCGGCCACCAGACTGCTACTGGCCAATCTGCGGCTTGCCGCAGAAGCCGAACTCAAGTACAATAAAGACCAACCTGTTGGGCCAGAGAGGAACATATCCGATGAAGGAAACAGACCGCAACGCACTTGTCGCCCTGCCCGTTGTCATCCTGATCGGCCTGGGCCTGGCCTGGGCCGGCAGCCAGGGTGGCGCCTCGGCCTTTGGATTGCCCATCTTTGCCTTGTCGGTAGCACTGGCCTTCCTCATCCAGTGGCTAGCCTTTATTCCTGCCTACATGCTGCAGACCGAAAAGTTCTTCGACCTGGTTGGCAGCCTCACCTACATCACTGTGACGGCCATGGCGGTGCTGCTGAGTCCGGCCGTCGATGGCCGGTCGCTTTTGCTGTTGGCCCTGGTCGTGATCTGGGCAGGACGCCTGGGTACCTACCTGTTCCGCCGCGTCCAGAAGGCAGGGAAGGACGCCCGCTTTGACGATATCAAGCCCTCCTTCCTCCGCTTTCTGAATACCTGGACCCTGCAGGGGCTGTGGGTGAGTTTCACGCTGGCGGCTGCATTGGCGGCCATCACCACGACCACCCGGAGGGAGTTGGGCTGGTTCGCGCTGGCCGGCTTTCTGGTCTGGCTTTTCGGCTTCAGCATGGAGGCTGTCGCCGACCTCCAGAAGAGCCACTTCCGGGCAGATCCGGCCAACAAGGGCCGATTCATCCAGACCGGCCTGTGGGCCTGGTCCCGCCACCCCAACTACTTTGGAGAGATTGTCCTGTGGATCGGCGTGGCGATCATCGCCCTGCCCGTCCTGCGCGGCTGGCAGTGGGTCGCCCTGATCTCGCCGGTGTTCGTGGCCCTGCTGATCACCCGCATTAGCGGCGTGCCAATGCTGGAGGAACGGGCCGACGAGAAGTGGGGCGGCCAGGAGGACTATGAGGCCTACAAGGAAAGTACCCCGGTGCTGATCCCCAAGCCCTGGCTCTCTTCCTCCGATTGAGCCCGGGCCGTCTTGGGGCCGTCTACTTCAGTTGCCACCAATCCTTGCGTGAGCGAGGGTCCATGAACGTGCCGCTATCGCGGATGGCGACGCCGATCTCGGTGCCCCGAGCACGCCCGAACGGTTGGCCACCCCGCAGAGCCGGGAGCCGGACCCGCCCCGCCGCATCCCACTGCCGGTAGAGGGCCAGCAGGCTCGGCTCGACGCAGACGTTCTCGACGTGGACGGTGTAGC
>JAMJFU010000226.1 GCA_023544525.1 Anaerolineae bacterium | reverse complement strand
CTGGTCGAAGGGCTGGCCGGCGACGGGGTTGAGATCCTGGATGCACGTGAGGGACGGGGCTGGGATACCGAGGGGTTCTCGCCGTACCACTGGACTTTGGAGTGAGGGGATGGGGGTAGTGGCGATTGGGGATTAGGGATTGGGGATTGGGGATTGGGGGGTAGTGGCTGCCATTGGGGTAGTTGGGGATCGCTTCGCTCCGGCTGCGCCTCCGCTCGCGATGACAGGAGGAAAGTGGGCGCTCGCGATGACAGGGGGCGGGGGGGTCGGGATGACGGTCCTGGTAGAAAGGGGGCGGCTATCGAACGAGGTGGCGGTTTTGTGAGCGGTCAGAGGTGAATCCGAAGGAGGGAGAGAAATGAAAAAGTTCGCGTATTGGATCATGGTCATGGCTTTGTTGAGCGCATTCTTGGCCGGATGTGGGGCGACAGAGGCTCCACCAGAGGCCACGATGGCACCAGAGACAGAGCCAACAGCAGCAGAGGCGGAGCCAACGGCAGCAGAGGCAGAGCAGCCAGCGGGCGAAGAACAGACGATGGTCATTGGCTTCACGACCTCACAGACAGGCAGCTACAACGTCTCCTCGTTGCGCCAGGTGAACGGCCTGATGCTGTGGATGAACGAGGTCAACGACGCGGGTGGCATCACGCTGAGTGACGGCACGGTGGTCAAGTTCGACTACAAGACCTATGACGACGAGAGCACCACGGAGCGCGTCCAGGAACTCTACACACGCCTGTCCACCGAGGACAATGCCGACTTTTTGATCAGCCCCTACTCGAGCGGCTTGACCGCTGCGGCGGCCCTCATCGCCGAGCAGTACGGCAAGATCATGATCACCACCGGAGCCGCCTCCGACTCGACCTACAAAGAAGGCTACACCCTCGTCTTCCAGGCCTACACACCGTCCAGTCGCTACCTGACCGGCGCAGTCGATCTGCTGGCTCACGTCGATCCCAGCGTGAAACAGCTGGCCTTTGTTTACGAGAACGACAAGTTCTCCACAGACGTGGTCAATGCTGCCAATGAGTATGCCGAGAGCCTGGGCTACGAAGTTGTGCTCTTTGAGGGCTATGACTCGGAAACGAAGGACTTTGGGCCCTTCATCAACAAGATCCTGGAATCGGGCGCCCAGGCGGTGATGGGTGGCGGCCACTTCCAGGACGGTAGCACGTTTGCGCGCCAGGTCCACGAAAAGGACGTGGACATGAACTACTTTGCCCTGCTGGTTGCCCCGCCCGAGCCAGATTTTGCGGACCTGGGCGACGCAGCCGTGGGCGTCATCGGCCCCAGCCAGTGGGAGCCACTGGCCGCGTTCACCCCCGAGTCTGCCGCAGAGGCTGGCCTGGAGTGGTTCGGTGTGCTGGGCTCCGAGTTTGATGCGGCGTACCAGGCCGCGTACGATGAAGAGCCTTCTTACCACTCCATGGGCGGCTATGTGGCCGGCCAGATCTTGCAGAAAGCCATCATGGACGCCGACTCGACCGATCCCGAGGCCGTCAAGGCAGCCATGGAGGCCATGGACATGCTGACGGCCTATGGCCGGATCAACTTCGACACCAGTCCCGAGGCGCACGGCCTGCAGATCGGACACAGTATGGTCTACATCCAGTGGCAGAAGGACGACGCCGGCAACCTGGTCAAGCAGGTGGTCTGGCCGCTGGAGGGCAAGACCGCCGACACGCTTTATCCCAAGCCATAACGACACCCGGCAGGGGCGAGGTTTTGAAGACAGACCTCGCCCCTGCATGGATCTGGTGCGAGGAGACGCTATGCTGGTTCCCTCTCTGATGGATGGACTGCTCCTGGGCTTTGTATACGGCATCGCGGCGATGGGCCTGTCGCTCATCTGGGGCGTGATGGATGTGATCAACCTGGCACATGGACCGATCATTGCCCTTGGGATGTTTGGCATCTACCTGGGCTTCACCGGACTCGGTCTGAACCCATACCTGATGCTGATCCTGGTGATCGGCGGCGGGCTCTTGCTGGGGGTGCTGATCTACTGGGTGGCCGTCCACCGCGTGATCAATGCGCCCCACTTATCAACCTTGCTGGCGACCTTTGCGGTCAACATGATCATTATCGGCATCGCCACCGCGATATTTACGACCTCGCCGCGCAACGTGGACTTTAATCTGGGCGGCTTTCCCGTGGGGCCGATCACGCTGCCCTGGACGCGAATCCTGGCGGCCCTGGCATCGGTCCTGGTGACGGCTCTGCTCTACCTGTTCCTCTATCAGACACGGCCGGGCAAAGCCATCCGGGCCGTATCCGACAATCGGGCCGCCGCTGAGCTCATGGGCATCCCCACCAGTTGGATCCTGGCCCTGGCCTTTGGGCTGGGGACCATGTTGGCGGCGATCTCGGGCGGGCTGATCTCTACCTTTTTCCCATTTACCATCCTGGCTGGCTCTTCCTACGAGCTCAAGAGCTTTGTCATCTGTGTGTTGGGCGGCCTGGGTAACCCGCTGGGCGCACTGATCGGTGGCCTGCTGCTGGGTGCCCTGGAAGGCATCATCCCGGCCTTCATGGAGACCTCCTGGGTGCCGGTCCTGGAATTCGTCCTCTTTGTTCTCATCCTCCTGGTGCGACCACAAGGGCTACTGGGGAGCAAGACATGAAGAAACAACTGCGAAATCCGGGACTGTGGTTGGCACTGGCGATCACCGCCGCTTTTGCCCTATGGCCCGCCCTGGCCAGCAACAGGGCCTATGCCCGCGAGACGTCGTTTACGATCCTGAAGGCGGTCGCCTTTGCCGCCAGCCTGAACATCCTGCTGGGCTTTACAGGGTACGTCAGCTTTGGCCACATCGTCTTTTTGGGGCTGGGTGGCTACGTCGGCTTCTACCTGATGGACACCTTTGGCCTCCACCTGGCCCTGGCCGCCCTGGCCGGAGGGCTGAGCTCTGCTATCCTGGCCTTTCTGCTGGGCAAGGCCATCCTGCGCCTGCGCGGTGCCTATTTTGCCCTGGCAACGATCGGCGTCAACGAGGCGATGCGTGCCTTTATCAAGAACTTTGAGCCGTTCGGTGGCCCCATCGGCATGACCCTCAATTTTGGGGTCTACCGAGCGTATGGTGGCCCGGACCAGGCCCTGTGGATGGCTTATATTGGGACGGCCCTCCTGACCATCGTCGTGGTCTTGGTGAGCTTCCTGGTCAAGACCTCACGCTTTGGCCTGGGGCTGATGGCCATCCGCGAGAACGAGGATGCTGCAGAGGTGATGGGCGTCGTCGCGCCCAACGCCAAGACCTGGGCCTACGTGCTCTCGGCGGTCTTTCCGGGGATACTCGGCGTGCTCTTTTTCTTCAAGAATGGCAACATCGAGCCGCGTGACGCCTTTGTGCTCCACCAATCGATCGAAGGCATTGTGATGGTCATGCTGGGCGGGCACGGGACCGTGCTGGGCCCAATTCTGGGCGCGGCCGCCTACCAGCGGTTGCGTGGATTGCTGCTGGTCAGTCCACTCTTCAAGAACATCCAACTGGCGGTCGCCGGTGTGCTGCTGCTGATCATCATCCTTTTCATACCAGCAGGCGCGGTCGGCTGGCTGCGGACTCGCTTTTCTCGCCTGCGGAGGGTGTTGGTATGAGTCAAGCGCCGATTCTACAAGTGCAAGACGTCTCCAAGCGTTTCGGTGGCCTGCAGGCTCTGGCCCACATCACTTTCGACCTGCCGCAGGGGGAGATCCTGGGGCTGATCGGTCCCAACGGTGCGGGCAAGACGACCCTCTTTAACTGCATCAATGGCATCTATCCGCCGGAGGAGGGGAGACTGGTCTTTCAGGGCCAGGATATTACTGGCCTGAAACCCTATCACATCGCACGCCGGGGGGTGGCTCGCACCCACCAGATCGTGCAGCCCCTGGAAGAGCTGAGCGTCCTGGAGAACGTCATGGTGGGTTCCTGCTTTGGGCATGAGCAGCGCTCCCTGGGCGAATCTGAAGGAATTGCCGACGAGGTGTTGGGGTTCGTCGGCCTGGTCGAGCGCCGTGAGCAACCGGCTGCCAGTCTGAACGTGGCCCAGAAGAAACGCCTGGAGCTGGCTCGCGCCCTGGCTGCGCGACCCTTTTTGCTCTTACTGGATGAGGTCCTGGCCGGGCTCAATCCCACCGAGATTGCAGAGATGGTCGAGGTCGTGCGCCAGATTCGCGACCGGGGTGTGACCATCCTGATCATCGAGCACGTGATGCACGCGCTGATGAACGTCTCGGACCGGGTCATTGTCCTCGACTATGGAGAACAGATTGCCGAGGGTACGCCTGGCGAGGTGGCGAATGACCCCAAGGTGATAGAGGCTTACCTGGGCGATCCCAAGCTGGCCGAGCGCTTGATGGGGGAGGAGTGAGCATGGCGCTATTAGAGGTTCAAGGCATTTCCTCCAGCTACGGCGAGGTGCAGATCCTGTGGGACGCATCTCTTGAGCTAGAGCGCGGCAGGCTCACCGCCCTGGTCGGCTCCAACGGCGCGGGCAAGACGACGCTCCTGCGCACGGTTATGGGGCTGCTCAAGGCGTCGCAGGGCTCGATCCGGTTCGACGGCCGCGATGTGACCCACGTCTCCCCCCATGGCAAAGCTGCCGAGGGGATCGTGCTGGTGCCAGAGGGGCGCCAGCTCTTCCCGAGCATGAGCGTCTACGAGAACCTGGAGATGGGTGCCTTTACCAAACGGGCCAGGGGCAATTTCCAGGCGAACCTGGGCCGGGTGTACGACATGCTGCCACGCCTGAAAGAGCGGGCCGGCCAGAGGGCCGGCACCCTGTCCGGCGGGGAGCAGCAGATGCTGGCCGTGGGCCGGGGGCTGATGGCCCAGCCGGAGATCCTCATGTTCGACGAGCTTTCGCTGGGCCTGGCCCCCTTCCTGGTGTTGAACCTCTTTGAGGTGCTGCAACGCCTGAAAGAGGAAGGCCTGACGATGCTGCTGGTGGAGCAGAACGTGCAGATGGCGCTGGCGGTGAGCGAGTATGGGTACGTGCTGGCCGAGGGACGGGTCGAGCTGGAGGGTCCGAGCCGGGAGCTGGCGCGGAACGAGCACGTGCGGGAGGCGTATTTGGGGATCTGAGAGGGGATTGGAGATTAGGGATTGGAGATTGGGGGTAGTGGGGATTCTATGACCCCGGAGAGCGAAGCCCAGCGTGGTGAAGTGCTGGTAGCCATCATGAACAGCGAACGCGACTTTGCCATTCTCCGGGACAACCTTTGGTATCGCATCCCCGTGGACACTGCGCCCAGGCGTTGGCCACCAAGGTGGCTGGCCTTTTACCAGACCAAGGTCTTTGGCGACGAGCGTTGGTCCGTGAACTACTATGGGGGTGTGCGTGATATTCGCATCCGCCGAGGGCAGGACCTGGGCTTGTACGAGCCGCCTGATCCTAAGGCGAACCGGTACTATTACCAGGTTTACCTGGCGAACCTGGAACGCCTGGCCCAGCCGATTCTCAGCCGGCGCTGGCGCCGCATCGTCTTTATCCCTACAACCTGGGCCAAGTTCGACGGTGCTCTGGAGATCAACGACCTATTCGACGAAAGCCCCCTGGAGGATCGCCTGTGGGCCGAGTTGAAGCGTCTCGAGATCGCCGCAGAGCGCCAATGGGATGTTAACGTCGGCGAAGCCTGGTACAAGCTGGATTTTGCTCTCTTCTGTGAAAAGGGCCCGCTGGACCTCGAAACCGACGGAGATACCTGGCATGTTGGTACTGAGAGCAGCGACAAGGACAACGTACGGGACAACGACCTGAAGACAACCGGCTGGCAGGTCATGCGTTTCACCGGTCGCCAGATCCGCGAACAGATGGTGGACTACTGCATCCCCAAGATCACAGAGATGATCAATCGGTTGGATGGCCTGAAAGAGGAAGGGCTGGTGCCGCGTACGTTTCACCAAGGTGCGGATGGCTTGGCCCAGCAGCTGAGTCTCTTTGAAGGCGATCTCTCGTAGAACCCTGATCCAAAGGCAAAGCAACCTGGGGTCAGCGATGGGCGTGCAGGCGTCCTGACGCCCACTCCCATCGGCATTGTCCCGGTCAAGGGTACCGAGGACAGCTCAGTCGAAGGGATAGCCAGCAAACACACCTGTCAGGTGGGGCCTGCCAGCACTCCACGTGGGTGAGATTCTCCCTGGCCCCACCTGACAGGTGTTGCAACCCACGTGGTCCTGCGCGGCGCTGGATTGTGCGCAATGTGAGCGCAGGACCCGGTCAGCGAGTTTTCCCAGAGCCGGCTACCATCCGCCGAGCCCGTTGTGATCGGGGCTGGTCCACTGCCGGCCATGGATGCCCGCACAAGGATCATACTCCACTTCCTGGGTGATAGCAAAGTCACCCCAGATGGCCGGGCCGATCCCGATACCGTCAGCGTTGTACCAGATGCCACTTGTTAGGGTTGCATCTCCCAGGACAGCGACGATCTTCACGAGGTAGTTCCATCGTGCCCCTCGAGCAGCGTGCGGTGAGACGTAGGCCGGGTTGTGGGCCCGGCCCGGGCTTCCTGAGAGGCAGGAACTGCCGGAGAGGCGCTTGCCTGGAAGGCGGAATGCGAGTAGAATGGGCGGTGCCGGGCGAAAGCTCAGACAGCAGAGGCCCAGGCCGCAGAACAAAGGGGATAAACTGGTGAGGGCAGCGAGGGATAGCCAGGCAGAACTGGCGGTGAAGAACGGAAGGATGGCCGGGGGGCGGAGGGAGACGAGGCCCCTGCGGTGGGTCCTGCCGATCCTGGCTGGACTCCTGATCGTGGGCCTGGTGTGGTTCGGCTACACGGCGGACCCGGAGATCACGGCCCTGCGCAATGTGGTCCACTACAAGGCGGTCGAGGTCCAGGGCGGGCCGCGGGTGCGTAGCGGCGAGCCGGCAGGCGGGCTCACGGGCACGATCCAGGACGAGGGTGGGGATCCGGTGGCCGGGGCGGTGGTGCTGGTGGCCTCGCCCCTGGGAGAAGTATACACGGCCGAGTCGGACCTGGCGGGCGAGTACCGGATCTCTGGCGTGCCGCCGGGCC
>JAMJFU010000225.1 GCA_023544525.1 Anaerolineae bacterium | reverse complement strand
GCAAGTTCCTGGTCGCGGGCATACGGGTTCGGCGTCAGATCGAGGCGCTGGCCTTTACCCGGAAGGTTTTCAAAGGCACCTCGCTCCTGGGCCTCCCGGATCTGTTGGTCTATCCAGCTCTCCCAATCCCTGGGTCCCTTCCGCTTTGTCATCTTGACACCCGATCCTCGTCACGTTACAATGCAGCCATCCCTTTGAGGAGGCCCACATGATCCGAATCATCCTCATCCGCCATGGTAGCACTGCCTGGAACACCGGCGAACGCTCGCAGGATCGCTTTCGCGGCATTGTCGATCTGCCCCTGGCAGCGGACGGCCTCCAGCAGGCTGAAGCTACAGCCCAGCGCCTGGTCAACGTACCTCTGGCGGCCGTCTACACCAGCCCACTACAGCGAGCCAGGCGAACGGCCGAGATCATCGCCGCCCCTCACAAGCTAGCAGTCCAGCCCTTGCCCGGGCTGAGTAGCATGGACTATGGCGACTGGGCCGGTCTTTTATACAGCGAGGTCGCTCATCGATGGCCCGACCTCTACCGAAAGTGGCGACGGAACCCCTTCTCGGTCACAATTCCCGGCGGCGAAAGCACTGCCAGCCTGAAGGAACGGGCTGTGGCGGCGCTTCACCACGCACTGTCCCTCCATCGGGACAACAGCACCCTCGCCTTGGTGAGCCACCAGGCCGTCATCAAAGCACTCATCTGCGCTCTAGCCGGGCTGCCCGACGTTGCCTACTGGCGTGTCCGGCAAGACCTGTGCAACCTCAGCCTCCTGGACTATGAACCTGAGAGCGGCATGTTCGACCTCAGCGGGTTGAATGACATCTGCCACCTCGGCCTCTCCCTGCCGCGTACCACGGGCGATGGCGTGCGAATCATCCTCCTGCGCCACGGTCAGACCGCCTGGAACCAGGGCGCCGGCGAAGAACGCTTCCGGGGCCGCACCGACCTGCCCCTGGACGGCACGGGTATCGCCCAGGCCAATACCCTGACAGACCGGCTCCGCCACGAGCCAATCGATGCCATCTATGCCAGTCCCCTACAAAGAACCAGGCAGACAGTGGCGCCCCTTGCTAGCGCCCTGGATCTCACCCCAGAGCCCGAACAAGGCCTGCTTGATATCGACTATGGCCAGTTTCAGGGACTGTCCCGGAGCGAGGCCGCAGCAGCCTACCCTGAGCTATACAAACTGTGGCTGAGCAGGCCCAGCCAGGTCCGCTTTCCCAACGGGGAGAGCCTGGATGACGTCCAGACCCGCCTGAAGTCCATGTTGGACCGGATTGCAGAGGCCCATCCAAACCAAACGGTTGTCCTGGCTGGCCACCAGATGGTCAACAAGGTGCTGGCCTGCACCCTGCTCGGCATCGACCTGGACCAAGTGTGGCGCCTTCGCCAGGATACGGCCAGTATCAACTACTACCAGCGCATGAGAGATGACTGGCGCGTCCTGTGCCTGAACGAAACGTGCCACCTCTTCGAGCCAGGCAACGCCCCATCTTTGCGGCCTGTAGACGGCTACGGTCCCACGGTGTAGGTGAAGATGGTCTCTCCAGCAGCGTTCGCCAGCGTCGCTTCTTCACCGTCGGACCAGACAGGTTCCGATTTCATCCAATAAAAGTGGCCGGGCGGATTGCCATCCTGCCCCACCCGCGTGTGCACCGTTGCACTTCCGTTCTGCCACAGGCGAAAGTTGGGGAAGACAAACTCGTTTCCGTCACTATCGCGCAGCGTCCAGCCCTGCATGTCTGCCAGGCGCGTGCCCAGGTTGCTGATCACCACCTGCTCCTGATCCTCCTGGCCTACGCCAATAATCTCCGTAATCTCGATCTTGAGCTCGCCCGTCGCGGGCACAGGGGTCGGCAGATCTGTTGCCGTCGCACCGGCAGCCGCAGCCGCCGTGGCCGTCCGCTCTGCCGATGGGGGTATCACCGGCAGCGGTGTCTCTGTTGCGGTCGGCACCGGCGTCAGAGTTGCCGTCGATTCGGCAACACCGCCAACAGGGATTTCCAACCTCATGCCCACCTGCAGGAAGTTGGGATTCTGTAGCTGGTTGGCAGCGATGATGTCCTCGGCTGACACGTCATACTGCAGGGCCAGGCCGGAGATCGTGTCGCCCGCCTGGACGACATGCACGACGGGCGTAGCCGTGGGACCCCCACTCGGGCCAGAGCTGGTGGGCTCCCCGGAGACCACTTGGGTCGGCCCGGTCACCGGAGCCACCTCAGGAGCCCCCACAGCCGGAAGGATGACCAGGACCAACAAAAGCGTGATCAGCGTCGAGATGAGGGCGTTCACGCCGACGATAAAGGCCACCTGCTTGCGCGTCATCCACCTACCTCCATAGCAGCCAGGCCAGCGAGGCCGCCAGCATCGCACCCACCACCGATGAGAGGAAATTCACCACATCGTTGTTCAGCCAAACCAAGCCGCGCAGTAACCGTGTGGGACGGCCGCAGCGGTGCACAGGACTCTCGGTCTCCTTCCGGCAGAGATCGCAGTAATAGACACCCTGCACAGTCGCTCCCAACAGGCTATCAAACAGAGCACCGCTAACCCCACCGACAATAGCCAGCAGCGGATAAGAGACCGCCTGAAGTCCCCAGCCACGACCCGCCAACAACGATTGCACCTGCCCAAGCAGGGTTGCCAGTGTGCCAATCAACAGAGCGCCAGCCACCGCTGCCCATGTCCCCAGGCTCGTCACACCACCAGGGGTGCCGGGCGCCACGCGCTGGCCCGTCGTGATCGAGCGGGGCGTCACCCGGCTGAGTACGCCCAACTCCGTGGCCCAGGTATCGGCGTTCACCGTGGCCATCGCCCCCACAAAGGCAGCGAACAAGACCGGCTCCGGAAACTGGGCAAAGACGACAGCCAGGATAGCGCCCAATCCTCCATTGGCCAGGGTCTGGCCGAAATCACGGCGGCTACCCTTCGCGAACTTTTCCGAGACCTGTATCTTGTCAGCCCGGCGATAATGTGAGAGCCAGCTCGACGAGACAAAGAACGTGATCAAGAGCAAGCCCCAGACCCAGCCGCCAAAGCCGAATATCAAGGTGCCGATCACCACGGCGCCGAACACGCCGCTGGTGCTCAGTGCGCGCCGCCAATAGCCCACTCCGCCCATAGCGGCACTCAGCACAATACCCAGGAGAAACTGGGCTACCGTAACCTCCATAGGCTCAACCGGTCTTCCCAAAGCCAGGCGCCAGTGCCGGCCCTGTTGGCTGGGAGCTTGGCATGCTAACTGGATCCTTCCACCGGCTCACGGGACGATGCTAAAGGTTGCGAGCCAGAAAAGCGCCTGGGCCGCTCCCGCAGCGCCCCACAACAGGTAGGAGCCTGCCCGCTCGCGACGGTACAAGGCCAGGCCCAATGCCAGATTCGTGGTCAGCACGATCAGACCGATGATGGGCAACGCGAACAACTCCATCTTGGTGCCGATGCGGTCCGGCTGCCCCAGGCTGTTGAAGTGCAGCGGCAGCTGGAAATCCAGGCCAGGGAAACGCAGGCTGATGTAACCAAAGAGGGCCAGGTTGATCAAGAGGGCTGCCCCCAGCAGGGCCCACGCCGTCTGGTCGGTCCACAGGGGCCAGGCGAACCATGCCGCCCGTCGCTGCTCATGAGCCAAGAGACGGTTAGGCCCCAATTCGCGGCGCGATTCAAGGCCCTTGATGAAACCGTCCGGGTCCCGAGGCGAGATGCCATACGCCAGTCCCGGGGTGACCAGGATTAATTGATCCGTAAGAGGCCGCGTTGCCAGGAATCGGGTCCGCCCGATGCCCGGGATCATGCCTTCGCCTCGCTCGTGGCCCGGCCAATGTAGGCCCCGCCGCCGGACCGCTCCCTTGCCCAGGTGCTTGCCAGGCAGGATCCGCTGCACATCACGAATGGGGATGACCTGCTCAGTCCCGGCAGAGTGAATGACGATGCCGTTACGATCGAGACGGTAGCGCAAACTCAGCCACGTCACCGTCTGGTAGATCAGCACGGCGAGGAGCGGCAAGCTGAGAAGCACATACAGGCCGAGCAAGAAGGAGCCAAAGTTGATCTCCTGGGTGCTGATGCTGCGGTCGATGAGCCAGCGGAGGAGCAGCCAGTCGACAGCCAAAACCAGCCCGACAAGCAGCAGTCCGAGCGGGCCCCCGATGGAGAACCTGGGACGGGATGTCAAGGCCTCGTCTCCCTGATCATACCAGGACCAACCCTCTCCCGCATCATGACGTCAGCGGGCTCTCTATGAACCATCCTCACCTCTCGGTCCTCTCAGCCCGTGTACACCGGCGTGCACCAGTGCCGGTACTTGGGATTTTTCCCGCGCACCACGTCAAAGTAGATCTCGCGCAAACGGCTGACCACCGGCCCGATTGTTCCCGTGCCAACAGGGCGATGTTCTACCTGGGTAATGGCAGCCACCTGCACGCCGGTGCCACACAGAAAAGCCTCCTCACAGATATAGATCTCGCTGCGGTCGATGGAGCGCTGGAGCGTCTTCAACCCCATCTCCTCGCGAGCCAACTCGATGACCGTGTCACGCGTGATGCCCTCCAGGATGTTGGAGGTCACAGAAGGGGTGATCAACTGGCCGTTACGCACGATGAAAAAGTTCTCAGCACTGCCCTCCGAGATGTGGCCTGTTTGGGTCAGGACCAGGGCCTCGTCGTAGCCGCTGAGCACGGCATCCGTCTTGCTCAGTGCCGAGTTGATGTAAGCACCTGTGATCTTGGCTCGAGCCGGTGTGGCGTTGTCGTCCACGCGTCGCCAGCCAGAGATGCAGACATGCGCCCCCTCCTCCTGCTCGATATAGCGGCCAAATGGTATGGCAAACATGGCAAACTCGTCCGTCAAGTCATGCAGCCGCACGCCAATGATCTCATCGGCTTTGTAGGCCAGGGGGCGGATGTACATATCCTGCCGCAACCCCTCCTTGCGCAACAGCTCGAGGGTGATGTCGCACAGCTCGCTCACGGAATGATCGAGCTGGATGCGCAGAATGCGGCTCGATCGATGCATTCGCTCAAAATGCTCCCGCAGACGAAAGACATAGAGCTGCTCGGCTTGGTCGTTCCAATAAGCACGGATCCCCTCGAAACAGCCGGTGCCATAGTTGAACGCATGGGTCATGATGCTGACCCTGGCATCCTCTATCGGGACGAACTGCCCCTGGAAGAAGGCGTACTTGGGCATCATTTCTCCTGTTCTGCGCTATTTACAATGATTATACCTGCTTTCGCCCCAGACCGCAACTATCCGATAAAACTTGCTACGGTCTGCAGCGAGCGGCGCGAGGTGCGGATACCCTGCTTGCCCGCTGGCTTGCCGATGGGCAGGATGGCGACCGCCCGGAGATGGCTGGGCAGGTCGAGGACCTGGGCCGCCCGGCCCTCGTCGAAAGCGCCCACCCAGCAGCCGCCAAAGCCCAAGGCCACAGCCGCCAGCAAGATGTGCTCCGCTGCCACGGCCGTGTCCTGCAGGCAATAGAGCTCCCGGCCGCGCTGCCCATAGCGCCCTGCCGACTGTTCGGGATCGGCACAGACGACGATGACCAGCGGCGCCTCTGCCACGAAAGACTGGCCATAGGCTGCACCGGCCAGGCCCTGGCGAACCTTGGGGTCACGGACCACGTAGAAATGCCACGCCTGGCGATTGCCTGCCGAAGGGGCCCGGACGGCTGCCTGTAAAAGCTGTTCTACGAACTCGGGCGATACCTCTGTCGAAGACTCGAAATCACGGACGCTACGCCGCGTCTCTAGAACCTCCCAGAAATCCATGCTGTTCATATCTCCTGTCATCTAGAAATCAACTGGCCCTGTTCCTTGCCGGTTTGGCGGGCTTCGCTTCGCGCCACCACGGGTCAGACTATGTCGTCGAGCGGCCATGCCTCCAGCTCGGGCACCAGCTCGTAGGCCGTCATGTCCAGGTGGAGTGGCGTCACCGAGACAAAGCCACTGGCCATGGCCCATATGTCCGTACCCTCGTCGGGATGCCCGCTGGGTGGCTCCCCACCGATCCAGTAATAGGGGCGCCCACGCGGGTCGCGGCGCTCGACAAGGACATCGCGGTACAACCGCCGGCCCAGCCGGGTGATGGCCACCCCCTTCACCTGGTCTGCGGGGCAACTGGGCACGTTCACGTTGAGCATGGTGCCTGGCGGCAGCCCGCGCGCCAGCACTTGCTCGACGATCCGCGCCGTGACCCGCGCAGCGAAGGCAAAGTCCTGGCTCTCAAAGCTATCCAGTGACACGGCGATCCCGGGCAAGCCCGAGATCACGGCCTCCATGGCTGCTGCCACCGTGCCCGAATAGGTCAGGTCATGGCCCAGGTTGGCACCCTGGTTGATGCCTGAGACCACCAGATCCGGTTTCTCGGGAAGAATACCCAGAAGGGCCAAAGCCACGCAATCGGACGGTGCCCCAGTCGTGGTATAGGCCTCCACCTCATCATCGCCGGCAGGGTCCACGCCGGCACTCAGGCTGAGGGGATAGCGCGTAACCCGCAGAGGCTTGTGCATCGTCTTGGTGTGGCCCGCTGCCGACCAGTTGTGGTCGGGCGCAAAGACGCTCACGCGGGCCAGGGGATGAAGCGCTACCAGAAGCTCCTGCAGCCCAGGCGCCTCGATGCCGTCGTCGTTGGTCAGAAGTAAGTGTGTCACTGGGCCCCTTTTTCCAGAGATATCGAAGAGGCGGCAGGCAAACGAACACCAAGCCTGCCGCCAGTAGTGGCCACATCATCCCAGCCGGATCAACGATGCCCAGGCCCATGCCCGGGGTCGGAAGCACCCCCCTCAGGGTCGCGGCTAGCGTGTCCTCCGGATCACGGACAGCACCTCGTCTCCGAACTCATCCACTTGCCAGCGGGCCAATAGATCGCCGCCGTCGAGGTCTGCCCGTGTGCGTGGATTCTTGTGGGCAAGGGCCCACAGGATTTGATTGGTCAGGATGATATCTGGCTCGACGCCCCGCGCCTCGGCGGTGACGTTACGCCAGGTGCGCAGCGCCTCAAACCGTGCCTGGCAG
>JAMJFU010000224.1 GCA_023544525.1 Anaerolineae bacterium | reverse complement strand
ATGCTATACTCCTGAGACTGGCGAGCGTACTGCTCGCGTCGTATGCTATGGCATATCCTGACACGGCCGATAGGCCTGCCGCCGACGCGGCTGGAGCGGGCCGATCGATGTCTTGTGGAGGCGAAATATCCAAATGAGCGTCGGGACCAGTGAAGCCGTCATTTGTGGCGCGGGCATTGCCGGCATCAGTGCAGCCTACCATCTTGCCGTCCGGCAGAAGGTGCGCGGGGTGATCCTGGTCGATGAGCGCGCCCCGTTCAGCCTGACCAGTGACAAGTCAACCGAATGTTACCGCAATTGGTGGCCGGGACCCGGGGACGCTATGGTGCGGTTCATGAATCGCAGCATCGACATCCTGGAAGAGTTGGCGCGGGAGAGTGACAACCGTTTTCACCTCAGTCGCAAGGGTTACCTCTTTGTGACTGCCGACCCGGCCCGCATCCCCGACTTTGAGCGGGCGGCGCAGGAACCTTGCACCCTCGGCGCTGGTCCTCTCCGCATCCACACCGGCCAGCCTGGCGATCCGGTATACATCCCGTCCCCTCCTACTGGCTTTGAGGACCTGCCCACCGGTGCTGACCTGATCCTGGAGCCGTCCCTGATCCACCAGCACTTTCCCTTCCTCTCGCAAGACGTCGTCGCCGCACTCCATACCCGCCGCTGTGGCAAGCTGAGTGCGCAGCAATTGGGCATGTATATGTTGGAACGGGCGCGGGAAGCTGGCACCCGGCTCCTGGAGGCCCGGGTGGAGGGCGTGGACGTGCAGGGCGGGCGGGTGCAGGCGGTCCGGCTGAGCGATGCCGCGGGTTCCCGGACCATTGGCACGGACACCTTTGTCAATGCCGCTGGCCCTTTTGTAAGAACCGTAGCCAAGATGGTGGGCGTGGACCTGCCAGTCTCTTGCGAGCTCCATGCCAAGATCGCGTACAACGACCACCTGGGCATCATCCCCCAGAGCGCGCCCCTGTACTACTGGGCCGACGGCCAGCGGCTTCCCTGGTCGGACGAAGAACGCAACCTATTGGCCGAGTCCGAGGAGACACGGTGGCTGTTGGAGGAGTTTCCGCCCGGCCCCCACGGAGTGCCTGAGGGTACGCCGGGCAGCCGGTCCCAACTCTGCCTCTGGACGTACGATGTCGAGACGATGGAGCCAGTGTTACCTTTGCCCGCCCACGATCCCCATTACTTTGAGATTGTTGTGCGCGGCCTATCCCGGATGATCCCTGGACTGCGGGCCTACTTTGACCGGCTGCCCCGTCCCATAATGGACGGCGGCTACTATGCCAAGACCCCTGAGAACCGGCCGCTGATCGGCCCCCTGCCCGTGGACGGAGCCTACATCATCGGGGCGCTGTCGGGCTTTGGCATCATGGCGGGCTGCGCCGCAGGCGAACTGCTGGCCGCCCACGTGACCGGCTCTGACGTGCCTTCATACGCACCCTGGTTCCTGCTTGAGCGGTACGACCGGCCAGACTACCTGGCTCTGTTGGATGATTGGGATGACTCGGGACAGCTCTAGTCTGGCCGGGCACATTGATGCCCCGTTCTCTGTAGCCTGGGCATAGACTGGCCTGCAGGCCGCGACTTTCAGGAGGCGTGCCGGGAGGAGAAATGGCGACAGGATCAGCCGCACAATTTCCATTTGACCAGCCGATTGTCTGGCGGCCTACCCAGCAGTACCTACAAAACAGCCGGCTCAAGCGCTTCATGGAACGGCATGGACTGGCAACGCTTGAGGATCTGATGGAGCGCTCCACAACTGACGTTGCCTGGTTCTGGGAGGCTGTTTTTGACGACCTGGGCATCGAGTTCTATGAACCCTACCGGGAAGTCGTGGATCTGTCGCGTGGCATCCAGTGGCCCACCTGGTGCGTGGGTGCCAAACTCAACATCGTCCACAACTGCCTGGACAAATGGATGGGTACGCCTGCGGAGCACCGTGTTGCTTTGCGCTGGGAAGGAGAGGAAGGCCCTGTTCGTCTGCTGACCTACCGGGAGCTTTTCCAGAAGGTGAACCAACTGGCTTCAGCACTGCGGGATGCCGGTTTGGGCAAAGGGGACGTCATTGGCCTTTACATGCCCATGATGCCCGAGATCGTGGTTGCCTTCCTGGCGATTGCCAAGATCGGGGCTGTCATTTTACCGCTGTTCTCGGGTTTTGGCCCTGGCGCCCTCGCCACCCGGCTGACCGACTCTGGGGCCAAGGCGCTTTTTACAGCGGATGGGATGTTCAGGCGCGGCAAGAGGCTGCCCATGAAGGGCATTGTCGACCAGGCCCTGGCCAGTGTCGCGTCCGTCGAGACGGTCATCGTCTGCCAGCGCACCGGCATGAGCGTGTCTATGGTCGCCGGCCGCGATGCCTGGTGGGATGACTTTGTCGCAGCCCACCCAGCGGAGGCAGCCACTGAGCGGACCGCTGCCGAGGACCTGCTCATGATCATCTATACCAGTGGAACCACCGGTCAGCCCAAGGGCGCAGTCCATACCCACTGTGGCTTTCCCATCAAGGCCGCTCAGGATATGGCCCACGGCTTTGATATCCAGCAATTCGACACCATGTCCTGGATGACGGATATGGGCTGGATGATGGGACCCTGGCAGGTGTTTGGTGTCCTGATCCTGGGGGCCAGCATGTTTCTACACGACGGCGCGCCCGACTATCCGGACGTGGACCGCGTATGGGACCTGGTGGCACGTCACGAGATCACGTGCCTGGGCGTCGCACCAACCTTTATCCGCGCCATCATGCGCCACGGAGACGGCCCGGTCGGGCGTCACGACCTGAGTTCCCTGAGGCTGTTAGGTTCGACAGGCGAGGCCTGGAACCCGGATGCCTGGTATTGGCTCTTTGAGACCGTAGGCCGTAGCCGGCTGCCCATCATCAACTACTCGGGTGGCACAGAGGTGAGCGGTGGGATCCTTGTGGGCAACGTGCTGAGTCCGCTGAAACCGTGCTCATTCTCCGGTCCGCCTCCCGGCATGGCGGCCGACGTGGTGGATGAGGCGGGCAACCCGGTGCGCGGTTCGGTCGGCGAGCTGGTGGTTCGCCAACCGTGGATCGGCATGACGAGAGGGTTTTGGCGGGATCCACAGCGCTATCTTGACACCTATTGGAGCCGCATTCCCGGCGTTTGGGTCCACGGTGATTTCGCGGCGATCGATGGCGACGGCTTGTGGTATATCCTGGGCCGTTCCGATGATACGATCAAGGTGGCGGGCAAGCGCATCGGACCGGCAGAAGTTGAGAGCGTGATCGGCAGCCACCCGGCCGTGACCGAGGCGGCTGCGATCGGCGTGCCGGACGAGATCAAGGGCGAGGCGTTGGTCGTATTTGTGGTGCTGCGACCTGACTACCAACCGGACGAGGCCCTGCACGCTGAGCTAAAGGCGCTGGTGGCCAAGGAGCTGGGCAGGCCCCTGGCGCCCAAAGCTGTGCGCTTTGTGCACGACATCCCCAAGACGCGCAACGCCAAGCTGATGCGCCGTGTCATTCGATCTGCCTATTTGGGCAAAGCGCCAGGCGACTTGAGCGCGCTCGTGAACCCAGAGGCGGTCGAGCAGATCAGCTCCAGCAAGGCAGATCCCTAACGCACATCCACGACTTGTTACCGGTGTCTCTTCCGATGGCCAGCTCTTGCGGTATGCAGTGGGCTTTTTGGTTCGGGGGGATGGATGTGGTACAATTAGTCGTTGGTCTATTGCTGGAAAGGATGACATTCTATGAGATTAAGGCATATGTTGGTATTGGCTCTTTTAGCGCTGCTGGTGACGGCCTGCTCTGGATCGGTGCCTGCCACGCCGACGCCCGAGGAGACCCCCACTGAGGCGGTGGAGGTTTCCACCCCTACCAGCGAGCCCACTACGCCTGCAGCCGCGGAGCCGATCACTTCGACCCTGCCCATCACGCCGACCGGTGGGGCAGATGTCGCGATGGCTGCCATCGAGCCGGTGGACGGAACCTTGGCGACCGTCAATGGTGAGGAAATCACGTGGGCCGACTATGAACCCGAACTGCGCCGGTCCCTGTATGACGTGACGTATCAGTACGGTGTCGACTGGAACCAGGCGGAGAACATAGCCTTGCTTGGGACTGTGCAGGACCAGGTTCTGCAGACTGTGATGGATCGTACCCTGCTCCGGCAGTTGGCTGCAAAAGAAGGAATTGAGATCAGCCAAGCAGAAGTCGAAGCCCGGGTCGAAGAGGAAAAAGCAAACATCATGGCCAGCGGCCAGTTTGGCTCCTGGGAGGACTTTGAGGAGCAAGCGGGTATCGGCGACGAGTACTTTGCCCGGCTACTGGAAGATGCCGAGATCATCGAAAGATGGGGTGAGGCATACGGGCCGGATCGCGAGGTGGAGCAGGTCCATGCCCGGCATATCCTGGTCGCGGACCAAGAGACCGGCCAGGAGGTGCTCGACCAGCTTGAGGCCGGCGAGGATTGGGCGGCGCTGGCGGAGGAGTATTCGCAAGATTCCAGCAACAGCGCAGATGCCGGTGAGCTGGGTTGGTTCCCCCGGGGTATGATGGTTCCCGAGTTTGAGGAGGTTGCATTCTCGCTGGATGTAGGTGGGACCAGTGAACTGGTCCAGACCGACTTTGGTTTTCACATCATCCAGGTACTGGAGAAGGATACGCGGGAGCTGGACGAGGAGACCTACCAGCTCTTGGAGCAAGAGGCGTTCAGTCAGTGGCTGCTTGAGCAAAAGGCAGCGGCCGAGATGACGGCTGCCGTCACCTTCAGCACGGGCCAGTGAGCGCCGGCCGGTTTTCGGCCCTTGGTCCCAGCAAGGAATCACAGCTTTGTGCGGCCCGACGGGTGACGGTCAGCAACTGTCCCTCCTGATTATGTGGTCCAGCGGGGGAGTGTGTAGTGAGCACTCCCTCGCTTCTTGATCCTGTGCGCTGACAGCTTCTGAGCTGCACCAGGTCGGCCAAGCTGTCACAGTACGAGGGCCTGCCTGGGAGGAGAGAGGACCGGCTTCGGGATGATGAGCATGGATGTATCTACCCTCAAGGCAGGGCTGCTCCTCTTCTGGGCGTTGTGGCTCACGGTGGTCTTGATGACCAACGTCTTCGATGGGCTCAGGCACCTGGGGGTCTTGCCTGATGAATGGCGGTGGGTGTCGGGCAACTATCGAGCCATCGCCGATTCAGTGCCTCTGCCACGCTGGGTAAGCGGGTTGCTATTCCTGGGCGTCGTGATCTGGGAGCTGCTGGGTGTCATCCTCTTTTGGAGCGCTTTTTATGGCTATGGCGTGGCTGGGACTTACGGCCTGGCACAGGTGTATACCGCCTTTGCCGTGAGCCTGGGACTGTGGTCGGCCTTTATGGTCGCCGATGAGGTGTTCCGGATCTATGCCTACCAGGGCACGCATCTCCTTCTCTTCATCGCCCAACTGCTCACTGTCCTGGTTATTGGTCTGCTACCCGGCTGATATGATGCAGGACAGCAAGCTGCGGGCTGGAACCGGCGGTCTGGACTCATGGCGATGTTGTACATAGTGGGAGTGCCAGCAGGGGATCCGGACGATCTGACGCTGCGCGCGCGTCGGACGCTGCGGGAAGTGGCCTGCATCATCGCTGGCAATGTCGACACGGCCAGGTTGCTGCTCGCTCACCATGGCATTGAGACACCTTTGGCAGCAGCCGGAGAGGTGGACAGCCTGCTCGAGACGGTGGCGTCGGGCGACGTGGCACTGCTGTGCGACGGATGGGCGTTCAGGCCAGCGGGTCCGGCGGTGCAGCTGATCAGGGAGGCGACGGAGCAGGGTGTGCGGGTTGTGCCTATCCCTGGCCCCGTGCTGCCTGTGACAGCGCTTGTGCTGTCCGGCCTGCCCGCCGACAGTTTTGTGTACTTGGGCACGCTGCCGGCCGGGTCATCGGCGCTCGAACAGGCCCTGGAGCCCGTGATCCATGAGCCGCGGACGCTCCTGGCCCAGATTGAGTCAGACGCATCTGGTCACATGCTGCGGCGCCTGCTAGAGCTGCTGGGAGACCGCCCCATGGCCGTGGTTGCTTCCCGGGCCGGGTCAGGTCTGTCAGTATGGCGAGGGCTGCTGGTTGAGGCTGTAGAGCAGCTCGATGATCTGCCCCAGATGGGCAGCTGCATCCTGGTTATAGGCGGGATACAGGAGGCGCCAGAGCCTTGGGATGCAGACCGGCTTTGGATCCAGGTAGAGGCGTACCTCCGCCAGGGGTTGGGCGTCAAAGAGATCAGCCATCGCCTGTCAGAGGAGTCGGGTTGGCCCCGGCGCGATGTCTATGCGCTCGCCCTACGAGTTCGCAAGGGGTTACAGAGATAGGAGGCTTGGAATGCAATACACGGACCTGGATGACTTGGACCTGGTGCAAGAGATCGACAAGAGAGACATGCTGGGGCACGTGGCCAATCTGGGCCAACAGTGCCGCGATGCCTGGGAGGCTACGAAGGGTCTGCAACTGCCGGGAAAGCACCTGGACGCCAGCCGCGTATTGATCACGGGCATGGGTGGGTCGGCGATCGGCGGTGACCTGGCCGCTGCCCTGGTCGAAGGGCGGAGCCCCATCCCGGTCTGGGTCTATCGTGACTATGGTCTGCCCGCCTACGTGGACGAGCGAACCGTGGTGATCGGCTCCAGTTACTCGGGCAACACGGAAGAGACATTATCGTCCTTCAAGGCGGCGCACGAGTTGGGTTGCCCTCTGGTGGCGGTCACGACAGGTGGTAAGTTGGCTGGATGGGCGGCTGAGTGGGACGTACCCGTCGTGAGGTTTGATTACCAGTCACCCCCACGAGCCGCGCTGGGCCATTCGCTCTTCTCGCTGCTGGGCGTCCTGCGTGCCCTCGGCTTGGTGGGTGACATGGAGGCGGATGTGGCAGAAGCGGTGGCACTCCTGGCTGACCAGAAGGCTGTCCTCGAGCCGGAAGTCCCGCAGGCCCAGAACAAGGCCAAGCAGCTGGCGTACGATATGGCTGGCCGCATTCCCATCGTCGTGGGCGCCGGACCGCTTGGGCCGGTGGCACGCCGCTGGAAAACC
>JAMJFU010000223.1 GCA_023544525.1 Anaerolineae bacterium | reverse complement strand
CGGGCGTCCAGACGGGAAAATCGCTGGCGGCGGTCACCACCACCGGACAACGGCTACCGCGATTGGTCTCACCACAGGGTTCGCCTGCCTGGTCGAGATAGGGATTGTTATCCCGATCAAGTTTTGGAAAACTGACCTGCACATTCACCGGCGCCCCAATCACCAGCATCATGGCCCGGGCCGCATCCTCGATGGCTGCCGTGTCGTCGGGATGCACCACGGCATAGCGCGCGCCCTCGCGCACGCCATTGGACATGGTGGCGTAGCCGAAAAAGACGCGGGCGAAATCGATGATGGCAAACATGACCAGGAATAGGAAGAGCGCCACCAGGGCAAACTCGACCAGGCCCTGCCCCCGCTCGTCTCGCGGCTGCTCGGTGCGGGCACCCTCCACTATCTTAGCCTTGCTCATTTGTTGCGCCACCTTGGCATGACGGAAACCTTGGTCAGCGTCAGCTCAGGAACGCCGATCAGCCCGCCGAACCAGAGCCGGAAGTTGTAGCTGACGGTTACGGTGACCTCTTCGGAGTCTTCCTCTTGACCAGCCACCGTCACGTTGGCGATGCCGAACTGGGACCAGTCTATGATGTTGGTGCCCGAACCCAGGACGTCGTCGATGACGATCTGCTGGACCTGCAGCTCCGTCAGCTCCGGGTTGACCGATCCCCACCGGGCGCCCTCACGCGCGCCGTTGGTGAGCACAATGTAGGCATCGAACGCCCGGCCAAAGTCGATGACCGCTGCCAGCAAGAGGAAGAGGACCGGGATGACAATAGCAGTCTCGACGAGGCTCTGTCCGCGTTCGCTCCTCTTCCGTTTCTTCTCCTTGGATATGAGTCCCATGATTCCCTCGCCAGCAGCGCTCCCGGTGGGGGGCTGCCTCACTACCTCTCGGTGGTCCTTCCGGTAGCCTGGCATGCTCTTTGAGGCAGAGGCTTTTGACACAGACATTATAGCCGTGTCCCGGGCATTTGTCAATCCCCCAGAAGGCCTATGCCACCTGGGTGCTTCAGGGGGTTTTAGACGCTTCCAGCACCTATAGCCCGGCCGGCGGCCCTGCCAAGCCACAGGGCGCCATCCGAGCACACACTGGCAGTGCAACCTCGGTATCTCTTGGCGGCCTTTCCATCGCTTCTCTGCCGCCACCAAGTGCTATACCGCTCAACTCATCAAAAGGTTACGGTCTGCGTACGGTCCTGGCAGAAAGTGCCAGGAAGCGCTGCCAGGTGGCTGGACACCTCCGCTGCCCACAATAGGCAGGATGTCCGCCCTGCGGACCGGGTTCCCGTGCCGGCGGGCCGCCCTGACCTGACAACAGACTATGTCCAGTCTATTGACCACCTGCAAGAACTGTGCTATCATGTTCCCGCCAGAGCACCACCCAACCCGTATCTTTTTTCATCGTCGAGCGGTATATGGTATGAACGGCCACACATCCCGCGCCGGTACCGGCGAAAGGGCGCCACACAAAATAGACGACGAGGCCCGGCTCATCGAGCGGGCCAGGCAGGGCGACAGACAGGCCGTTGCTGAACTGTATCGTACCCATGTCGACACTGTCTATCGCTACGTCTATACGCGCGTCCGGGATGAGCAGGTGGCCGAAGACCTTACGGCCCAGGTCTTTCTGCAGGCCATAGAAGGACTGCCGGGTTACGAGGTCACGGGCGCCCCATTTATGGCTTGGTTATATCGTATTGCCTATGCGCGCGTCGTGGATCACTACCGGCGCGAGGGGCGCAGGCAGGAGGTATCCCTGCCGGAGGCACTTCCGGCAGAGACGCCCCGGCCCGAGGACTATATCGAGGCCGAGGCCGACTGGGAGATGGCCATCGATCTGCTGGCCCAGTTGACCGACGACCAGCAGGATGTGATCATCCTGCGTTTTATCGGGGAGATGAGTCTGGCCGAGGTGGCCAAGACCCTGGGCAAGACGGTGGGCGCAGCCAAGGCGCTGCAATACCGGGCGCTGGCCACGCTGGCCCGCCTGTTGGAGAGGCAGAGGGCGGACGGTGTATAGGGACAACGAGCTGGACGCGATCCTGGAGCAATCGTTGGCACAGATCGCGGCAGGCAAGGCACGCGTGGAGAGCTGCCTCCTTGCCTATCCAGCCTATGCCGAAGAACTGGAGCCCATGTTGCGTGCCGCTGAGCGGCTGCGGGCCCTGCCCAAGCCGCAGATGGCCCCAGAGGCCAGGGCCCGCATCGAGGCGCAGGTGCTGCAGGCCGCGCCCCGGGGACCCCTGTTCCGCACCAGCCGCAGGGCAGCCGCCAGGCGCCGGGTGATCTCCCCGAAATGGGGCTGGGCCATGGGCGCACTGGCAGCCCTGCTGTTGCTGGCGGTCGCTTCCTTCTCGCTGGTCCAGGCCTCGGCCACGGCGTTGCCCGGCATGGCCCTCTATCCGGTCAAACTGGCCGTAGAGGATGCCCGTCACTGGCTGGCTTCTGCCGGCGACGAGCCGGCGCTCCACCTGGAGTTCGCCCGCCGCCGGCTGGCAGAGGCTGAGGCGCTGGCCGAACAGGGCAGGGCGGACCCTGCTGTGCTGGAGGCGATGGCAGCCCAGATCCAGGCGGCCCTCGCCGATGCCGAACAACTGCCGCCCAAGGTGGCCCGGCCGGTCCTGGAGGAGCTGGTGGCCCTGGCCAGGGCCGGGGAAAGCACACTCTCCCGGCTGGCGGAGCGGGTACCCCGCGCGGACCGCCAGGCGTTCCGCAGGGCCATGGATCTGACCGCTACGTACGCGGCCCGGGCGCGGATCCTGCTGGGCCTGGAGTCTCCTGAGAGCGGGCCAGGCGCCACGCAGGCACCCTCGGCCACCTCCACGCCCACGGCTACGTCTACACCCGAGCCGCAGGCGAGCCTGACACCGACGTCCACGCCGACGCCGACATCCACGCCGACGCCGACTTTGCCGCGATCGCCCACGGCAACCGTGCCGCCGACCTCGACTTCGCCGCCAGCCCCTGCGGCACCCACGCCGACGTCGACCCGGGAACCGGCGCTCGTGGCACCTACTGAGGAGCCTACTGACAAGGCCAAAAACACGCCCCCGGCCTGGGGCCTGACCCCGGACCCATGGCCGCCGCCGACCCAGCACGCGATACCCCCGGCCGCGACCGATAGCTAGAGCGACTGAACCGAGCAAATCCGGCCAAAAACTCTAACCAAACTCTAACCGGTTTTCAACCCGTTTTTTACCACGATGTGGTATAATCACGTACAGTTGGATGAGTAGTATCGACCTTTTTCTCGGCTTTTCAGGGTGATTGACACCCCTCGCTACGAAGGATCTATTCTGGTTTTGCCCAACTAGGCGCAAAGGGTAAAAGCCCCTTGCACATAACAACTCAAGGAAGGAGGTGAGGAGCATGCTGTTTCTACCCCGCGAAGAGGGACAGGGCTTGGTGGAGTACGCGTTGATTCTTGTATTGATCGCTATTGTCGTGATCGCCATCCTGGTCCTGGTTGGCCCGGCTGTCGGTAACGTCTTTAGCACCATCGTCAACGCTATCTAGACACCAGCCGTCACCAATCGCACTGTCCGAACGATAGGGGGCGGCGGGGCAACCCAGCCGCCCCTTATCCTTGAGATCAGTTCCCGCACGGGATCAGGGCCTGGCCTGCCAGGTAGAACCACGCCCCGGTGACCAGGCCAAACGCGTACCACGTACAACTCCCGTTCACGCACCGTGCCGCCAATGCAAACAAGACAGGATGCCGCAAAAGCGATAACTGGCAACGAACCCGGCTATGAGCCATTGACGAGGCGAGCCAGGCGTTGCCGCAGTACTGGGCTCGACGTGCAAAGGCGCCCGCTTCCCGTAGGGGCGCAGTGCCCTTCACCCGAGGGCTGGCTCCTTTACTCTTGAATAGGACCTGTGGGGGGTTGACTAATAATTCAACTTGTATTATACTTGTTTCTGTTCGGGTAACCGGAGAAATCCGCTTATGTCATTGAGGAGGCCAGCCACCGGCGTAGGGTTTCAGGGGACAGGCAGGCTTCCTGGGTTTCGATCATCGGCCAAGGCCACGCTGGTCATCCCCGAGATCAGCAGGGCCCACCCACCCAGCCGGCGGGTTGGAGAACAGAACCACCATGGCCCGAATCACGGCGGTTCGTCAAACCAGAGACATGCGTAGGCGTCGCTCAGGCAAGGCCGGGTACCGCCCTGGCCCTGCCCTGGCGGCGACTGCCGTTTTGCTACGCCTGCTGCAGCTATCGCATCACTAACACGAGCAGGAGGGGAATCGCATGAAACGTCGTAGTTGGTTGTGGTTCATCGTCGCCGCCATCCTGGCCATCGCCGCCGGGGTGCTGGCCATCGTTATCCTGAGCCAGGTCGACGACACGGGACAGGAGGGGCCGGCACAGCAACAGCCACAGCGGCTGGTCGTGGTGGCCCGGGTGCCTATCGCCGCCGACACCTTTATCCGCACCGACTATGTGACCCTGGTCGAGCGGGACGAGATTCCCAGCGGTGCCGCCACAGAGGTCAGTGCGGTGGACGGTGCCCTCACCCTGCAGAACATCGCCCAGGGCGAGGTCATCAGGATGCAGGACATCCAGGTCATTAGCGACACGACGCGGGTCCGTATTTCGATCGGCGACGACCGCCTGGCGGTGGTGCTGCCGGCCAACGACGTCCTGAGCCAGTGGGGCGCTGTGCTGCGCGGCGACCACGTCGACGTGTTGTTCAGCCTGGACGTGATCCTCGAGACGCCCATGTATCCTGAGCAGTTGATCCTGCTCGGCCAGGAAGAGGCCATCCACAACGTCGAGCGCGACCAGAGTTTTGATCACGCCTCCGTCCTGGCCCTGCAGAACCTCGAGGTCCTGGAGATCCTTCGCGAACCCCAGTCCCCACAAGAGGCCGAGGCGGCGGAGGAGGGCCAGGCCGCACCGCGCCGCACGGCCCTGCTGCTCAAAGTCGATCCCCAGGATGCGGTGGTCCTCAAGTACCTGCGCGATTCTGTGGCTACGATCGACCTGGCCCTGCGCAAGGCGGACAATGAAGCGCTGTTCAACGTGCAGCCGGTGAACATCAACTATCTGATGCTGCGGTACGGCATTGTCTTGCCGCAGCCTCTGGAGTGAGGAAGGCGGCTCATGAGCCCTGACAAAATTCCCGGGCTGCGGGACAACGTCCGGGTGCTGGTCATCCCCGGCACCGATCCGGTGGGCGACTGGATGGCAGACGTCATCCGCTCAGAGCCGGATATGGTCTTTTTGGGCCTGGTGCGCGACCTGTCCCAGGTCCCGGAGTCGCTCGACCGCCTCACGCCCGACGTCATCCTGGTGGACATTGGCAGCGGCATCCTCCAGAAGGGCGATCTGCTGAACCGCCTTTCCGCGCCTGCATCGGGTGCAGCCGTCATCGTCGTGGCCATGATGGGCGAGGTGGACATGGTCCGCCAGGCCATGCTCTACGGCGCCCAGGGGTTCCTGCTCAAACCGTTCGGCGAGGCTGACCTGCTCAGCAGTGTGCGCCAGGCCTTCGACCTGATCGTGCAACGCCGCAAGGAGTCGCCGGGGGCCAAAGCCCTGCCGGGCGGCACGGCGCAGGAGCCCGGGGAGCGCGCCGAGGTGGTCTCTATCTTCAGCCCCAAGGGAGGGGTCGGCTGTACTACGCTGGCCATCAACCTGGCCGTGGCCCTGAAAGCAGCCTCAGAGAAGCCGGTGACCCTGGTAGACGGTGATCTTCGCTTTGGAGACGTCGACACGGCGCTGAACATCACCAGCGCGACCTCGATCGGTACCCTCCTGCCCCAACTGGACGAGCTGGACAACCAGCTCTTGCGGCGGTCGCTGGCGACCCATAGCTCGGGGATCCAGGTGTTGTCCGCACCCCACAACCTGGACGCGGCCGACACCATCCGTCCCGAGGAGCTCAAGCGCCTGTTGGTGCGTCTCGCAGAATTGGATGCCGGTTACCTGGTCGTGGACACCTGGTCGACGCTTGACGATTCGACCCTCGCAATTTTGGACATCTCACAGCACGTGATTGTCATCACCACGCCCCAGGTGACGGCCTTGCGCGACGTGCACCGCTTCATGGAGGTCCTGGACCTGCTCAGCTACGAGCTGGACAGGACGCTGCTGGTGCTCAACCATGCCTACCATCGCAGCGAGATCAAACTACAGGATATGGAGCGGGCGTTGGGCTATCCCATCGTGCAGACCATCGAGTATGCACCTGGCCCGGTGACCGCCTCCCTGAACCGCGGGGTGCCGCTGGTCCTGGAGTACAGTGACACCATGGCCGCGCAGAATATCAAGCGCTTGGCCCAGATGTTGATCGAAAGGGGCGCCCGCGCCGAGTCCGAGGGCCTGCGGCTGGGTGAGGGCCGGGCCAGGCGGAAAAAGGCCAAGAAACGCGGGCTGTTCTCCTGGCGAGGGCCCGCCGCGGCCCGGGGGGTGAGCCTATGACGGTATTCTTGCCCGTCGGCATCCTCATCGCCATCGCCACGCTGATCTTGCTCTACGGGCTGGGCCAGACCATGGTGCCCAGGGACGAGATCGACGAGCGCCTGGAGGAATGGGTCCAGGGCGAGCGCCAGGCTGGACGGGGCGACGAAGCGCAGTCCTTGCTGAAGCGGGTGGATCGCTCGGTGCAACGGCAGGGGTACGGCGCCAGCATGCGGGAGGATCTGGCCCAGGCGGACCTGGCTCTGACCGTCACCGAGTATATCGCCATCCGCGCGCTCATCCTGGTGGTTTTTATCGTGGTAGGCTACTTTATCCAGCGCAGCCTCGTTACTGCTGCTCTGTTGGGAGCGCTGGGCTTTGTCCTGCCCATCATCTACGTGCGCACGCGCCGGCGCCGGCGGCTGCGGTCCTTCAATGGGCAGTTGCCCGACGTGCTGGACCACCTGGTGGGCTCGCTGCGGGCCGGCTATGGCCTGCTACAGGCGGTGGAGTGGGTCTCGAACCAGATCCCGGATCCAGCCGGGCAGGAGTTCGACCGGATCATCCGTGAGGTTCAACTGGGCCGCAGCCTGATGGATTCGCTGGACAGCAT
>JAMJFU010000222.1 GCA_023544525.1 Anaerolineae bacterium | reverse complement strand
CCTTTGTTAATGGTGATGGCAAGATTCTTGACGCGGTGCCTCCCGCCTCGCCCGATAGCCAGTGGGAGTTCCGGCCATTCACGATAGCCACGTCCGACAACGGGCGGGTGAACGACTTTGTGCTGTCCTTCGGTGAGGATAGTGACGGGGAGCTCTATGTGCTGACCACGGGCTGGCCCGGACCTGTGCGGGATACGGGCAAGGTTTACAAACTGGTTCCTGCGCCTTAGGGATGTGGGATGGTCAACCCTGCCAGTGCGACGACCGGCAGACGCTGAGTCTGGAGGCGGGTTGGAAGATGATGTGCCGGCAGGCGGCGTACCGGGACGACCAGATTGGTACGACTGGACAAGAAAGGATAGACGATGGATGCTTACAAATACGTGATCATAGGTGGTGGCCTGGCGGGTGGTTCCGCCGCCGAGGCGATCCGGCAGGTTGACCCACAGGGCAGCCTGGTGCTGGTGACACAGGAGCACCACCGGCCCTATCACCGGCCACCACTCTCCAAGAGTTTTCTCCAGGGGAAAAAGGAACTTGAGGGTGTCTTTCTCCAGGATGAGGAGTACTATCAAAGCCAGCACATTGACCTGCTGACGGACACGCGTGCCCTGGTCCTGGATCGAGCAAATCGCACGGTGAGCCTCGACAACGGCCAGACCCTGCGCTACGATCGGCTCCTGCTGGCGACGGGTGCTCGCGCCTGGCGGTTGCCTCTGCCGGGAAACGACCTGGACCAGGTCCTGACGCTGAGGACCGTCGAGGATTCGCAACGGATCCGTGATGCTGGGGGGAAGGGACGGCGCGCTCTGATCCTGGGTGGTAGTTTTATCGGTTCAGAGGTGGCGATGTCGCTGGCCCAACTGGGCACCCACGTCACCATGGCTTTCCCGAGGGCGCGCCTCATGGCGCGCATCGCGCCACCGGAATTTAGCGAATGGCTCGAGTCCATGTACCGGGAGCAGGGCGTGCGCGTGCTGACGGGCACGACAGCGGAGCGCCTGGAGGGGGACGGGCAGGTGGCTCGTGCGGTGCTGGACAATGGCGAGACACTGGACGTCGATCTGGTTGTGATGGGCGTGGGCATCCGGCTCAACACGGGACTTGCCCAGGGGGCAGGGCTGGCGCTGGGAGAGGCCGGCGCCGTACTGGTCGATGAGTATCTGCGCACCAGCGATGCCAACATCTATGCCGCGGGCGACATTGCAGCCTGGCCCGACCAGGTCTTTGACAAGCGGCTGCGGGTGGAGCACTGGGACGTGGCCCAGAATCAGGGAATTCGAGCAGGACGGAATATGGCTGGCGATGAGGCGCCATACACAGTCATGCCCTACTTCTTCTCGGACCTTTTTGACCTGAGCCTGGAGGTCTGGGGAGACATTGATTCCTGGGATCAGACTGTGCTGCGGGGGTCCCTGGAGGAGGGCAGCTATGCCTTCTACTACTTTGATGGGGGCAAGCTGACGGGCGTTATGGCGGTAGGCCGGCCCGACGAAGAGCGCGGGCCGATGCAATCGCTGATCAAGCAGCGGCTAGCCTACAAGCGCTCTGCCGAAAAGCTGGAGAACGAACAAGTCACACTCGCTAGCCTGCTGGCATAGCCCGGTACCTTAGCGCAGGATCAGTTTCAGCTGAGGATCTCCGAGGAACTCGGCTCCGGTTTCGGTGACGACCACGTCTTCCTCCAAGCCCACATAACCATAGCCTTCCACCATCAAGCCCGGTTCGACGGTGTAGACCTGGCCCGCCTCCAGTGGCCGGTTGGGAGTATCCCCGTAGCGTTCCCACTCGGGGCCCAGTATGCCGGCCCCATCGTGAGCCAGCCGGCCGAGCTGGTGGCCGGTGGCATACCTAAACTCGGGGTAACCTGCATTGGTGATGACGCCTCGGGCCACGGCGTCTACTTCCTTGCCGAGCACCCCTGGACGCATCGCGCCGACAGCATCCCGCACGGCCCGGACGACGGTGTCGAAGCCACGCTGCACCGGGCTGGGCGGGGTGTGCTCGCCAGGTGCGAGGAAGTACATCACCCGCTGAATGTCGGAGCAATAGCTATCCTGCCGCACCCCAAAGTCGAAGTGAAGCAACTGGCCTCGGGCTACCTGGTGGCTGGTCTGGCCTACGTGGCCAATGGGTGAGTCCGGGCCGGCGTTGACCGTCGGACAGTGGTCCAGATGCCAGGCCGGTCCCACCCCAAACTCCTGCAACTGTGCCTGCATGAAGCGGCCAATCTCGATTTCGGTCATGCCCGGCTGGACATAGTCAAAGGTCCGCTCGTAGATCTGGCGGGTTGTATCGACCGCTGCCCGGATCCGGTCAACTTCTGCCGGCGTCTTCCGCCCGCGCAGCAGCGCAATCACCTGTTCCGCGGACAGGGTGCATTCTGAGTAGACGCTGTCGTCCAGATACCTGTCCAGCACCTGATACAGGCCATGGCCGAGTCCATCGGCCAGCACGTCGTTCTGAGAATAGTTCAGGGCAATCTGGGCGGGGGCAAGCCGGTCCAGGACCCGCAATAGCTCGGGTTTGCAGGATTGGTCGTAGGGAATGACGGTAGGGTAGGCACCTGTTGCCCGGGCGGCTTCGGCATCAAAGCGGCCCACGATGGCAATCCGTTCCCCGGAGCGAGTGAGGATCAGTGCGCTCTGCCAGGTAAGGTCTCCCTCGCCGTAGATGAGGGGCAGCACGGGATCGCCACCGGCCGAGGTTTCGCGGACAAAGGTGAGCCACAGATCGATGCCCGTCTCCTGGAGGATGCCGATGGCCTGTCCCACTTTTTCCTGGACTAGAGTCGACATAACAGATGCTCCTTGTGTGGAAACCCTGCCTCAGGGCACGGACCTGCCGCTGCCTCGATCGTCCATGTCCGTCCGCAGGGGTACGAATCCTTTGCCCAGAACTTCCTGGGCGGGTGTCAGCATCACGAAGGCTTGCGGGTCCTTGGCCAAGACCGATGCCCGCAGACTGGGCGCTTCGGTGACGGTGATGGCACACATCAAGACGGCGTGCGACTCTTCAGTGTACATGCCCATGCCCGAGAGGGCAGTTACACCCCGGCCCATGTCACTCAGGATGCGGTCAGCAACGGCCCGCGCCTTGTCTGTCACGATAAAGGCTAACAACTGCTGCCGCCTGCGGCTGGGCCGGAACCAGGCCGCGAAGCGATCGGCAGCGCTGGGCGTCTCTTTTCCGGGCACATGATTGGGCAGATGGAAGGTTTCGAAGCGGGGAAGCACTTCGCCCGTGGCTTGCTGCAGGCCAACGGTCAGGAGGCCGATCGCCATTAACAGGCCGTTAAAGATCAAGCCCGCGGTCAAGATGACTTCGCCGGGAATGGCTCCGATGCGCGCCCGCAACAAGAACTCTGACCAGGAAGTTGTCAGCATCGGATGCAGCCAAACCTTGGCCAGCCAGGCGATGTTCAGGACCATATAGATCCACAAATAGTTGCGGCGAAAGCGGCGGCCAAGCGCTTCCCAGAGTGAGATCGGCAAGTGCGGCTGGAGCAGGTTCTCCGCTAGGGTCTCGGCCCAGTCAGGGGCCGGATGGAAGGGGGGAACCAGCATGGTAGCAAAAAAGTCAGTCTCCATCAGCCGCACCCGCGAGCTCCAGAGCTCGTAGTACCGGTAGCGGCGGGCCTCAATGTAGAGGAAGAGTGTGACCAACAAGACGTCGAGGATGATGACGTTGTGATCCCGGGGCTGAAGCCGGCTGAAGGCAAATGAGATGGCGGCCCCGGTGGTGATCACGGCCCAGTTCGTCGTAGAGTCCAGGCGCTGCCGCCAGACGTTGGCCCGCTGGACTTCGGCTCGAAACAGGTGGACCATGGCGGTTGTGAACTCGCTGGGCCGCAGCTGGTAGCCACGATAGGTCCATACCGCCTCTGGCTCCCCCCGCTTTGAGCTCTGAGGATCGGGTGTCTCTTGATTCGTCAACGGTAGGTTTCCTCCCAGAAAGGGATCATAGCACCGGCTCGGGCGGCTGTCAAACAGAACGGCCTGGTTGGAGCCCTCGTCGAACGTCGCGGCGGGCGGTGACAAGGTTGACGGAAACAAAGCGGGGCATGTATAATGGATGTCAGCCGCCACCGTATGGCATAGGCCCGAGCCCGGGCAGCCATCGGAGCTGGTGCCGGGTATTGGGGAGAGACCTTTGGGGGAGCTATTGAGTTCTGAAGATTTACTGAGCCAACAACGGCCTGGTGTCTTGCGTTTTGGTGGCGCACGCATGGCCCTGCTGGACATCGAGGCTGGTTTTTGGAGTTTGCGCCGGCAGCTAGAGACGCTGATCGGGCAGAGACTCACGGATTCGGTCTTGCAGCAGGCTGGGGCCAACGGCGGGGCATCGTTTGCCCAGGCGTTTGGCCGTTCAGGCCAGGCTGCCGATGGCGAGCGGGCGCTTCGTGACTGCGTTGCCGCCTATGAGGCGGCTGGCTTTGGGCGGTTTGAGATAGAGGCAGTGGAGTGGCCCATTGGCCGGCTATTGATCCGGGCTGACGATAGTTTCGAGGCCTGGATGATCCGGCAGCACAAAGAAAGCCACGGATTAACTGCGTGTGCCTATACGGCTGGTGTGCTGGTGGGGTTCGTTAACGTGCTGACCGGCCGGCGGGACATTGTCTGCGTCGAGCGTGCCTGCCAGGCCTCCGGGGCCGAGCACTGCCTTTTTGAGCTGCTGCCGGCTGAAGCAGCGGGCGGCGCTCCCGTGGTGTCGCTGGACCCTGACCCGGGCCTGAGCAGGCAGCTAAACCTGCTAGAGTCCCTCTTTGACCGCATGCCCATGGGTATCGCCATCTTTGACCAGGACTATATCCTGCGCCGCTACAATCCAACCTGGGCCGGTTTTGCCGACCGCTATGCACCGCCCTCGGCGGTAGACATTGCACCAGGTGTGTACTATTTTGATCTCTTGCCCGGCACAGAGCCGACCGTCCTGCCCCTTTTCGAGAAGGTCATGGCCGGTGAGGTCATCCAGCTAGAAGCGATGCGTCTGGAGTCGGAAGGGGTCGTCAGCTACTGGGACGTGGTGCTGGCGCCGATTCTCGAGGGTGACGAGGTAGCAGGCATCCTCAATGTGACCATTGATGCTACCGAGCGGGTGGAGGCCCACCAGGAGCTGGAAACCGCACTGCGCATGCTGCAGCAACGCGAGGAGCGCTTGGCCCGGGTGATGAAAGGCATCAATGACGGCATCTGGGACTGGAACATCGAGACTGGGGAGGTCTACTTTTCACCCCGCTGGAAGTCGATGCTGGGCTACGCCGAGGGGGAGATAACCAACCGGTTCGAGTCGTGGAAGAGGCTGATCCACCCAGATGACCTTGAACGGGCGTCTACTGAGATTGAGGAGCATCTGCAGGGCCGGACACCGCTCTACTACCTGGAGCATCGGCTGCGCCACAAAGATGGCAGCTACCGCTGGATCCTGGCCCGGGGTCAGGCGGTCCGTGACCAGGAGGGGCAGGCCTACCGCCTGGTCGGCTCCCATACGGACATCAGCGATCAGAAGCGAGCCGAGGCAGCGCTGCAGTATCGGGCCGCCTTTGAGAGTATTGTCAGCAGCATCTCGACTGACTTTATCAATATGCCCCTTGAGGAGATCGACAGCGGCATCCACCAGGCCCTGCGCGTGGTGGGCGAGTTCATGGGGGTGGACCGCAGCTACGTGTTCCGCTTTTCCGAGGACTATGGCTGGATGGACTGCACACATGAGTGGTCCGCGCCGGGGGTCGAGCCACAGATCGACTCGCTGCAAGGGCTCTCGGTGGAGGAGCTGGTCTGGTCGAACCGGCAGTTGCTGCGCGGTGAGAGCCTGCACATACCCCGGGTAGCCGATCTGCCGCCTGAGGCAGGGGCGGAGCGGCAGGAGTTTGAGCGACAGGGGATCCAGTCGCTCATCGCGGTACCGATGGTCTATCGCGGCGCGACGGTCGGTTTCGTGGGCTTTGATTCGGTGAGAGAGCCAAAGGTCTGGTCGGAGGACAGCATCCAGCTGTTGCACCTGGTGGCGGCCGTCTTTGTCAATGCTTTGGAACACAAGCAGGCCCAAGAGGTCTTGCACGCCGCCTACCAGAGCCTGGAGCAGCGCGTCGATGAGCGCACCCGGGCGCTGGCAAGCCTATTGGAGGTTTCCCACAATGTGGCCTCCACGCTGGAGCTAGGCCCGCTCCTGGAAGTGATCCTCGACCAGCTACAGACGGTCGTCGACTATACGGGAGCCTCGGTCCTGACCCTGGACGACGGGTGTCTCGCGGTGCGTGCCTATCGTGGCCCGATCGATCGGAGCCGCGTCCTCACCCTGCGGTTCCCCCTGGCAGACGCTCCAGCCAACCAAGAGGTGGTCCGTCTGCAGGAGCCGGTGATCATCCCCGACGTGCGTAGCGACACAGCCATGGCCCGCCGTTTCCAGGATGGCGCCGGACAGGAACTCGACACGACCTTTGGCTACGTTCGTTCCTGGCTGGGGGTGCCCTTGATGGTCAAAGAGGAGGTCATGGGCATGCTCACGCTGGATCACGAAGAGCCCGACTTCTACGGGCCGCCGCAAGCGGGCCTGGTCCACGCCTTTGCCAACCAGGTAGCGGTGGCCATCGAAAACGCCCGTCTGTACGAGGCAGAGCAGGAACGGCTGGAGGAGAGCGAGCGCCGTCGCAGGGTGGCAGAGGGCTTGCGCGGCGTGCTAGCCATTCTCAACTCTGAGCGCCCGCTGGACGACATCCTTAACTACATCGTGGAGCAGGCCCGGCATCTGATGGGTTGCCAGGCGGCGGTCGTATACCGGTTGGCCCTGGAGCAGGGCCTGATCAACATCGAGGTCGCTAGCGGGATGCCTGAGGCGTTCCAGCGCCTTGACGCTATGCCCTACGTGGACACCGAGCCCAACCGGGCGGCTGTCAGTGGGCAGACCTTTGCCATCGAGGACGTGCAGGAGCGATGGGCCCACCTGGATCTGGACCTGGGTGAACAGGATCCCAGTGTCCAGGAATGGGCCTCTATCGTGGGCCAGCACTTTGGCGCCTACCTG
>JAMJFU010000221.1 GCA_023544525.1 Anaerolineae bacterium | reverse complement strand
GAGCGCGGCCCTTGGCCAGCAGCAGCGGCCCAGGCCTCTAGCCCCCGCCAGGCCCACCCTCGTACAAAGCCTGGATGACGGGCAGCCGCGCGACGGCCAGGGCTGGCAGCACGGCACCCAACATGGCCAGGAGCGGCCAGGCCAACAACCCTGCGGCGCTGGCTGCCAGCAAGGGACGCCACACGCCCCAGCCTGCGAGGCTGGCGCCGGAGAGACCCAGGCGCGGGCCGGCGAGGCCGGCAAAGAGCAGGGTGCAGACCCAGCCGAGGGCCAGGCCCAGCAGGGCTGCGATGGCGCCCAGGATCGCCCCTTCGCTCACGATCATCTGGATCACCTGCTGCGGTGTAGCGCCCACGGCGCGCAGGAGGCCGATCTCCCTGCGGCGCTCGACGGTGCTGGACAGCATGGCGTTAACCACGCCCAGCAGCGCGACGAGGCCGCTGGCACCGATGAGCAGGCTGGTACCCAGCCGGGCCTGCGCGAAAACCTGCTGGAGTTGGGCTGAAGCCTGGCTCAAGGACAGCAATGTGCCGCCGTGGGCCCGCACTGCTTCGACCAGGGCCTGCCGTACCAGGGACCGGGCCGCACCGGGCCGCACCTGGACCATCACCGCGTTGACCTCATTGACGCCAAAGTAGGCGACGCCATCGGACAGATCCAGCACACACGTGGTGAACTCGCTGTCGCCGATGCCCGCCACCTCAAAGCCAACGGAGCCGGCCAGGGTGGGCAACGGCACAGGATCCCCCAGCCCGACGCCCAGCCGCCGGGCCACGACCGGGGCCAGCAAGATCGCCGGTCCCTGGCGGAAGACCTCCAGGGCCCGGGCCCAGTTCCCTTCCCGAAAGCGAAAGCCGCCCATCTGGGCATAGGCCTCGATGTCCAACAGCAGGGTGGGCTGGCCGGCAAAGACCTCCAGGGCCTCGACGTCGGCCGTGGTCCCGCCCATGAGCCAGGCTTGGCCTGACAGTCCCTCCAGCGCCTCCAGGAGCACCGGGGCCAGGGGCGGTACGTCCGACGTATCCTGCCCTGCCAGCTCGCGGAAGGAGATGGTGGTCAGGGCAGGCAGGACCAGATAATCGCCGCCAGCCAGGCGCCCAAAGGTGGAGGCTATCTCTTCGCCCAGCAGCGAGAGGACCCCGACGTTGGCCACGAACATGGCCAGGACCAGCGACAGGGCGAGGATAATGCCAAAGGCCCGGCGGCGCTCGCGGCTGAGGTTGGCCAGAGGCAGGGAAGCCCCGCCCGGAAGGAGGCGGCCGGCTGTAGCAAACGGCCACCGGCCGCCCAAGTCGCTGCCGCCGCGGGTCAAGGGGGAGACGGTCCACAGAGCTTCGATTGGAGGTTGCCGGGCTGCCCGGACAGTGGGCACCATGGCACCGCCCAGGGCCGCGACAATGCCCGCCGTCGCGGCCAGTAGCAGCGTGGCGGCAGGCATTGGTGGCAACCCCGTGGGGGCGCTGCCCTCCAGCACGAAGGCACCTCCGGCGCGGGCCAGGCCGAGCCCCAGGGCCAGGCCTGCCAGGCTACCCGCAATGCCGAGGAGAAGTGCTTCCGCTAGCAGCATGGCCAGCACATCCCGTTGGTGCGCACCGGCGACGCGCAGCAGGGCGATGTGACGGCGGCGGGCACGGGCGCTCAGCGAGAAGATGGCATAGACCAGGCAGATGCTGGCCAGGAGTGTAAGGGCATCGACAAAACCGAGGGCACCCAGGATCAGGCGCTGCCAGAGCTGGAAGCCAGGGCGGTTCGTCGCCGAGACACTATACGCCGGGCCCAGTGTCTGCTCCAGCACGCGCTGCACACGCCCTGTGGTCGCACCCGGCTGCAACCGCACCTCCAGGAGCGTGACGGCGTCGCCCAGGCCGAACAGCTCGGCGACGGTCTGCCTCGGGGCATACAGGACCAGGCCGTGGCGGATCGAGGCCAGGCTCTCGATCTCGAGCAGGCCCGTGACCGGCAGCGCCGTTCGTCCAGCGGGGATGGTCAGGGTTACCAACTGGCCTGGCACCACTTCGCGGCCAAAGGCCCAGGGGGCCAGGGCCACCAGCCCTGGCTCGCCAGGCGCCGGCAGGTTGCCGGCGGCCAGCTGGAGGCCGTGGAACCGGAAATAGGCTTCCAGGTCGGCGCCCACCAGGGTCAGGGTATCGACTCGCGCGCCACCTGTGCCTGCTCCCCGTCCTTCGCCCGGCCCAGCTGCAGAAACCGAGGGAGGTGTTTCGACACGGACGGGACGCCGCAGCAGGGCTAGCACGGACTCGACGCCCGGACCAGACGCGACCCGCCCGACCAACGATGCAGACAGATCATAGTCTGCGTCGTAAGCACTGCTGATCCATAGATCGGCCTGCTGCCCGACCAGCGGTGCTGGGCTGGCCACGCCAGCCCGCATCCACGCACCGATGCTGCCCGTAGCGGCAATCAGGCCGACGCTCAGGGAAAGGGACAACAGCGAGAGCAGGGAGCGCCCCGGACGGCCCTTCAACTCGCGGAAGGCCAGCCAAAAGATCGAGCGGATGCCCATCCTAGCTCAAAGCCTGCTGCATACTCGTCAGCGCTCTCTACGGCCGCTAGGGAACTCGGCACGGACCAGCTGGCTGGCTCACTCTTCCATCAGGAAATAGGCCACGCCCTCGACCCTGCCCGGCCCGGCGCCGCCTGCCGGTTCTGACTCCAGCCGTAGCCCGATGCCCATGGCATCAAACGCATCCAGGAACTGGACCACCGCGCTTGGGCCGTCTTGCTCCCCATCCGTGTTGAACTGAATCAGCTCGATAAGGGGCTGGCTGCTGACGTAACCGAGGAGAAACGAACCCTCAGGTAGCTGGGGCAGGACGGCCTGGAAGGCAGCTGTACTCAACAGGCCCGAGCCTTCGCTGCCGGCAACCACCGCCTGTTCGATGATCTGGGGGTTGCTGCCCATATACAGCGTGCCACCATCCAGACCAAAAGACAGGGCGTAGCCGCTGAGCTGGGTGCCAACCTGGGTACGGAGCTCCATGCCGGTTAGGTCAGCTGTATCCAAGACGGCACCCCGTCCCTCCAGGGCAGCGGCCAGCCTCTCAACCTGCGCCGGCAGCACCTCCCTGCTGGCCAGGAGCGCCTGGAGAGCAGGCAACCCCTGGCTGATGGGCTGTGCAGGCAAGGGTGGTGTCACGGCCAGGGCGAACGGGCCCATCAAGGGCCCTCCCTCCCCGAGCAGGTCTGCCTGCAGGTCCAGGCCGGCGGCTGCGCCAAAGGGGGTTTCCGGGCCCAAGTCCAGGCCAAAGATACCACTGAACCAGGGCAAGATCGCCGGTGCATCGTGGCTCAATAGGGCGAGGGCAGTATTGGCCGGCAGGCGGTCCCAACCTGCTGCCTCGACCGCTGGCAGCTTGAAGAGCGCCTGGAGGGCAGGCTCGGCTCCGGCATCAGGGTCCAACACCCCCTGGATATCCATGCGCAACCCGGCATCCTCGGGGGTAAAGGCGAGGGCAAGGGCCTCCAGGTGACGCTCGAGCGCTGCGCTTGGCGGTTGATCCCCGGCAGCTGGAGGGTTCACGGGAACCGGGGTGGGGCGCCCCGCCAACTCGGCGACCGGGACAAAAACAACGGCCAGGGGATCATCCGGCAGCCGCTGCCGCAACACTTCCCAGGAGTCCAGGGCAGCCAGGCTGGCTCCCCTGGCCAACTCAAGCAGGTCAGCGAGCCGGTCGACGCTCCGGCTGTCGGGGCGGTAGGCCAGGTAAAGCAGGTCCTTGTCCATGGTCCAGGCCAGGTGCGTCGGCTGGTTTCCCGCCTCCCAGAACCGGCCATGGTATATCAGTCTGCCCTCGACGGTCTCTTGTTCCCAGGCCTGCGCGTCTCCCAGGTTGTGGACCATTCTATCCCAGGCTGCCGCCTCATCCAGGACCGGCAACAGGACGACGGTGGTCCCGTCCCACAGAGCAGTTGCGGCCGGGCCCTCGATGACCGCTTCCAGCCCATAAGCCTCGACTCGGAACCGGTCAAGCAGATTTTCCAGACCCTGCTGCATTTGGGGGTTCTGCTCCAGGCGACTACGGATGGCTGCCCAGTGCTGCGCCGCCGGATCGTCCGGCTTGAAGTCGAAAAAGAAGGCGTTGTCGACAGCGGCCGGGATCCGCTGGGCAAGGACGTCAAAGGCCGGGAGTGTAGTTGTCTCCTGTTGCCCAGTCCGCAGGCTGCAGGCACCCAGGGCCAGTCCCGCCAGGATCAGGACCGCCAGCCAGCATACCGTCCTTCTCATCCTCCACCTCCTCGTAGGGCGCGTACCAACAGGGTAACATAGTTAGGTATTTCTGTCAAAATAGGCCAATTGGGGTTGGCACTGGGGCAGCCGGAGATTCCTCACTCCGCTGCGCTACGTTCGGAATGACAGGTTTGTGAGGCGGGGTAGCGGGAGATTGCCCTCTGCTGCGGTTCAGCGCCAGTCATCCCGACCGCTAGGGAGGGATCTCTGCTGGGGCAACAGGAGATTCCTCACTCCGCTAGCTACGTTCGGAATGACAGGGTTCTTGGTCGCGCAGCGGCTGTCCAGGGGGCGAAGCCAAGGAGAGGAACCTCCTTGGGGCAACTGGCCATGTAAGAATGCGGCATGCTTGCCAAATGGGCCAGCCCATGGTACTATGGCGGACAAAGGAGGAAGAGGAAAGCGTGACCGGCGACATTGCGCTGATGCTCGCCATATTGGCCATCTCTGTCCTGCTCTTCATCGTCGACTGGCTGCGCGTCGATGTGGTGGCGCTCCTCGTCTTGCTGGCCCTCATTGTGACGGGGTTGGTGACACCCACAGAGGCCTTTGCTGGCTTTAGCAGCCCTGCCGTCGTGACCGTGTGGGCGATCTTTATCGTCAGTGGCGGCCTGTTGCACACCGGGGTGGCCAACCTGGTAGCGGACCGGCTGCTTCAGATCGCCGGCACGCGGATCACACGCCTCACCGGCCTGCTGATGACCACCGTCGGCCTGATGTCGGGGGTCATGAACAATGTGGGTGCCACAGCAGTGCTGTTGCCTTCCGTAGTGAGCATGTCGCGCCGTGTCCGGATCAATCCCTCCCGGTTGTTGCTTCCCCTGGCCTATGGATCGTTGTTGGGCGGCATGACGACGCTCATCGGTACGCCGCCAAACATCCTGGTCAGTGACGCCCTGCGCACAGCTGGCCTCCAGCCTTTCTCCCTGTTGGATTTCGCCCCGGTCGGACTCGTGGCCCTCGTGGCGGGCGTGGTTTATATGGTCTTGGTCGGCAGCCGGCTATTGCCAGACCGGAGCCCTGCCGAGCGATTGGCCGAGGTAGCTGGGCCCGACGTGGACATCATAGACCTCTACCGGCTGGGCGAGCGGCTGTTCCGGGCACGCATCCCCTATGGCTCTGTGCTGATCGGGGAGACTCTGGCGGAAAGCGGGTTGCGCCAGGACTTTGAGCTGTCCGTCATCGGCATAGAGAGGGGCGGCGAGTCACGGCTGGCACCGACCAGAGATTTCATACTGAGGCGGGGTGACGTATTGCTGATCGAGGGGATGGTGGACAACCTGGTCTGGGCAGAAGCGACCGGGCGCCTGGAGGTCCAGCCCGAGGTTGGCGTCGCCGACAAAGACCTGCAGTCCGGGGCCATCGGCGTTGCCGAAGTCCTGCTTTCGCCTCACTCCCGGCTGGTGGGCAAGACGTTGTCCGACATCCAGTTCCGAGAGAAGTACAACCTCTCAGTCCTGGCCATCCTGCGCGATGGGCGCCCGAGGCGCACAGGCCTGGCCGAACTGCCCCTGCGTTTTGGCGATACCCTCCTGGTACAGGGCCCGCGACACAGCTTCCGCATCCTCCAACGCGAGCCCGACTTTGTGGTCTTGGGCGACAGTGGCGAAGCACCAGCCATCCGTTCGGGGAAGGCGCCACTGGCAGCGGGCCTGGTACTCCTGATGCTGGTCCTGGTGATACCTGGCTGGCTGCCGATCATGGCCGCCGCCCTCCTGGCCGGAGTGTTGATGGTCATCACCGGCTGCCTGACGATGGACGAAGCCTATCAGGCCATCGAGTGGAAGGCGGTCTTTTTGGTGGCCGGCACTTTGCCCCTGGGGATCGCCATGGAGAATACCGGCACAGCCGAGTATCTGGCGAGCCTGATGGTCGACGCAGTGGGCGGCCTGGGGCCAATGGCCGTGCTGGTTGGGTTCTACATCCTGACCAACCTGCTGACCCAGTTCATGTCCAACGCTGCCAGCACCGTGCTCATCGCCCCCATTGCCATCGGTGCTGCCCGGCAGATAGGCGGTGACCCGCGCACGCTCCTGATGTGCGTCGCCGTCGCAGCTTCTGCTGGGTTTCTGACGCCGGTGGCCCACCAGTCCAACGTCCTGGTCATGGGTCCAGGGGGCTACCGTTTTGGAGATTATCTCAAGATGGGCTTGCCACTGGACCTCATCACTTTGGCGGTCGTCGTCATCGTCTTGCCCCTGGTGTTTCCCTGGCCCTGACAGTACACAGCCCCCTCCAAATTTGCACAGCCTGGCAATATCGGATATACTACGCACGCGCTAGCACTCAGGCTCAAAGAGTGCTAGCGCGCCAATCATGTCCATCCATATTATCCGCGAGGAGGAAGCTGAAATGGCACTCAATCTCAAACCCCTGGCAGACCGACTGGTCGTCGAACCGGCCGAGCGTGAGGAAGTCACGGCCAGCGGCATCTATGTCCCCGAGACGGCCAAGGAAAAGCCCCAGGAGGGCACGGTCCTGGCCGCCGGTCCGGGCCGCCGCGACGAAGATGGCGAGCGCATCCCCATGGACGTCAAGGAAGGCGACCGCGTCCTCTATGCCAAGTACGCCGGCACCGAGGTCAAGCTCAACGACAAGAAGTACCTGATCCTCAAGGAGAGCGACATCCTGGCCATCCTTGAATAGGCAATGGGCAAATGCCCAATGTACCAATGTACCAATCTACCAATCTACCAATGTACCAATCTACCAATAAGGAGTGAATGAAATGGCGAAACAACTGCTGTTTTCCGAAGTTGCACGACGTGACCTGAAGGCCGG
>JAMJFU010000220.1 GCA_023544525.1 Anaerolineae bacterium | reverse complement strand
CCAGCAGGCGGGCAGCATGCCGGATGCCCTCCCGGTAGTCGCCGGTCTCCAAATCATGCGCGACCTGATCCCGCATCGCGTTGTGGACCAGCCGCCGCAGCCGCTCCCGTTCCAGGGTGGACCAATCCTCGAAGGCAGGGCTGTCTGGCAGGTAGAAGCCTTCGAAAAAGTCCCCCCGGTAGAGGTCAAGGGCTCTTTCGATCTGGTCTGCCGTCAGCGCTGTCTCCAACTCTGCCACGTCCAGCCAGACGCCGGCCTCTGGATCCAGGGAAAGGGTGTCGCGGTCGATGAGGAGATACTCGCCCACCTGCTTGCGCAGGTTGCTGAGGGCTACACGGAGGTTTCCCAGAGAGCGTTCGGAGGTACGTTCCGGCCAGAACATCTCGGCCAGCACCTCGCGGCTATGCACCCGGCCTGTGCAGGCCAGGTACAGCAGCAGGGCCTCTGCCTTGCGCGTCTCCAGCCCGGTCACAGGCTCTCCATCGTGCTCGATTGTGACCAGGCCAAGGGTGGAAATCGCCAACATGGTCCCGTCCTCCAGGAACGCACACATTATATCACAGCCAAAAGAGCCCGTCAATCGTTTCGCGCCTTTTCCTTGACGTCGCCTGGCAACGATGCTATAATCCTCATCCTGAGAGGCCAAGGAGGGCATGGAAGGACAAGGAAGAACAGCCAGTGAAGGGGCGCAACCGCGCCCCAGCATCTCTGCCTTTTTCCCCGCCTATAACGACGGCGGGACGATTCCCAGCATGGTGCTCACCGCCCTGATGACGCTGCGCGATTTGACCGACGACTACGAAGTGATCGTCGTCAATGACGGCAGTGGAGATTATACGGCAGAAGTGCTGGAGGAACTGGCACAGCGCTACCCGGAACTGCGGGTGATTCACCACACCCAGAACCGGGGCTATGGCGGGGCCCTGCGCACCGGCTTTGAGAGCGCCACCAAAGACCTCATCTTTTACACCGACGGTGATGCCCAATATGACCCCCGGGAGCTGGCCCGCCTGTACGATGCCTGGCGTGAAGATATCGATCTGGTCAATGGCTACAAGATCAGTCGCTCGGATCCGTTGCACCGGATCATTATCGGCCGCATCTACCACTGGACCGTCAAGCTAGCTTTTGGCCTAGGCATCTGCGACGTGGACTGCGATTTTCGTCTCATGAAACGCAGCATCTTTGACACTGTCCACCTCAAGTCGGATTCGGGCGTCATCTGTGTGGAATTGATGAAAAAGGTGCAGGATGCGGGCTTCCGCATCGCCGAGGTGCCCGTCCACCATTACCATAGGGCTTACGGCAAGAGCCAGTTCTTTAATTTCAGGCGCATTTGGCGCACCGGCCTGCAACTGTGGGCCTTGTGGTGGGAGTTGCGCTGGCCTCAACTGCTGGGCCGGGATAAGCGCCAGGCGGAGGACTGATGTCCAAAGATGCCGAGTATCATACGACAAGCCAGGGAACCAGCCACGAGGAGAGGTTCCGCGGGAAAAGGATCCTCATCACCGGCGGCCTCGGCTTCATTGGCTCGAACCTGGCCCACCGCCTGGCAAACCTGGGCGCCAGGGTCCTGATCGTCGATTCGCTCATCCCCCAGTATGGGGGCAACCTTTTCAACGTAGCTGGCATCGAAGACCAGGTGCAGATCAACATCGCAGATGTGCGAGACCGGTCTAGCATGGACTACCTGGTGCAGGGGCAGGACTATCTCTTCAACCTCGCCGGGCAGGTCAGCCACCTGGACAGCATGAAGGACCCGTTCACCGACCTGGAGATAAACTGCCGGAGCCAACTCTCCATCCTCGAATCCTGTCGCTACAACAATCCGGACATCAAGGTTGTATTTGCCAGTACCCGCCAGATCTATGGCGTACCCGACTATCTGCCGGTGGACGAACGGCATCTGGTCCACCCCACCGATGTCAACGGTATCAACAAGATGGCGGGAGAATGGTATCACATCGTCTACAACAACGTGTATGGCGTGCGCGCCGCCTCGCTGCGCCTGACAAACACGTATGGGCCCCGCATGCGCGTCTGTGATGCCCGGCAGACGTTCTTGGGGCTCTGGATCCGCCTGGCGGTGCAGGGCAAGGAATTGCTGGTCTATGGCGACGGGCGCCAGGTCCGGGACTTGAACTATGTCGACGACGTAATCGATGCCCTGTTGTGCATCGCTGTGGACGATCAAGCCAATGGCCAGGTCTATAATCTCGGTGGGGATGAACCTATCAACCTGTGGCGCCTCGCCCAGCTCATGATCGAAATCGCGGGGAAAGGGTTCTGTCGCCTGGTGCCCTGGCCCGAGCAACGAAAGAGGATCGACATTGGCGACTATTACGGCGACTATCGCAAGATCCACAGCAAACTGGGCTGGCGGCCACGCATCTCGCTGGAGGAGGGACTGCGGCGGACCTTGCAGTATTACGAGCAGTACGGGCAGCACTATTGGGAAGAAGGGCCTGAAGCAGAACCCCGGGCCGGCTATCCACAGGATCTGGAGTCGTGCCAGGAGGATAGCAGGCAGCTCGAAGCCGGGAAGGATCATGCCACCGACCATCCCCCTGGGTGACCTGAAACGGGAATACGAGACCATCGGCCGCGAGATCGACGACGCTATCGAGCGAGTGCTGCACCGCGGATGGTTTGTCCTCGGTGAGGAGGGCGCAGCGTTCGAGGCCGAGTGGGCTGCCTACTGCGAGGCAGCCCAGGCCATAGGGGTCGGCAACGGGACCGACGCTCTGGCGCTTGCCCTGCGGGCAGCGGGCATCGGGCCGGGCGACGAGGTGATCGTGCCGGCCCTGACGGCGGCCTTTACCGCCCTGGCGGTCTCGATGGCAGGTGCCACCCCGGTTTTTGTAGACGTGGACCCGCGCCGGTATACCCTGGATCCAGCGGCCTTTGAAGCGGCGATCAACCCCCGCACAGCAGCGGTCATCCCCGTCCACCTCTACGGCTGCCCGGCCGACATGGAGGCCATCGTGCGCATCAGCCGCCAGCATCATCTCCTTGTCGTGGAGGACGCGGCCCAGGCGCACGGCGCACGGTACGAGGGCCGGCGTGTAGGCGCCCTGGGGGACGTGGCCGCCTTCAGCTTCTATCCCAGCAAGAACCTGGGCGCCTACGGTGATGCCGGGGCGATCACTACTGGCGACGCCGCCCTGGCGGAGAAGGCCCGCATGCTGCGCCACGGCGGCCAGCGCGGGACCTACGATCACGAGATACTGGGCACCAACAGCCGCCTGGACGAGGTCCAGGCAGCCGTCCTGCGGGCCAAGCTGCGGCACCTCGACAGCTGGAATGCCAGGCGGCAAAGCCTGGCCTCAGACTATGATACAGGGCTCGCAGACTGCGAGTCCCTTACACGACCCTGGCAGCCCTCAGACGCAGAGCACGTATTTCACCTGTACGTGGTGCGGACCGCGCGTCGTGGCGAATTGCAGAGATACCTGGCGGGGCAGGGGATCCAGACCGGGGTCCACTATCCGCGGGGGGTCCACCAACAGCCAGCATACGCCCATCTAGGCTACAAAGAGGGCTCCTGCCCCAACGCCGAAGCAGCAGCCAGGCAAGTGCTGTCCCTACCCCTCTTCCCCCAATTGGAGCGCCGCGAAGCCGGGCAGGTCATCCACGCCATAAGATCCTTCTTTGGTCAGGACGAATAGGGTCGCGGTCGAGGGCGAGCGAGCCACCCTCTGATCGTCGCCTGGCGCTGCTGCCAGCCGCCGAATCCATGGCTGCGAAAGCACCGGGCTGGCCGCTAGTACAGGACCTCCATCTCGCAAGTGGCACAGTCGAAGCGCAGCCGGTGGTGGTGATCCTGCTCGTCGACCAGGTAGAGGGGCTCGGGCGGCCTGTCGGGGCGCTGGCTGCCCCCGGCCGCCGGCCTGCCATCGCACAATCCAAGCTGGTGCTTCACACAGTAGCGCAAGCGCATCACCACCCGGCCCGCCATGGCGAGCCCCGACTCGGCGGCGGGCTCGATGTCGGTCACCCCGTGGCGCCGGTAAAACGCCCCGGCCTGCCGGTTCAGCACGTTGCCGCGATAATTGAGGGTCGTGTCGGGATAGGGCACGTCGTTCTGCACGACGCCCCCAGGCATGCGCGGGCGGTTCGCCTCCCGCGCTGCCTCGAGGCGATCCAGGGCGTCGCGGCGTAGGGCGTTGAGGGCCGAGACCGGCAGGAAGTAGGGCTGATCCCAGGCCAGTTCGACCTTTGTGCAGGCAAAGGGTGTGTCGCCAGTCTTGGAGAGCTGCCTGCGGGCGGTGGCCTCCGCTTGCGCGGGTTTCAACGCTGGTTCCTTCCCGGTTGCAAGCGGCGCAATGGCGCTGTTCCCGTCCTCATCGCGAGCGCGCAGCAGAAAACCGTCGAGGGTCGCCTCCAGCCGCAGGTCCACCGCGATCTCGCGGTGCGGTTGGCTGCGCTCTACCTGGCGTAGAAACACCTGGTCACGGTTGCGATAGACCTGCAGGCCTGGGCGGATGCCCTCCAGATCCTGGGGCACGACACGCACGCCACCGCGAACAGGTTGCGCCTCGTTGACAAAGGTACCGCCCAGATCCCCCTCGTTATCGAACCAGCACAGCCCATCACCATTGTTCAACCCGGCAACGGTCCCCAGCAAGAAAGCATCGCCCTGTACCACCTTCACCGTGCCCAGGTATTCGCCCACCATCTTGGGCGACTCGATGGCGCCCGGAGGCTCGCCTCGCCCGTGGAGAAAGTAGGTCGTATAGCCCCGGTTGAAGGTCTTGGTCACGTCGGGCTGAAAGTCGACGTGGCTACGCCCCGAGGAGCTGCGCGCCCAACCCCGGGCAGTCAGCACGCGATCCAGGCGTTGCCGGTACCAACTCACGACGTTCACGACGTAGGCCCGGTCCTTCAAGCGACCCTCGATCTTGAACGAAGTCACGCCGGCATCGAGCAGCGCATCCAGGTCCTCCGCCAGGTTCAGGTCCCGCAGAGAGAGGAGATGCCGGTCCGCGACGATTGTGCGACCATCGCGGTCGACGAGCGTGTACCTGCGCCGGCATGGCTGGGCACACTCACCCCGGTTGCCGCTCCGCCCGCCGATGGCGTAGCTCAGGTAGCACTGCCCGCTGTAGCTCACACACAAGGCGCCATGGACAAAGGTCTCGAGCTCGAGGGTGGTAGCAGCCCGGATGGCCCGGATCTGGGCCAGGCTCAACTCGCGGGCCAGGATGGCACGGCGGATGCCGGTCTGCTCCAGGAAAGCCACCCGCTCCGGGGTGTGGTTGTGCATCTGCGTACTGGCGATCAGGGCGATGGGCGGCAGGTCACACATCAGCAGGCCCACGTCCTGGATGATAACGGCGTCCACGCCGGCATCGTAGAGCTGATGGATCAGGGCCACCGCCGCAGGCAGCTCGTGGTCATGGAGCAGGGTGTTGACGGTGACATAGACCCGCGCCCAGAACGTGTGCGCGTGCTGGACGAGCGCGGTGATGTCCTCCAGCGAATTCCCGGCCTTGACCCGCGCGCCAAAGCGCGGTGCGCCGATGTACACGGCGTCCGCACCACTATCGATGGCCGCGATCCCTCTTTCCAGGTCGCCGGCCGGGGCCAAAAGCTCTACCCTGTCATCCATAGTGCCATTATACCCGAGACTGGGGCTGAGCGCCAAGATGCAGTCAAGTGCCGCCAGGTCTCACGCGGCAGCTCCCACATCGCGCCGGAGGCAGGCCAGCCAGCCCGGATTTGACAATTGGGTGCAAAGGCAGTAGGATGCAGGCGATAACTGGCGGCCTTGGCCGGTGTCCCGGCAGCCGTATCCTGGATCACGCTATCGGAGAGGATGGATCATCTTGGCGGTGAGACCACCGAACGCACCCCCAGCCTTTCACATGATGGCCAAGCCCACAGGGGCGATGTGCAACCTCGACTGCAAGTATTGCTATTTCCTCTCCAAAGAGATGCTCTACCCCGGCAGCAACTTCCGCATGACGGATCAGATCCTGGAGGTCTATATCCAGCAGCTCCTAGAGGCCCGTCTCGTGCCGGAGGTCACCGTGGCCTGGCAGGGTGGCGAACCGACCCTGATGGGCGTGGATTTCTTCAGGCGCTCAGTGGCGCTGGCCAAAGCGCACAAGCAACCTGGGCAGAGCATCCAGTACGCAATCCAGACCAATGGCACCCGCCTGGACGACGAGTTCTGTGCCTTTCTGAAAAAGAACAACTTCCTCGTCGGGCTTAGCGTGGACGGCCCGCGCGACATGCACAATGCCTACCGCGTCGACAAGGGGGGACGGGGCAGCTTCAGTCAGGTGATGCGCGGCTGGGAGTGCCTGGCAAGACACGGCGTCGACGCCAACATCCTGTGTACCGTGCACGCCGCCAACGCCGGCCATCCCCTGAAGATCTATCGCTTCTTCCGGGACGAACTCGGCGCCCAGTTCATCCAATTCATCCCTATCGTGGAGCGGGTCACGCCCGAGACCATGCCCCTGGCCGACCAGGGCTGGAGCGACCGGCCCGGTGACCGCCGGCCTCTGTATACCCAGGACGGCCACATGGTCACCCACCGTTCGGTCAAGCCCAAGCAGTACGGCGCGTTCCTCACCGGTGTGTTCGATGAATGGGTGCGGCGCGATGTCGGTCGTGTCTATGTGCAGATGTTCGATAGTGCCCTGGCGCATTGGGCAGGCGAACCGGGGGGGCTCTGCGTCTTCCAGGAGACCTGCGGCCTGGCCCTGGCCCTGGAGCATAATGGCGACCTGTACGCCTGCGACCACTTTGTCGAACCGGACTACCTGCTGGGCAACATCCTGGAGACGCCCCTGATCGAGTTGGTAGCCTCCGAGAAACAGCGCCTCTTCGGCCTGGCCAAACGGGATACGCTGCCCAAGTACTGCCGCGAGTGCGAGGTGCGTTTTGCCTGCTACGGCGAGTGCCCGCGGAACCGGTTCATCAAGACGCCAGGCGGCGAGGATGGGCTGAACTACCTCTGCGCCGGCCTCAGGCTTTTTTTCCAACACGTCGACGAACCGATGCGGATCATGGCCGGCTTGCTACAGCAGAAACGAGCACCGGCAGAG
>JAMJFU010000021.1 GCA_023544525.1 Anaerolineae bacterium | reverse complement strand
CAGACAGCTTGGGATGAGGTGCGGGAGGTTGAGATCCATGGTCCACCTTCGGGCAAGAGTGTAGACGTCGGTGGAAAATGAAAGGCAGTTAACGCCACTGCGCTGGGCGCTGCAGTACAAAGCCGTCGGGCTTAGTGACCTGATCGGGGAACACGCTCCTGATCAGAGTCGCCCGGTCGAGGTGCAGGCAGGCGTGCGCTACGTTCCTGAGCGCATTCGAATGCCGGGCTGGAGGAAAAACCACCATCATCCGTTTTTCAGGAAACAGGTTGCGCACCCTCTCAATGGGACCGACCAGGTCGCTGTCAGCCGAGATGAGCAAAGCCGCGTCGAAACGGTCGGTGAAGGCAATGGGACCCAACGCCTGTACCAGGGCTTGGTTGTCCACTTGCCGTAGGTGGCTAAGCAAGCGTATCACGGCTCATTGCTGTAGAATTCGACGGCCAGGACGCCGACCAAGGACTCAACGTCACGGGTATTGCGCGTCACCAAGGTACAGCCGGAGAGCTCGGCGCTGGCAGCGATAGCCGCGTCAGGCAACGATAGCTGCTCCAAACCGGCCTCCTGCCGCAGTTGTCCCGCCCGACGAGCGATGGCCCCGTCGAGGGGCACCCGATCTAATAGGGCCAACAGGGCCTCATGCCGCTCCTCCTCGCCAGGACGGATGCCCTGCCACAGCTCCAGCTCTGTGATGGTCGAAAAGGCGCCCGCGGCTTCCTCATCCAAGATTGCCTCCAGATAGGGAAGCACGCCTCGCCGGCCGTGATAATAGTCGATCAGGGCGACCGTATCAAGCATCCAGGCGGGCATCGGCTAGCTCCTCGTCGCGTTCCGACAACCGAGCCCGGCTGGCAGCCAGGAAGGCGTCCGGGTCCCGGTCGGCCCACATGCCCTGCGCCGCTCGTGCCAGGGCGACCTGCCGGTCGCGCGACCGCTTTCCGGGCTCGAGATCGATCTCGTCGGCCACCCAACGGGCCAGGAGCTCGCGGATCACCTCGGAAACGGTCACATCCTCGCGCAGGGCCTTGATCTTGGCCTCCTGGAATACTCGCTCAGAGACGTTGATGGTCGTTCGATGCATAGCTACCCTCCATATGTATGGCTATATGCATTCATTATAGCGAAGATTGCAGCCGGTGTCAATTTCGTCCCCAGCGGCGGCTTCTCAGGATGTGATGGAGTTTGCTCGTCGAGCTGCCCGGCCGAAACGCCGATCAGATCGATGACGATGCCCACATCGAGCAGGCTCATACCCTGCCCTTGGCTGGCAAAGTAGACAATCTGCTTCGAGTGGCCTAGCTGGATCGTGCCCGGTTCCTCGGTCATTCTTACACTCCAGAGTTTGTGCATGCACAATACAACTGCATTGGTTGTGTTGTGCATATCTGAACTCATTCTCATTGCCCTGCGCCTTCGTGTCCTCCCCGTCATCCTCCCTGCTTTGTACCAAGTTCTACCCCGACAGACCTATTGCGATTCCGACGTACTCTGTGGTAGAATGTCGGCACTGATGGAGAGAGTCTAGCCTATGAGCTTAGTTATACACGGCAGTTGGTCTGCTGATACCTTTTTCCTGTGGGCCGAATCGTCAGAGCCGGCACCACGGAAACCAGGGCGCAAGCCCCGCATTCCGCTCCACCCCCACGCCGCTTCTGACGATAGCCTGCGCACCGTGCTGGAAGACCTGGCGCCCTCTGCCGAATGGGAAGCCGTGCCTGCTGCTGAACGGGTGATCCTGCTGCCGTCGGCGGCAGGCGCCCCATGCCTGCCATCTTGGCTTGTCCCCGATGCGCCAGATCCGGAAGACGAACCGCAGCTTTCACCGTGGAAGGTGGCCGGCCTGGCCCTGGATGTACTGTCCGCACTGCAGTTGCTCGTCGCCCTGCCGCCGGGCGAGAGGCAGCCGGAGATGGCCCGCAGCCGGCAATGGGGCATGGACCTCCAATACTGGAGCCTGGTCGCCAAGTTGGGGCTAGAGTCGCTGGCCCAGCACCGCTATCTGCCGGGCATGACTGAGGCTAGCGGACAATACCAGGCTGCCTGGCTGCCGGTGCTGGACGATGCCCAGGATCGAACGCGATTGCATAGCCTGGCCGAAGCCATGCCGCCCGTTTGCCGGGCGACGTTCGTCGGCAAGGAAGCGCCAGAACCAAATGCTGCTCCTGAACCCCACGCTCTGCTGGACGGCTTTCTGAAGGAACTCATCGATCATGCCGTGCGCGATTGGGGCCAGCCGAGCCTGGATCGCCGTCGCAAGCCGCCGGAAGGTGTCGCCGGTGCGTGGTGGTCGGCCCTGTGGGATGATGGCCAGGCGGGTGGGAGTCCGATAGAGGTGCCGCTGGCCCAACGCCGTGAACTAGCCCGGCTCTACGACGCCTGGCAGGCGTGGATGGAGCAGTTGCGCGGGCTGAAGGATGTGGGCTTCCGCCTCTGCGTGCGACTGGAGCCGCCGGAAGTGGACCCAGAAGATGGGCAAGTTCTCTCACCCGACTGGCTCCTGCGCTACATGCTCCAGGCCAACGACGATCCCAGCCTGCTGGTGCCGGCCGAACAGGTATGGGAGGCGCGCGGCGGTACCCTGCGCATCCTCAACCATAAGTTCGAAGGAGCGCAGGAGCGGCTGCTGGCCGGGCTGGGCCTGGCGGGCAGGCTTTTCCCACCCATCATGAAGAGCCTGCGCACTGCGCGCCCCCAGGCCTGTCGACTCACCGCAGACGAGGCATACGCCTTCCTGCGCGAGGTGGGGCCCTTGCTCGAGGGCAGCGGCCTGGGCGTGCTGGTGCCCCCCTGGTGGGAGAAACCCGGCGCGCGCCTGGGCGTGCGAGCCCGCGTCCAGACACCAGATGCCGTGGCTGGCCAGGGCTTCCTGAGCATGGATACCCTGGTGCAGTTCGATTGGGAGCTGGCCCTGGGCGACGACCCATTGACCTACGAGGAATTCCAGCGGTTGGCCGCACTGAAAATGCCCCTGGTCCAGGTGCGCGGCCAGTGGGTACTGCTCCAGCCCGAGCAGATCGAGGCGGCCATTGCCTTCTGGGAGAAGAAGCGCAAGCAAGCCGAGATCCCCCTGCGCGACGCCCTGGGCCTGGCCCTGGGCGCCGAGGAGGAGGTCGGCGGGCTGCCGCTGCAGGGCGTCGAGACTTCGGGCTGGCTGGACGGCCTGCTGGCGCAGTTGGCGGCTGGCGAACGCATGGAAGCGCTCCCGCCACCGGAGGACTTGGTGGGCCAACTGCGGCCCTACCAGGTGCGCGGGTACTCCTGGCTCCATTTTCTGCGCAGGTGGGGGCTGGGCGCCTGCCTGGCCGACGACATGGGCCTGGGCAAGACGATCCAGGCCATCGCCCTGCTGCTGTACGAGCGCCAGGCGACCGGAAACGGCCAGGGACCGGCGTTGGTGCTCTGCCCTACCTCAGTCGTCGGCAACTGGAAGCGCGAGATCCAGCGCTTCGCCCCAACGCTGCGGGTGATGGTCCACCATGGCGGGGACCGTGCCAGGGGGGAAGAGTTCGCCACTGCTGCCCAAGAGCACGACGTGATCATCAGCACCTACGGTCTCGCCCGCCGTGACGTCGACGACCTGGCCCAGGTGTCGTGGAGCGACATCCTCCTCGACGAAGCCCAGAACATCAAGAACCCCCAGGCCAAGCAGACCCAGGCCATCCGCACGCTGCCGGCCGCCAATCGAATTGCCCTGACCGGGACACCGGTGGAGAACCGCCTGTCAGAGCTGTGGTCCATCATGCAGTTTCTCAACCCTGACTTCCTGGGTTCGCAGGCCGGATTCCGTCAGAGCTTTGCTCTGCCCATCGAGCGTTACCAGGATGCGGCCTCCACAGAGAGGCTGAAGGGGCTTGTCGGGCCGTTCATCCTGCGCCGCCTGAAGACCGATTCGACCATCATCCAGGACCTGCCCGAAAAGCAGGAGATGAAAGTCTACTGCAACCTCTCTGCCGAACAGGCGACCCTCTATGAAGCGGTGGTCAAAGAGTCGCTGGCGCGCATCACCTCGGCCGAAGAAGGCATAGAGCGACGCGGCGTCGTACTGGGCTCGCTGACCCGGCTGAAGCAGGTCTGCAATCACCCCGCCCAGTTCCTGGGCGACGGCTCGTCGCTGCCGGACCGATCCGGCAAACTGGACCGGTTGGGCGAGATGCTGGAGGAAGCCCTGTCCATCGGCGATCGTGCGCTGGTCTTTACCCAGTTCGCCGAGATGGGCCACATGCTGCAGCGCTATCTGCAATCCCTCTTTGGCGTCGAAGCGCTGTTCCTTCACGGCGGCACACCACAGAAGCAACGAGACCGCCTGGTGGCTCGCTTCCAAGGAGAACGGGGCGGCCCACCCGTCTTTATCCTGTCGCTGAAGGCGGGCGGCACCGGGCTGAATCTGACGGCCGCCAACCACGTGTTCCACTTTGATCGCTGGTGGAACCCCGCCGTAGAGGACCAGGCCACCGACCGGGCCTTCCGCATCGGCCAAACGCGGGACGTGCAGGTGCACAAATTCCTCTGTGCTGGCACGCTGGAGGAGCGGATCGACGAGATGATCGAGAGCAAGAAGGCACTGGCCGAGAGCATCGTCGGGGCAGGCGAGGGCTGGCTGACCGAGTTGAGCACCGACGAATTGCGCGACATGATGTCGCTGCGAAGGGATTAGGCCCATGGCCAAACGGCGCAGTAGTTATTACGACGGCTATTGGCCGAGCTACGAGTCGACGCGTCCCATCGACGTCGAGGATGGCATCAAAGCCAAGAGTCAACGAGGCAAGTTCGTCAAGAACTGGTGGGCAGACCGCTGGATTGCGGCGCTCAAGCCGCTGATGGATCCCGCGCGGCTGAGTCGCGGGCGGAGCTACGCCCGGCGAGGCCAGGTCATAGACATCGAAGTTGCGCCGGGCAGCGTCCTGTCCCGGGTGCAGGGTTCGCGCCGCACCCCGTACAAGGTCAACATTCAGCTCAAACCGCTAGGAGACAATCAGTGGAAGAAGGTGCTCGACGCCCTGGCCGGCCAAGCCATCTTTGCCGCCCAATTGCTCAATGGCGAAATGCCCCCGGATATCGAGGAGGTATTCGAGGCAGTCCGTGTGCCTCTCTTTCCCGCGTCGCGGGGTGACCTGAAAACGGACTGCTCCTGCCCCGACTGGGCCAACCCCTGCAAGCATATCGCCGCCGTGTACTACCTCCTGGGCGAACGCTTTGACCAGGACCCGTTCTTGCTGTTCCAACTGCGGGGCCGGAGCCAGGAAGAGATCGCCGTCGCCCTGCGTGAGCGCAGGGCGCTCGTGGAGGAACCAGTCGAAACCCTCCCCTCCCAGCCAGACCAGGTGGACTCGGTGGCTACCCCTGCCCTTGAGGATTGCCTGGACCGCTACTGGATGCTAGGTGCGGATGCAGCCAACATCACCTTCAACATTGCGCAGCCGCGAGTCCCCCTGGCGCTGCTCAAACGGCTGGGCATACCCGATTTTGAAGGCATGAACCCCCGGAACTTCCAAAGACAGGTGGAAGCGGTCTATGATGCTGTGACCGCCGCCGCAATCCGAATCGCCTTTGAGGATTCCCAAGACTGAGTTCTGGCGGTGACCGGATCCCCCACCTCGCTGTCTACCGCCTGCTATTGAACCGGTACTATCTCAAAGGCCAAGGATCTCAACGAACTCGCGGGGCGAGACCATCCTGGTGTTCTCGTGCTTGCCCAGGTCAAGCAGGTCTGCGTCGCCGCTGACCAGGTAGTCAGCGGCGCCCTCCATAGCACAAGCCACAAGAGGGTCGTCCTTGGGATCCCGGCTCACCCCAGGCAAGCGGAGATCGCCGCCTACCACCTCCGCCTGGGAGAGCAGCGCAGCCAGAATGAGATCTACTTCGGCGTCTGATAGGCGCAGGCGGCTAGCGATGCGGGGGTAGTCGAGGACGTGGCTGATCTCCTCTACCTGGTAGAGGCACGTGACCAGAACGTAGCGACCGTCCAGCCAGGCATCCACGAGCCAGCGAGGTGGACTGCCCTCGCTGAGCAAGCCGCTGATCAGGACATTGGTATCGAGGACAGCCCTAATGGGCATCAGCCTGATCGCTCCGTTGCCGGTAGAAATCGGTCCGGGCCTCCTCGATCAGGGCATCCAGTTCTGTCGGGTCGATCTCCCGCGCCTGTGCCCGGATGCTCGCCAGGGTTTCCCGCAGCGTGGAAGCAGCCCGCTGCTGCTTTATAGCCTGGAGCAGGCGAAAGTCTTCCAGGCTGATGATGGCCGCAGTCGGCTCGCCGAACTTTTCCACCACGTATTCGGCCTGGCCGTAGCCGACCTCATTGAGCACGCGCCGGATCTCGGTCCGCAGGTCGGTGGTTGAGATGACCTTGAGCATCGATCCCTCCTGGGTGCAAGACACATGGCACTCTTTACAATGCGTACATTCCATACACTATGTACATTATACCACAACAGGCTGTGGAGGGCAAAACCCGTGGCTGTCTACTCGTTGAGCCACTTCTCGAGGCGTTGCATCAGGTCATCGAGGAGAGCGAGAAAACGATCGTCGATGATCCACAGTGCGCCGTCGACGTCAGTGTATCGGGCCGAAGGCGGCCCGGGTGTCTTGGGCACGCCACCTCGCTCGTCCCGTGGCAAGCGCCACCATGCATCGTAGACATCCTGCATTTCGCTGTACTGCTGGCGGTGCTCCCCCAGTTAGATCCCAAGGTGACGGCGCCAGACCTTGAGCGCAGTCAATACCCGGTCCTCCCTTGTTCTCGCCAGGAGCTTGCGGAGCAAACGAGCTTCCCTTTTGTAGGTGAGATCGTGCCGGCTGGGGGGCACCTCGATTTATCGATAGATCGATTTCTTTACAAGAGGCCGGCCTCGTAGGCCGGTCTTTCTCATGGCAAAGCAGCGCACCAGATTGCGATGTGGCTGTCGCGCCGAGTTGCCATTCGGAAGGGGCTTCGGGGTTTTCTGGGAAGCGCTCTATGTACAGGACGTTTAGCCATATCCTGGGGTCAAACCGTGGAGTTCATCCACCCAGTAGCGGTAGTCATGGAGGACGATAGCATTGGCGCTGTGTTCATCGTCGGCCCACACTTGCTCGGCTAGCAATCGGCGTCTCTTTTGACCGTGTTTTACACTCAGCAAAACACCTCGCCGCTCATGCACCTCGTCGACGCCCAAGACAGTGACCGCTTCGGCGTGGCCCGGTTCATCAGGGTCGCGCCAGGTGGCAGCAAAGGGAAAGTGCATCGCGTCGGTGAAATAGACTTCGATTGCCGACAGCTCCTCGGACTGATTGTAGCAGTCAACCGTGACCTCACTAAGGCGTTGAGATTGATCCGCCAGCTTGGTGATGTCTTCCATGTCGTCCATGAGTTCTCCTCTTACGATTGGTGCAAGCCGGCCTCGCGCAGGCGTCGGAGCAGGGCCGACCGCCGGCTGTACTGCTCGTAGATACCATTCAATCGCTGCTGAAAGGCAGCTTCTTCCCCTTGATACTCGGCCAGGTCGCGCAGCTTGCCCAACAGTCTGACCGCTTCAGCATACGGCTTGGCCTGCATCTGCTCGATCAGGGCGAAAATCTTGGTCCACGTATCGCTTTCCTGCTGGGCCAGGGCTTTCAATTCCCGGATGCGTTGGGCCTCAGCCTCTGCAACTCGGCGTCGATGCTCACGTTCGTGACGCTCCTCGGTCTCTCGCACAAGCTGGCCGACCGTTCGCCGGGGCGATGCTTTCGGCTCGGGGAGGGGGGCGACCTGACGCAGCCGCCGATTCAGCTTGGCCGAGAGGCTGGCTTCTCTCTGGGCCAGACGTAGCAGAAAGGCATCGCGCTCTTCCCTGGAAAGCTGCAGAATTGCCTGTCCCAGCCAATCTGGAGATTCTGCCTGCTGCTGACCACTGGCCTCAGCAGCAACCTGGACCAGCATCTCATCGATCTCGAAAAAGTCGATGAAGGTACGCAGCGCCGGTGATAGTTCTTTCAACCCCGCTGGCACAGGAGGTTCCTGGACGGAATCGAGCAGATCTTCTACCTCCATCGCTCTGAGCCAGGCCAGGTACAACATCCGATAGTCGCCTTGCAGGATGTCGTCTCGCAGGGAGAGCATGGCCGGCAGCCAGCCTTCCCCCTCGACCCAATCGTAGCTATCCTCGGGATTGAATTCGACGTTTAGGATCGCATATTCACCCCCGGTCGAGAGGGAGAGATAGTCCTGGACGATGACAGGCTGGCAATAGGCTTGCACTTCCTCGAGATCGAGGGCCGTCACAGGAAAGCGGAACATGAGACAGCGGCTGCCCCAGTTGGCCATGTAGAGCATAGCATCATAGTACTTGGCCAGGATCTCGCGAGAGTTGCCGGGAAAGCCACTCCAGTGATAGACAAAGACAGCTTGCCGGGGATGGGGATCCACGCGACTGGAGAGCTGAGCCACAGCTTTTTGCTCCTCCGCCGTCAGGGGCCGGTCAATGGCCTGGAATTCGTAGTATTGGTATGTGCTCATTCTCAATTTTCCGTCAGCATCCTTTTTACACCAACCCACTTTGTCGCAGCCACCGATTGGTCTCACGGATGGCGGTGTCGAGGTGTGGCAAGTCGGGCATCTGACCATGCAAACGCGGCTCCCATACACGGTCGAACGTATCCCGCTTGCGGAGCAGTACATCTTCCAGGGCGACCGGGCTCAATCCCTTGTGGGCCATCTTCTCGCCCAATCGGAAGGATACTGCTTCGAGGTCGACCAGTTGATGCGTGAGCATATAGTGCACGTCGAACAGATCGCGAGGCTCGGTGCGCCCCAACAGGGCACACAGCTTTTCCGCTAGGATCTCCTCCGTCGAGTAGACAAGAAGGACCTCGGCGCGATCCCGGCAGTCGCTGTACGGCGTCTGAAGTGGCGCTTTGACCGCAGGGAACAGCAGCAACTCGTCCCGGGTAAGGTCGGTCTTGAAAAAGCGGCTGCCCAACTCACCGCGTAGCGGCCCGACGTAGTCCAAGTAGATCGCCGGATTGCCAGTCTGGTGTACCTCCACGCGGCGCACACTCAACACCAGGTTGACCTCCCGCCGCAGCCAGGGGAACAAGGCTTCGATGGCGGCAAGGAGGTCCTCGTTTGACGTGTCATCGAGCAACGTGAAGTCGAGATCCTCCGAGAACCGATAGTCGGGTTCGTAGACCTTCTTGAGGGCGGTGCCGCCCTTGAAAACGCCAGCCGTTCACGCAACGGCGAGTTGGCAATGGCCAGCAGCACCCAGGTCAACACGTAATCCAGTTCGATGGTCTTGTCACCCAGGCGCAGTCGATGGGCCAACCGAGCGATCTCGCTGGGTGGGATCATTGTCAGGTCCTCACAATGCTCTGCAAAGTCTCTGGCTCCAAGTTAAGCCGCAACCGCCAGCGAGCCAGGTAGGGGCCATTGTCTGCCAACAGCGGATCGAGGCGGGCATAGCTGTTCCCCACCATCTCCTGCAACGCCTCGGCGGTCGCGGGCGTACCCAGATCGTATAGCTCTAGCAGGTAGCCCAGGCGTTGGGCTACAGCCCGCGTTCCGAGTTTCTGGGCATAACTGGCCAGCCTGTCCCAATCAAAGTCGGCTTGGCGCATCCATAGCCCAGTGGCAACCTCGCTGACCCCGGCGCACAGGTCAGGTCGGGCCAGGCCATCCAAGATCGTACGCTCCAGGTCGCTGACAATGACCCGCTCGTAGGGCGTCACCCAGACCGGCCCAGATCCCCACAACCCCGAAGGGGCCGCGTAGACGAAGCGATAGGGCACACCCAGGATCTCGCGGTCAGCCAAACGCCGGGGAGTCGTTACAATAACGGTCGTGACGGGGCGGGTGAGCATGCTATGGATGTCCATGGCGCTGTCGTGGGAGACATAGTAGGGTGTACCTTCCAGCAGTTCGCGGGCTATGACGTAACGATTCACCTGGGGCGTTGCCTCGTCGCCAGATGACAAGGGCACAATCGCGTACCAGCCGGCCGTCAACCGAACCAGCCAGCCGGCATGGGTAAGCCGCCGCACGGTTTTCAATGCAGCATCATAACTGCTCTCCAGTAACCTTTGAGCATCGGCGATCGAAAAGATCGTTTGATTGTTTTCGGCCAGTGCCGTGAGCAAGTGGGCACCGGTCGCACCTAGAGTTCTGCTGCTCATAGGCTGTAATGCCTGTTCCATACACAAAAAAGGTTGATTTGCCTCATATTTTATACACAGGACATGATTTGTCAAGTTCCATAGTCCTTGGGGTAATCGCTTTCCTCGCGCCGGGTTCGTGACAAGACAGGGGGGCTACACTCTCACGCTCACGTGTTTGCCCTCACTGCAAATCTGTGCTGTACTGTAGCCGATGTCAAGAATTGCGCCTCCAAGAGAGGATTCCGTGACAGGTTTTTGGTAAGTATCCCCTTCCGGGCCGCGAACCCACTCCGTGTCTGACAGGATAGAATCGCGATGCTGGGTCGCTAGCCGAAGTTCAACCAATGCCAGGCGTTTGCGCAGAAAGGCATGTTCCGAGGCCATCAGACCATCGCTTCCTTGATCCTAGCACAGCGGCTGAGCGCTCAGCTAGTGTTCGTTTGCTCCTCTTGACCGTCGAGGGCAGCTCAAACGCACGCACCTGCGGATTCAGGGCCGGGTGCTCAGTTCACCAAGGGTATCTATCGATTCCAGGAATTGCGTTCCCGGTCGACATGGCCTCGAGGATCGACGCCGCGCCACACCTCTTTTCCCAAACCCTGCAACTCAAGGATGCTTCGTCTCCGCTGAGTGGCCTCTCGCTGGCGCAAGATGCCAGCTAACTCCTCGAGTAGCCGCAATTGATCACTCTGCGTGAGGCGACGCGCCCGCTTCAGCGCATCCTGGTATGCATCGGTTGGCATATCTCATCCCCTTCTGTCCCCAAGGGTTCGCGTTCTTCGAAAGTCATTCTACTGCCCATCAGCCCTCGCGTCAAGCGCGGTACCCTGCGTTCGACGCGAGGGAATAGTTCATATCAGGGCTCGTATGCGCCTTTGTTTTTGCCCACATGGTCTACGTTCCCCTTGGGTGACCGGCGTACCCGAGAGAAGGCCACCCACCCGGCCCTGCTTGGGGCAATGACGGAGACCTTCAGATTTGCGTATAGTCTCCTAACCACTGCACCCAGTCGAGGTGTTCGTGAACAGCATTGTACAGCCGTCGGTCACCGGTAATCAGCGCCTGTCCGGTCTTCTCAGCTAGAGCCAGGTAGGCTGCATCATAGGCAGAACGATCAAAGCGTAGGGCCAGAGGGAGTATTTGCTGCCAGTTGACCGGCCTGAGGGTGATCTTCAGACCCTCAAATGAAAGCAGGACATGCTTGGCTTGCTCGTCGCTGATCCGACCTCGTCGCCGTGCCTGGACGACGGCATTGGTCAGCTCGTAGAGAAGCAGGGTGGGCGCGATCAACTCTACCCGTCCCATCACATGGTCACGAATCAATCCCTGTGCTTGCGCCTGATCCTCATCAGGAAAGAAGGCACTCAGGATGACACTGGCGTCGACAATCATTGCCGAGCCTCCAGTTCATCTCGTGAGCTTTCGAACAGTTCGTCCGCAGTCAAGCCGCTATCTTGACGTGACTGGGAAAGCTGTAGAATCTCCAGATAGGCCTGCACCTGACGCAGGCGTTCATATTCCTCAGGAGAGACAAGAACGCCGACGGGCTTGCCGCGGCGTGTGATGGTCACGGGACCCTCGGGCACCTTCTTCAACCAGTATGAAAGGCGATTATGTACTTCGGTAATCGATACCAACATTTGGCCCTCCACTTTCTAGACATATATTCTAGACAATTATACAGGTAAGATAAGGAAATGTCAACTGTCACTTGTGGCGGTTGCCCATGGTCCCGTTGCTTGAGGAACTCTGGCCAACGCTTGTAGCAGACCAAGGATCCAGGTGCCAGTAGTTGCCTCAGCATACCCGCTCGCTGACGCTGTGGGGAGGACCGCTGCCTGTGATTTCCAGGACAGCTCGGTCGGCTCCGAATTGCCGTACGCCACGGAGTAGAGCTGAGCAGCATCATCTTGCGACCCGGGCAGTCGTGCCGTACAATGCCGAGGGGAGAGCCGCCAAACCGCGTCCGGTTTCTTTCCTCGGCGCTTCTCCCATTCCGACGGAAATGCTGGCTGCGAATCATGATGGGCAAGCCTGACGCAGTCGCCGAGCCTTATGGTATAATATGCAGTGCGCCTGACGAAAGTCAGGGGCAAGGTTCGCGGACATTTTGGAGTCAAGTGCAGTCTAAACGAACATGAGCAGAACACATCGAGAGCGCATTTTGGACTATCTCTGGTCTATATCGCCCGGCTATGCCACCAACAGCCAGATCCGCGAGGCCACCGGCTTTGTCCACGCAGCAAGCAACACCCTGGCCGGGGGGCCGCCCGCTTGCGCAGCGGGTTCGCCCAGCCGCGCTCTGGGAAGCCGGTGACGCCTTCTTGACAGATCTCCAGTTTGGGCTATAATAAGCTTAAATATGCATAATACAACTACAAGGGTTGCATTGTGCATACGCAGACTATGGAGTGCAGGAATGGCGGAGGAACCGGGAACGATCCAACTCAGTCATCTGGAACAGACCATCTATTTTGGGAGCCAGCGGCAGGGTGTGCACCTGCTCGACGCCGACTTTGCCACCGACCTGGTCGACATCTCCCGCAGGCATGCCGTCAACCTGCTGGCCAGCATGGCTCAAAAGGGTGTCCTCCATCGCGTGGGCCGGGGGCGCTATGCTATCATCCCCCCAGATGTGCTTTACGGGCGAAGGAGCCATGTGGTCGATCCGCACCTGATCCTGGATGAGCTAATGCAGAGCAACGGCACGGACGGCCGCTACTACGTCGCCTACCAGAGCGCAGCGGCGATTCACGGAGCGGCGCATCAGCTTCCCTTTGTTCTACTGGTGGCTGTTCCCCAGCAACGCCGGCCCATCGAATTGGGCCGGGCACGGATTCAGTTTGTGCAACTCAAGCCGGACAAGTTTTTTGGCTTCCAACAGATCACGTACCATGACGTCCCCGTCAACGTCTCCGATCCGGAAAAGACCATGTTGGATTGCCTGGAGCGGTTTGACCTGTGTGGTGGAGTGGCGGAGGTGGCTCGTACCATCAGCGGCCTGATCGAAGGGGTCGAGCGCGATAGGCTGCTCGAGTATCTACGGCGCATGGACAATCAAGCCCTGGCACAGAGGTTGGGTCTCATCCTGGAGCGATTGAGTACAGTGCAGGAGATCGAGAAGGACCTGATCGACGCCGTTGCTCGCCAAGTGGGTGAGCACATCTATGCTCTGGATCCGCACGAGCCTGAGGTTGGCGTACTAGATAGCCGCTGGCGTATTCGGGAGAACTTAGACATCCTGGGAGAACTCTAGATGCAGATCACAGCCCGCATCCTCCGCAACTGGGCCGACGAAGGCGGCATCCCGGATCTGACGCTGGCCGAACTGGACTACCGCCTGGTGCACGCCCTGCGTGCCATCTACACCGATCCGTTTCTCCGCGACCGTCTGTACCTCAAGGGAGGCACGGCGCTGAACAAGCTCTATCTTCCTGGGGCGAGCCGGCTGTCGGTGGATCTCGATTTCAACGCTATCGGGACCAAGGAACAGGTCCTGCAAGAACGGACGCCTATCGGTGAAGCGATAGCAGGCGCCTTGGAACGACAAGACAGTAGCTATGACCTCAGTTATCGCGGGCGCTACGACCAAGTGACGGTGTATGCTCGCTTCTCGCCCCTCAGCGGAACCGCCCGCCAGCGACTGAAGCTGGAGATCTCGTTCATCGAGCGTTTTGCCATCCTGGGACGGGTAGAGCAGTCGCTGGTGCCTTCGCCCTTTGATGAGCCGTTGACGGTCAACACCTACCATCTGGAGGAGTTGACCAGTACCAAGCTGAGAGCGCTGTACGATCGCCGCAAGGGCCGGGACATCTACGATCTTTATCGCATCGCGGACCTCGACCTGAACGAGGCTGCGGTGCGCAAGATGGTACTCTACTATTTCTACCGGGCCAACAAGGTCTTTCACTATCCAAGCTTCGTCAGGAACGTCGAGCTCAAGATAGCCGAGCGTGGCTTCCGCGACGACGTACGCGCCCTGATTCGCCACAGCATCGAGTTGGATTGGGAGGCTGCCTGCCAGCAGGTGCTGGCTCGCTTCGAGTTCCTGGGTGACCTGGATGATCGGGATCAGCTCTTTCTTGACTTGACCAAGTTACTCCTCGGCAAGCCCTATCCGAAAGCCAGGGAAGCGTTCTTGCAGGAGATCGAGCGCCCGCTGGCCTGGTTGATGGAAGGGTTACAGATCTCGGCCGAGGCGGAGGCCATGACTCAGGAAGATATCAAACCCTACAGACCTGATGCAGAGGCATAGGATTTCCCCGTACTAGACAAGACAACAGCCCCTTCTAGATGGACCTCCTTCGATAAAGGGATGGATGACGGGGGTGGTTCCCCCGGTAACCAAAATGTGGGCATGTCTCATGTCCCTGTGTCCAAGATGGGCGCCGATGAACTTGCGGACCCCGACGGACAGCGATACAATGGTGGTGACCGATCTTGGTGAGACCTTGCTTCCCAGATCTCGCCAAGTTGTGGGTCTACGGGAAGGAGGACTTGATGCAGGTATACGAAGGGATCGTCAAGGATCGAGTCGTGCTTTTGCCCGAAGGTGTGCACCTGGATGAGGGGCTGCGCGTAGAGGTGCGGATTCCCGAAGCCGGGCAAGAAACTCCGGAGGAGTTGTACAACAAACGCCTGGTCGAGGCCGGCCTGCTGCAGGAGATCAGGCGGCCTTCTCGGCCATGGACGGATCAAGATCGCACACCGATCAAGGTCAAGGGCAAGCCTCTGTCGGAGCAAATCATGGAGGAGCGGCGCTAGATGGCCGTATACTACCTGGACACAAGTGCTCTGGTGAAGCGGTATGCGCAGGAACATGGAACGGCATGGATGTTAAGCCTTACCGACGTGACGGCAGAGCATGATCTGTACACTGTCCGGGTGACTGGTCCAGAAATGATCGCTACCCTCTTTCGAAAAGTCCGGACTGGAGAGATCTCACCAGACGAGGCAAGCCGTTCGGCGGAGAACTTCCGAGCAGACTGGCGGGAGCAGTACCAGATCGTAGAGATGACTGCCCTTGTTGCAGACAAGGCTATGGAGCTTGCTGAGAAACATAGCCCATAGATGGGAAGGAGCAGAGTCAGTGGGGTTTATACCATTCTACAAAGTCGAGCCTGAATTGGCCGAGCGCGAGACGCGCACGATTACGGTGCTCAGGACGCATGACGACCTGCCGGAGGGCACCTACGGCTTATTCGAATCGTACTGCCCGGATCCTGCCTGCGATTGTCGCCGGGTGATGCTCAACATTGCTCTCAAGGAAAAACTCGAGCGTGGATACCTGGCCACGATCAGCTATGGTTTCGACCGGGATGAAGAGATGGCCGGCCCCTTCCTCGATCCTCTGAATCCCCAGAGCGAGCATTCGGAAGCGCTGCTGGAGATGGTGACCACTGCAACGCTGAGTGACCGGCGCTATGTCGAACGACTGGAAAAGCACTACCACATCGTAAAGCGAGCGGCGGCCGATCCTGAACATCCGGCCTATGGGGAGATACAGCGGGAATTGTCACGGGGAGAGGACTTGGCAGGCTTCAGTCCGTCGCCGCCAGGGGAGCGTGTGCCTCGGAATGCGCCCTGCCCTTGCGGCAGTGGCAAGAAGTACAAGCTGTGCTGCATGCGGAAGGACCGGTGGACGTCGTAGTATAGAACAGCCAACGTCGGCGCCAAAGTCAGGAGCGATGTCCGGCCTACGAAGAAGCCCTGTCGTCCACTACTGGATCAGTTCGATGTTTCGGTATTCCAGCCAATCGGCCACCTGCTTCTGGAGACGGGCTTCTTTGAACGCTTCTATTCTATCACATGGTTTGACGGATGATGGCGTACTTGGTATAATGTGAGGCGACGCGATATATGAGTTCCGTGGATGATTTCTTGATCGCTCAGGAGATGGCAGACAGCCTAGCCGGTTAATCAAGCATCATCCAGGGATGGCAGTTCAACCTAGTCTGGATGGTAAGGCCCGGTCAGGTAAAGCGCCTCAAGGCTCTGTTGGAAACCAGCCAGTTAATTGCCCAAATCTGAACCTAAACAAACCTAGCTTTCGCTGACCGCGAAAGTGTGACGGACAAGATGCACGGTGGGAGCGCGTAGTTTACCCCCGCCATCCACCCACCAAACACAACCGTCAGGGCATTACCCAGCCTGGCGGTTTGTTTTCCACCTCGCCTCGGGTTTCCACACATTAACGTCCCACTGCGACACTCCCTTGCAAAACGCCGCTCTTCTGCTATAATTGCTATTGCAAACAGACGCAGTAATCAGGAGGCGAAACTATGGCCTGCGAACAGGTCTTTATCCGACAACTCCGCGAGCGGGGTTTCCGCCTGACTCCGCAGCGGGAGATGATCCTGTCGGTGTTACACGACATCGATGGGCTGGCGACCGCCGACGAGATCTATGGCCGAGTGCACAGCATCAGTTCATCGGTGGACATCTCGACCGTCTATCGTACCCTGGACCTGCTCCAAGGACTCGACCTGGTCTCCTGCGTGGATGCCGGCGACGACCAGCGTCGCTATGAGCTCCTTGGCGTCCACGGCCCGCACCTGCACCTGGTCTGCCAGGGTTGTGGGCAGGTAATTGCCGCGGACTTGGAGATGGCGCAGGCCTTTGCCGAACGCCTGAACGTCGAGTACGGTTTTCAAGCTGCCCTGGATCACCTGTCGATTCCGGGCCTCTGCCCGGCCTGCGCCGATGCCGGCGACAGGTAATCGCTGGCCGCTCATGCCCGATAGCCTCTAGCCCCTCGCTCCACCCCGCCCGGCATACCCCCCGATTTGCCGGCACACACATACCATGCTATAATATTGTTGCAACTGTTTGCAGTAACCACGATCGGCAATAATGGAGGGAGCCGTGAACCTGCCGCCAAACCCGCGGGCACCCGCCGAGGCCCCGATCCGCCTGGGACATCTCGGAGCGCTCCTGCACTTTGGGGTCGAGGTGCCGGCCCTGGCCCCCATCCCTGATTCGGTCCGCTGCACCCCCCGCGGGGAGGGTATCATGGAAAGCCGGGCACGACTGCGGAATGACCAGGCGGTCTGCCGCGTCTGCGTCTCGACAAACTGCTATCAACTCGACGGGCCAGGCATCGGGGTGGCATGAGAGCACGCATCACCTCCTACCTGGTGACCCTGTGGGTCGTACTGACCCTGAACTTCCTGCTGCCGCGCCTGCTGCCCGGCGATCCGCTCGCGGCGTTGCTGGACCCTCAGAGCTCGGACTATGTGTTCGACGCGGAGGTGCGCGCCGCACTGGAGGCCTGCTATGGCCTGGACCGCCCGCTGTTGGTCCAGTACGGTGCCTACCTGCGGGGCGCAGTGACCGGCGACCTGGGCCAATCCATCCGGCTGAACGAACCGGTCGGTGAGCTGCTGACCGGTCACCTTCCGTGGACGCTACTTCTGACGGGGTCAGCGCTGGGTCTGGCTTCCCTGGTCGGGCTGCTGGGCGGCGCCGAGGCGGCCTGGAGGCGCGGCTCAGCGGCCGACCGCCTGCTGACGGCGGTCAGCGTAGTGACCAGCAACGCCCCCGTCTATTTCTTGGGTATGATGCTGCTCATTGTCTTTGGCGCAGAACTGGGCTGGTTTCCCCTGGCTGGCGGCCGCACGCCTTTTTCCCACTATGACAGCATCCCGGCGGCGACAGCCGACGTCGTGAAGCACCTGGTCCTGCCAGCCCTGACCCTGACCCTATCTCTGCTGGGCATCCAGTTCCTGCTGGTGCGCAACAACATGGTCGCCATCCTGGGCGAGGATTTTATGCTCGTTGCCCGGGCCAAGGGCTTGAAGCCGGCACGGCTCAAGTGGCGCCATGCCCTGCGCAACACCCTTCTGCCCTTCGTGGCCCACCTGGCGGCCCAGGCCGGGCTGGCCATCACCGGCGCGGTCTTTATCGAAACCTTGTTCCAATACCCGGGCATGGGCCGGCTCATCTTTGAGGCGGTAGGCGCCCGTGACTATCCAGTGATCCAGGGCGTCTTTCTGCTAGTGGCCATTGTAGTCCTCACTGCCAACCTGCTGGCTGATTGGCTCAACACCCGCCTCGACCCACGCCTGGCGGAGGAGGTCAGCCGGTGAGCACGCTCTCTCGGATGAGCCTCCGCATCAGGGTCCGCCCGCTGCGGAGCGCCTCGGCACCAGGGGTCGAGACAACCCTGGGCGCCGTCGTTGTCGTTCTCTTTGCCCTGGTTGCCCTGGCTGCGCCACTGCTGGCGCCGTACGACCCCCACGCTTTCTCCGGGCAGCCCTTGGAGCGACCCAGCCCAGCCCATCCACTGGGCACCAACGATGCCGGACAGGATATCCTGAGCGAACTACTCTACGGCGCGCGCATCTCGCTGGCCGCCGGCCTGGGTGCAGCACTGGGCACGGTGGCGCTGGGCCTTTTGGTTGGCGCGATAGCTGGCTACGCTGGCGGTCCCCTTGACCTACTCCTGATGCGCCTCGTGGACGTGATGCTGACCCTGCCCCGCCTGCCGTTCTTGATCTTGCTGGCCGCCTTCCTGGGCTCGGGCCTGGTCCAGACCATGACCATCATTTCACTGCTCTTCTGGCCGGCCACCGCCCGCGTGATCCGCGCCCAAGTGCAGAGCCAGCGCCAGCGCGGCTACGTTAGAATGGCCCGTAACTTTGGCGCCGGTACGGGCTACGTCCTGCGCCGCCACATCCTGCCCTCCATTGCGCCGCTGATCGCCTTCGGCCTGGTCGCCGCTGCCGGACGCGCGGTGGCCATGGAGGCTGGATTGGCCTTCCTGGGCCTGGGTGATCCGACGGCCAAGAGTTGGGGGCTGATGATGCGTTTTGCACTCAACCTGCCCGGCCTGCTGCTAACAGACCGCTGGCTGTGGTGGCTGCTGCCACCCGGCCTGTGCATCACCTTGCTCATTCTGGCCTTGAGCTACCTCGGCATGGGGCTGGAAGAGCGGTGGCAGCCGAGGCTGAGACGGCGATGACCGAACCTCTTTTGTCTGTGCAAGATTTGCACGTCCACTTCCTGGCAGAGCCCGCCGATGGACGTGGCGCTGGGGCGGTGCGCGCCGTGGATGGTGTATCGTTCGACCTGGCAGCCGGCCAGGCCCTGGCCATCGTCGGCGAGACGGGCTCGGGCAAGACAAGCATTGGCCGGGCGCTGCTGGGCTTGCACCCTCCTGGCAGTACATGGGGCAGCATCCGCCTGGCAGGCCTGGAGTTGGTCGGCTCGGCGGAAGCGGAGTGGCGGCCCCTGCGATGGCGGCGCATCGCCATGGCCGTACAGAGTGCCGGTACCGCCTTCGACCCGGTATACCGGATCGGAGAGCAGATCGCCGAGCCGATGCGCGAGCATCTCGGCCTGCCCGCTGACGAGGCTGCCACCCGCGCCGGGGCACTCGCGCGGCGTGTGGGCCTGGAAGCGCGCCACCTGCGCGCCTACCCCCACCAGCTCAGCGGCGGCGAGAAGCAGAGGGCCATGCTGGCCATGGCCCTCAGTTGCGAACCAGAGGTCCTGATCGTCGACGAACCCACCAGCGGCCAGGACGTGCTGTCCCGTGCCCAGCTTCTGGACCTGCTACGCCAGGTGCGCGTGGAGACCGGGCTGTGCCTGATCTTGATCTCTCACGACCTGGCTGCGGCGGCCCAGGTGGCAGAGCGCGTGGCCGTGCTCTATGCCGGCAAACTGGTCGAAGTCGGGACGGCGCGGGAAGTGCTGGAGCAGCCCCGCCATCCGTATACCTGGGGGCTGCTCAACGCCTACCCCAATATGACTACGGCACGCGACCTGCGTGGCATCCGGGGCCACTCGCCCGATCCATCGGACCCACCCAGCGGGTGCCGCTTCCACCCGCGCTGCACCCAGGCAGTTGATCTGTGCCGGCAGGCCAAGCCACCCCTGGTCGAGATCGGCGGCCGGCTCATCGCCTGTCACCTGGGGGGCCTGCAGACCCTGCTCCAGGCCAGCGACCTGCGCAAGGCCTTTTCGAGCAACGGCAAAGGCGAGGTGGTGACGGCGGTGCGCGGGGTCAGCCTGGAGGTGTACGAGGGTGAGGTCGTGGCCCTGGTGGGCGAGACGGGCAGCGGTAAGACAACACTGGGCCGCCTGCTGGTCGGCCTATTGGATGCCGACAGCGGGCACGTCGTCTTTGAGGGCCAGGATTTGGCTGCGCTGAACGGTCGGGAGCGCAAGGCGCTACGACGGCGCATCCAGTTCGTCGCCCAGGATCCTTTTGACGCGATCAGCCCTCGCTTGACCGTTGCCGCAATCGTGCGCGAGCCCCTGGACGTACAACGGTTCGGCTCCGTGCCGGAACGGGCGAAAAAGGTGCGCGATGCGCTGCGGGCAGTGGGCCTGCCGGCCGAACCCCCTTTTCTGGAGCGGCGCGCGCATGAGCTGAGCGGCGGTCAACTGCAACGGGTGGCCATCGCCCGGGCTCTGGTGCTCGACCCCAAGATGATCGTGGCGGACGAGCCGGTGTCGATGCTCGACGCCAGCGAGCAGGCCAAGGTCATCAACTTGCTCAAGGAGGTCCAGAGTGAGCGAGGGATGGGCCTGCTGCTCGTCTCCCACGATCTGGCCCTGGTCCGCAAGGTGGCCGACCGCATCCTGGTCATGCGCCAGGGACAGGTCGTCGAGGGCGGCCCGGCCAGTCGCGTCGTGACCCGCCCTCAGCACGAATATACCCACGCTCTGTTGCAGGCGGCGCCTGCCCTGGGCTGGGAAGTTGGACAAGTTTGAGGTATGCCCAACGAGAATCGAGGAAGCTAATGATGCTACGACGACCTTCGACCCAGAGAACCTGGATCGCGCTATCGCTGATCGTCGTCCTACTGCTGGCCGCCTGCGGGACGGAGCTCACCGTCACTGACAGCCCTACTTCGCCCGCTCAGCCGACGGCTCACCTGCCGATAGCCGAACCGGCTGCCCAGGCGCCTTACGTGGGGACCCTGCGCCTGCCGAGCGGTGGCTACTGGGGCCATCCCTCCCCCTTTGGTTTCAACCGTGGGCCGGGCTTTAGCAGGGCATCGCTGGTGTTTGACACCCTCGTTTGGCGCGACGCGAGTGGCGAAACGATCCCCTGGCTGGCCACCGACTGGTCGCTGTCCGACGATGAGCTCACCTGGACATTTACCCTGCGGGAGGGTGTGCAGTGGCAGGACGGCCAGCCGCTCACCGCCGACGATGTAGCCTTCTCCATCGACTACTACCTGGCCCATCCTGGCGCGGGCTGGTTTATGGCCCAGGTCAACGAGGTCGAGTCAGCCATCGTGGTTGGCGAGGATCAGGTCGCTATCAGGCTGGTTCGGCCCTATGCGCCCTTCCTGCAAACCATAGCCGAAGCGGTGTTGATTTTCCCCAGACATATCTGGCAGGATGTAACGGACCCCCAGGCATTCGCAGAGCCGGCAGCGTTCATCGGCAGCGGGGCTTACCGGCTGGTCGAGTTCAGCCAGGAGGAGAGCACTTATCTCTTTGAGGCCAACCCCGACTTTTTCCTGGGATTGCCCTATGTGCGGCGCATCGAGTTCGTGCCCACCAGCGACGACATCCTCGCCCTGTCGAATGGCGATGTGGCCGCCTTTGACAAGTTCGGCGGCGTGACCCAAGAGATGCTGGAACCCTTCCGCCAGGAGCCCTTTGCTATCCAAGAGGCGCCGGGCGAGTGGGGCATGTTCCTCTACTTCAACCTGGAGAAAGAGACGCCCCTACGGGACGTGCGCGTCCGCCAGGCCATCGCCCATGCCATAGACCGGCAGGCAATGGTCGACCGCATCCTGTTCGGCTTTGGCGGTCCCGGGAGTCCCGGCTTTTTGCCGCCCTCCAATCCCATGTACAACCCGAATGTAAGGGACTATCCCGTCGACCTGGAACAGGCAAAGGCCCTGCTGGCAGAGGCTGGGTATGACAGCACTCCGATCCAGATCGCCTACTCGCCCGACTGGATCATGGCCTCGCCACGGGTGGTCGAGATCGTGGAGGCCGGTCTATCCGAGATTGGCATTATTCTGGACAAGGTGTCGATGGATCAAGCGACTATCGACGCGGTAGCCAACGAGGGCAGTTACGAGATCCTCATCACCGGCTTTGGCGGTCTGGGCGGGGATGCCGATCAACTGCGGCGCAGCTTTGCCAGCAGCAGCCAGTCACGGGGTTTTTCGCGCGCTTTGGGCTACAGTAACGCCAAGTTTGATGCCCTAGCCGCCGCCCAGGTGTTGATGACCGATCCTGCACAGCGCGAGGCAGCATTGAACGAAATGCAGGCCATCCTGGCCGAGGACTTGCCGGCCCTGGCCCTATACTACACCACTCGCGTGGTAGTCTACAACGCGGAGGCGTTCGACAACTGGTACTTTACGCCGGGCGGTTATGGCGGCGGGATCCCGCAGCCGTATAACAAGCACCAGTTCATTGTCGGTGTGCCGGAGGGATTGGCCATCCGAGGTGGCGAGTAATGGGCGTTTACCTCACGAATTATGGGGTGAGGAGTAACCGTAAGCTGAAGGCACCGGTTACCAAGAACCACAGGGAGTATAAGGTCGTGCGATGAACGAGCTGCGTGCGCATTTTGAGGTCCTGGCCGGGCGGTGGGATGCCTTCCAGCCGCCGGATCGCGGGCAGCGGCTGCGTCATCTCTTGGTGCCTTTTGGGCCCCTGCTGAGCACGTCCGGGGCGATCCTGGAGGTCGGCACCGGCACCGGCGCGCTGATCCCCTGCCTACGGGAGTCCGCGCCTGGGGCCGGCGTCGTGTCGATCGACCTGGCCGGCGAGATGCTGCGCCGGGCCCGGCAGCGCTGCCCGGATGTCGCCATGGTCCAGGCCGACGCCCATCGTCTGCCCTTTGTGGTGCCCGGCTTTGACCTGGTCGTCTGCCACAACAGCTTTCCCCACTTTGCCGATAAGCCTGGCGCGCTCCTCAGCCTGGCCCGCGTGCTGCGGCTGGGGGGCTACCTGCTCATCCTACACGACCTGAGCCGCGAAAGGGTGAACACGATTCACGGCAGCGGCGGGAAGGCCATCCAGAACGACTTGTTGCCGCCGGGTGAGGAGACCAAGCACATGTTGCTCCAGGCTGGTTTCTCCGACGTGCAGGTAGACGACACCGACGAACATTATGTAGTCAGTGGACGTCGGAGCGCCAAAGCTCCCAGTTGACTTCAGGCCCTGGTCGGCAGCCCTCCTATTCTCCCCCCTCGGTCGTCCGCTGTTCCCACAGGCGGATGGCTCGCTGCGGGCCATAGTACCAGCGAGCATGGTGCTCGCGCGCATACGATTCGGACACGTACCCAAACCACTCCTATCGAGCACCCAGGAGCCGAATGGGCCTATTGCCTGAAAGGGCTCGTTGCCTACGAGATCGACGGCACAGAATACCGGTTGAAGCCAGGCGATACCCTGCTGTTCGATGCCTCCCTGCCCCTCGGCTGGCGGAATCCCGGTTCCCTCCAGGCCCAGATGCTTCTCATTCTGGATGCTGGCGGTCATGACGATGTGACCGTCGAGCAGCATCTGGTGAATACAGGTTAACTGCGCCCGCCGCCTCGCCGGCGACGCCGGTACCGTCGACCGCTGCCCTGTGCACCAGAAGCCGGAGCCTCACGATTGAGCGCCTTGTTTCGCGCCTGTAGCTGGGTTGTACGGCGATCCAGCCTGTCCAGCAAGTATTCTGCCAGCGAGGGCAGGATCTCGCGTCCGGCCCAGGCCAGAGCCGCACCTACAACAGGCAACGCTCTGGATCGGAAAGGGACCAGCGCGGGCTGTGTCTTGACCCTAATGGCCGCCGGCTCTGGGCGCAGAGCCGGCAAGCGCGTCGCTTCTGCCACAGGCTCTTCCCGCTCGGTGAGAGTGATGGCCCCGCTAGGGCAGGCGACCAGGCAGGCTTCGCACTCGCGGCAAAGCGCACCGTCTACCATCGCCTTGCCCTCCACCAGGTACAGGGCGCCGGTCGGGCAAGCCTCCAGGCACGTGCCACAGCCGGTACACCGCTCCAGGTCGATGGCAATCACAACCATTCACCTCCTTGCGATCATCCTGACTCGCCCAGCTTGTGCAGCGCGGCACTGGGGGCCTCATTCACCCAGCCCAGCTCTTTGGCGGCGGTGTCGATCTCCTCGGCTACTTCCTCCTGGCCGGCGGGGACTATTTTGGAGCTTTGAAATGCCAAGATTGCCAGTTGGGCCGCACCATCAAGATGCAGGTGGAACGCAGCGCATTCTACCAGCCCGAGGACGTCTTGATGGCGGTACGGGAAAAGATCGCCAGGGCAAGAGAGGCAGGGGAATCCATTGACTACCTCACCTTCGTGCCAGACGGAGGGCCTACGCTGGACGCACGTCAGCGTGGCCGAGCGTGTGTTGCAGATGGCCCGCGTCCCGCTGCTTCTTGTCCGCGTCGGTGAGCAGGATATTGGCAGCGATTGGCAGCAGCCGGGAGGAACTGGGCACGCTGCAGCAACTGGACATCGATCGGGCGGAAGCCCTGGCAGCGTACCTGGCCGAGATCCACGGGGTGCAGCACGAGGAGCCCAGGCTCTGGCGAATCCTCACACTCTCGAAAAGCTCGGGGCGAAGCCTGATGGCTTCGCCCCGAGCTCACATGGCTCCAGCAAGGAGTGCCCTCATGGCATGTCTGGACTAGGGATTCAACGATCCGATCTGACCCCGAAGCAGATCCGGCAAATGAGTGGGGGCCTTGTCACGAAAGGAAGCTTTTCAGCACCCGGCAGGTGGCCAGCCCAACCCAATGGCGGTTTTCCTCTGCCTTTCGCCCCGCGCCATAGCCGGTCTCCCACAACCCATCCGCGCTCTGATGGGCCAGAAACCAATCCAAGCCCCGGGCGATGTCCACGTCCTGCCGGTCAAAGCCCAGCCAGGACAGGCTGTCGAGCGCGGTCAGCAGGCTGGTCCACCAGAAGGGAAACTGGAACTTGAGCCAATACGAGGATGCCTTGCGGTCATTGTACTTGTCAGGGCTGAAAAACCGGCTCTTCAGGGCCTCCCCAGCGGCAAAGACCTCCGGTCGCTGGCGATAGGCCGGGTGAGCGGCAAAGGCCCGCAGGACCATGCCGGTGGCCAGGTGGGCATGGGGCCGGGAGCGATCTGGCGGCACGGGTTCGCCCAGCCAGAATTCGCTGGTGCGATCTTTGGATGGCACAGCTTGGGTGGGCACGATCCAGCCACCGTCGTCCTGTCGCACCGAGAGCAGCCAGGCCAGGCCCTTCTCAATCCGTGGGTCGCCGGTGTAGCCGGCCTTGACGAGCAGCTCCAGGATGGCACCGTGATAGTAGGGCATGTACTGGTTGCCGATGATGCCACGGATGTCACCCTCATCCGTCTGGTAGGTCAGGACGTAATCCGCGGCCTGGCTCAGCGCTGGATGGCCGCGGTGAAGCCCATACATCTCGGCCAGCACCCGCAAGTTCCGGTAGGCCTCGAGGAGATCGTATTGCGTGCCGGTCTCGGGATTGTAGGACTTGCCGCTGTAGCGCCACGAGCCGCCGGCCTGCTGCTTCCGGAGCAGCCGCCTCACCTCCGTTCCCTGCCACAACGACTCAACCGGCCCGGTGGGCTCTTCCAGCAGGTCACGCCGCACAAAATAGCGCAGGGCTGGATCCTCCCAGGCGAGCAGTGTGGGCAGGGGATCCACTTGCATAGCATCGAGCCAAACGGCAGTCATTCGCGGGCCTCCTCGATAGGCTGGCGCAGGACGGTTGTGGTCCTCCGCTGTACCGCTGCTTCATTCTAGCACACCCGGACATGGGCTGCAACACGCGAGCGGGAAGGCTCGGGAGCACCCAGCGTAGCCACATCACTTCGATAGGACGAGTGCCATGGTTCGTGGGGAGCGCTTCAGCGCTTTCTGGTTGCCCACGAGCCGGCTTACGCCGCGATTACGAACGCTACGGGGTGAGGAAGGTGCGTAGCGATCGCCCATTTGAGTAAATGGGTAAAAGGTGATACGATGGGACAAGTCGACCGTGCCGAGAGGCCAAGATAGGAAGGGAAGTGGAGCTTATGGGGAAACCAGAACTGGACATCTTGCTACAGGCCGCCGAACCGCTCATCGAGCTGGCCATCGCCGAGGACATCGGTCCCGGCGACGCGACCAGCCAGGCGACGCTGCCCGCTGACCTGCTGCTCCGGGGCCGCATCGTGGCCAAGGAGGCCGGTGTGCTGGCCGGGCTGCCGGTTGCTGAAGCCCTCTTCCGGCGCGCAGAGCCAGGCATCACGTTCCTGGCCCATGCCGCCGACGGCCAGGAAGTCGTGCCAGGCGAGCTGGTGGCCGTGGTCGAGGGGCCGGCCCGCGGCTTGCTGGCCGCTGAGCGCGCGGCGCTCAACTTCCTCCAGCGCCTGTCCGGCATAGCCACGCTCACCCGTCGCTTCGTGGATGCCGTGGCCTGCACCCGGGCGAGGGTGCTCGACACGCGCAAGACATCGCCCGGCTACCGGGTCCTGGACAAATATGCGGTGCGCATGGGCGGCGGGCTGAACCACCGCATGGCCCTCTACGATATGGTGCTCATCAAGGACAACCACGTCGATGCTGCCGGCGGCATCCGGCCGGCCATCGAACGGGCTCGCGCTGCCTTCCCGGACCTGCCCATCGAGGTCGAAGTGCGCACCCTGGACGAGTTGCGCCAGGCGCTGGGCATCGAGCCGGCGCTGGACCGCATCCTTCTGGACAATATGAGCCTGGATCAGATGCGCCGGGCCGTGGACCTCACCGCGGGGCGGGTGCCCCTGGAAGCGTCCGGTGGTGTCACCCTGGACCGTGCGGCCGAGATCGCCGCCACGGGCGTGGACTATCTCTCGGTCGGGGCACTGACCCACTCGGCCGAGGCCCTGGACCTGAGCATGAAGATCGCCAAGCCGGGGCAGCGCCAGGAGGGCGACGACCCGGCAGCCCGCATCGCTGCCGCCAAAGGGGCGTTGGGCGAGCGGCTGGTCATCCTGGGCCATCACTACCAGCGCGACGACGTGCTGGCCTTTGCCGATTTTCGCGGCGACTCTCTCAAGCTGGCCCGCGACGCGGCCCAGACCGACGCCGAGTTCGTCGTCTTTTGTGGCGTACACTTTATGGCCGAGACGGCGGCCATCCTGGCCAAGGCAGGCCAGCACGTGCTCAGCCCGGAGCCGGGCGCCGGCTGCTACCTGGCCGACACGGCCACGCCTGAGGCCGTGCAAGAGGTCTGGGAGCGGCTAAGCACTGAAGGCCTCGAGGACACGTTCACACCCATCACCTACGTCAACTCTTCCGCGGCCATGAAAGCCTTCTGCGGCCGGAACGGCGGCGTCGTCTGCACCTCGGGCAACGCGGAGAAGGCCATCCGCTGGGCATTGGGCCAGCGGCCTCGCATTCTCTTCTTTCCCGACCAGCACCTGGGGCGCAATACGGCCAGGCGCCTGGGCATCCCCCTCGAGGAGATGCTGCTGTGGGATCCCCACGGGCCGCCTGGTGCAGAAGCGATCCGGCAGGCCAGCGTGATCCTCTGGCCGGGGGCCTGCAACGTCCACCAGCGATTTCGCCCTGAGCATGTTCACGCTGTGCGCCAGCGGCTGCCCGGGGTGCGCGTCGCCGTCCACCCCGAGTGTCCCATGGAGGTCGTGGACCTGGCCGACGAGACCGGCTCGACGGCCCACATCATCACCCTGGTCGACACCGCGCCGCCGGGTAGCCGATGGGCGATCGGCACCGAAGCGCGCCTGGTACACCGCCTGCAGGCCCAGCATCCCGAGCAAGAGATCGTTTCCCTGGCCGATGTGCCAGCCTTCTGTCGCACCATGAGCCAGATCACCCTGGACAAGCTGTCACACGTGCTGGAGAGGCTGGCCGGCGGTGAGCTCGCGGGCGAGGTGACGGTGGACGCCGAGACAGCTCGCTGGGCACGCGTTGCCCTGGAGCGCATGCTGGCGCTGTAGGATCTGGGTGCGAGGCACCCTGGAGCGAAATCATGCCCATCGAGACGGATGTGCTCATCGTCGGCTGCGGCATCGCCGGCGCAACAGCGGCCTGGCGGCTGGCTCGGGACCGGCAGCGACAGGTGACGGTCGTCACCCGCGTGACCGATGCCGACGAATCGAATACGCGCTACGCTCAGGGTGGCATCGTGGCCCGCGGCCATGACGATTCGCCCGAGCTATTGGCCCGCGACGTCAAGGCTGCCGGGGCAGGGTTGTGTCTGCCCGAAGCGGTGCGCATCCTCGCCGAAGAGGGGCCGAACCTGGTGCAGCGCCAGCTGGTCGAGGAGGCAGGCGTAGAGTTTGACCGGGACGCTGGCGGGGCGCTGCTCTACACCCTGGAAGGCGGTCATTCGGTGCCCCGCGTGCTGCACGTAGGTGATGCCACGGGCCGGGCCATCGAGCTGGCGCTCATCGCCCAATTACGGGAGTTGCCCAACGTCACCCTGCTGACCAGCGCCACGGCGGTAGATCTCATCACCTCGTCGCACCACGCCCGCGACCCGCTGGCCGTCTACCAGCCGGTTACCTGCCAGGGTGCCTACGTCCTGGATCAGAAGGGGGGCACCGTCCAACGTGTGCTGGCCCCTGCGACCGTGCTGGCCACCGGAGGGCTGGGCCGCATCTACCGCTATACGACCAACCCGGAAGGCGCCCGGGGCGACGGGCTGGCCATGGCCTACCGGGCCAGCGCCCGCGTGGTCAACGCCGAGTACGTGCAGTTCCATCCAACCACGCTGGCCGTGCCGGGTGCGGACAACTTTCTCATCTCAGAGGCGGTTCGCGGCGAGGGCGGCCGGCTCTATAGCCCCGATGGGCGGCACTTTATGGATCACTATGCGCCTCGCTGGGGCGACCTGGCTCCGCGCGACATCGTGGCCCGCGCCATCCACCAGGAGATGATCGAGCATGGGTATCCCCACGTACTGCTCGACCTGGCCGGCCAGATGGCGCCCACCCGGATCCGGGAACGCTTTCCGACCATCTATGCCACCTGCCTGCAGGCAGGTGTGGACATCAGCGCCGAGCCGATCCCCGTCGTGCCAGCGGCCCACTACTTCTGCGGCGGGGTTTTGGTCGATGAGTGGGGCCGGACGACCATCGAGGGCTTGTACGCCGTGGGCGAAGTCAGCTGCACCGGCGTCCACGGTGCCAACCGCCTGGCCAGCACCTCGCTGCTGGAAGGCCTGGTCTGGGGTGACCGGGCGGGGCGTGACATCGCCGCGCGGGATGACCTGCCGCGCGTGGCCGTAGAGGAAGTACCGCCCTGGGAGGATGTGGGCAACAACGCCCTGGCTGACCCCGTTCTGGTCTACCGCGACCGGCGCAACATCCAGCACGTGATGTGGTTATACGTGGGCCTATTGCGCAACACCCGGCGACTGGCCCGCGCCCTGCGCGAGCTGAGCCACCAGTGGGAGGCCATCGACGGCTTTTACCGGGCCACCCGTCTGAGCGACGACCTGATCGGGTTGCGCAACCTGGCCCAGGCCGCCTGGGTGGTCACCCGCGCCGCCTGGCACAACCGCCAGTCGCGGGGTGCCCACTTTCGAGAAGACGCCCAGCCCGATGATTTCGCCAGCCTGTACGATCAAGAAGCACTGGAAGACCCGTGGGTTTGACCATCGTCACCACATCGAGTATCTAGACCGCAACTCATGGCTTGGATGAGAGGTAGGGTATGAAAAAAGTATTGTTCCTGTGCACCGGGAACTCGGCGCGGAGCCCGATGGCTGAGGGGCTGGTGAATCACTATCTGGGGGATGAGTGGCAGGCCCACTCGGCGGGCACGGATCCGGCCGGCTACGTGCACCCGCTGGCTGTGGAGGCCATGGCCGAGTTGGGCATCGACGTCTCCGGGCACCGGTCCAAGTCGGCAGACGAGTTCCGGGACGTGGATCTCGATCTCGTCGTGACCGTCTGTGACGATGCGGCCGAGAACTGCCCCGTGTGGTTAGGCCAGGGGCGCAAGGTGCACGTCAGCTTTGAGGACCCGGCCAAAGCGACGGGCAGCGAAGAGGAGCGGCTGGCCGCCTTTCGGCGGATCCGCGATGGGATCCGCGACCAGATCCTGAGCCTCCTGGAGAACGAGGGCCGCCGAGATGATCCTTCCCTATCGTTGGCCTGACGGAGCTAAAATCGAAATACGCCCTCCTGCCTTCCTGCCTTACTCCACGATCACCCGGTCGCTGCTGCTGCGGCCAAAGACCTCGGGCGAATACATCTCCTCCGCCTTGGCCGGCGGCACCACAAACGTCCCTGGTGTGGTGGCCCGGGCTACGTAGGAATACTGGTAGACACCCTCCCACAAGAGCGAGGTAAAGGCTTCCGCCCGCTCGTCGCGCATGTTCTGGTGCTCGTACCAGGGGCCCCACCACCACCAGCCGTAGCGATAGTCCGGGGCGTCGGGGTCCTGGGGGACATCCCCTGAGACAGCCAGCCCCGGGTTGACGATCTCCAGCCCAGCCGGCAGTGGGTCGACCAGCGCCACGTGGTAGCGCCGGTTGTTGGCCACCATCGTCAGCCGCACGCGGACCCGTGCCCCGGCCTTGATGTGCCACACCCCAGCCTCGTCCTGGACCACATCCTCCGGATCGTCCAGCCCCTCATAGCTGCGCTGGACCACAAAGCCCATGTCCATCGGGTCCAGGGTCAGGTCGGCTGGCGCGTAGCGCAGCCCCAAGCGGTAGTAGAGCCGCCCTGGCCCCTCTTTGCTCATGATCAGATCCTGCATACCGTCGCCGGCCGCCGGGCCGGTATCAAACGAAGAGAAGAGGTAGTCCATGGGGATCGCGGTCTCGTGCCGCTCGGTGGTGCGGCCTTGGTAGGCATGTGCGCCCACGTAGGTATCGCCCAGCCAGATGCGCGCCACAAAGTCAGGCGTCTGGGCCTCAAAGGTGTCGAAGTAG
>JAMJFU010000219.1 GCA_023544525.1 Anaerolineae bacterium | reverse complement strand
GAAACGGTTACGAGATCGTAACATCGGCGAGTGGGGCCGATGCCCTGGAAAAGGCCCGGCAAAAGGCCTTTGACCTGGTCATCACCGACCTCAAGATGTCCAACATGGGAGGCCAGGAACTCACCAGGAACATCAAAGAGCTCAGCCCTGACACAGCCGTCATCTGGATCACGGCCTACGGTTGCCACAACGTATCCAAAGAGTTCGCAACACTGGGTGTCTATTGTTGTCTGGACAAGCCCCTGGAGATTGCCGTGATTAGGCGAGCCGCTGTTGACGCACTCAAGTCGACCGTCGGCAAAGAATATGAACATGAGGGAGGATGACAACATGCAATTGGAGGGCAAAAGGATTGCTATCTTGGCCGAAGATCACTACGAGGACCTGGAGTTATGGTATCCCCTGCTGCGCATGAAGGAGGCAGGGGCTGAGGTCACGGTCATTGGCATGCCGGGGATAGAAAGCTACAGCAGCAAACATGGTTACCCCGCCAAGGTAGACGTAGCGGCTGGCGATGTATCGGCCGAAGAGTTCGATGGGATCATCATACCCGGTGGCTATGCCCCAGATCGGATGCGCCGCCACGAGGCGATGCTGGATCTGGTGCGCGGGATCTTTCGGCGCGGTGGCGTGGTGGCCATGATCTGCCACGCCGGCTGGGTACCTATCTCCGCCGGCATCGTAGAGGGAAAGACGGTTACTTCTGTGTCGGCCATCCGCGACGATCTGCTCAATGCAGGGGCCGAGTGGGTCAATCAGGAGGTCGTACAAGATGGAAACCTGATTAGCTCGCGAAGTCCGCAGGACCTGCCTGCATTCTGCCGGACAATCATCGCCGCTCTGGCCTGATCATCACCTGGCATTTGGACCGCCACCGCAGGCTACGCGGAAGACCTTGTCTGGATCGGAGGAAAGAAGTGGGAGAGATGATCCGCGTGCTCCTTGTCAACGAAATCCAGCTTACATGCAACGTCATCGCGGCGGTATTGGAGGACGAAGGCGATATGACGGTTGTAGGCTGCGCGACCACAGCCAGCGAGGCACTGGCCCAGGCCCGGGATTGCGATGTGGCACTGGTGAGCACGAGCCTGGGCAACCCTGGCTCGTTGGAGCTCGTCCGGCGGTTCAACCAGGCGGTGCCGGCAGCCAAAGTGCTCATGCTGGGCCTGACAGAGTCGGAAGACAAGGTGCTGCCCTATATCCAGGCAGGTGCCGCGGGCTACGTCCTACCCGAGGACTCGGTGAACGACCTGATCGCACGCATACGCGTCGCTCACGAGGACCGGGCCCTGATCTCACCAAAGATCGCAGCCGCCCTGATGACCCGCTTGAACGAGTGGGCACACCGTGTCCAGGAGCCCGAGGACAGCGTTGACCTCACACCTCGCGAACGGCAAGTCCTCAAGTTGATCCAAAAGGGATACACCAATCAAGAGATCGCCGAGGAACTGGTCATCGAAGTAGGCACTGTCAAGAACCACGTCCACAACATCTTGCGCAAGCTGAACGTGAGCAGCCGGGAGGATGCGGCCGCATACCTTGCGCTGGTCGGTGACTAGGCCGGCCGGCCGGCGGAGGACACGGAAGGAGCGGTTGCGGTCCCGATACCAACCAGGCGCTCGTGGCGAGCTCTGACTTGACGGTCCTCAACAGCACCATTATTCAAGAGCAACCACCTACAACCCAAAGAGGAGAAAGAGATGCCAGATTTTACAGATCCCTTTGGCGGGAATGTACCCGGCCGCAAGCTGACAACCGAAGAGCTGATCCGCGCCATTCGACTGAACATCGCTGCCGAGCACGAGGCCATCTGCCTGCTGAAAGAGTAGGACTGACATGTCCAACGAACGTCTCGTAGTGATCGGCGGCGACGCAGCCGGCATGAGCGCGGCTTCCCAGGCCCGGAAGCGGCGACCCGACCTGGAAATCGTCGCCTTTGAGCGCGGCCCACACACCTCGTACGCGGCGTGAGGTATCCCCTACTACGTCGGCCGTGTCGTCGACGACGCAGAGGAACTCATCACCCGCAAGCCAGAGGTGTTCCGGGAGAAGCAGAACATCGATGCCCGCATCTGGCACGAGGTCCAGCAGATCGACCTCGACAGGCGCCGGGTGCACGTCGAGAACCGCGAAACCGGTCGGAAGGCGTGGGAGCCATTTGACCAGTTGCTGATTGCCACCGGGGCGATCCCGTTCCGGCCTGACGTCGACGGGGCGGATGCCGGCGGCATCTATGGGCTAAGCAGCCTGGAAAGTGGCATCCGGGTGCGCCGGGCCGTGGACGAAGGGGAGCCAAAGAGGGCTGTCATCGTCGGCGGTGGTTATATCGGGCTGGAAATGGCCGAGGCGCTCCTGCGCCGGGGCCTGGAGGTCTCCCTGGTGGAGATGCTGCCCCAGGTAATGGGCACGCTTGATCCGGACATGGGCGCGCTGGTATCGCAGGCCGTGCGCAACGCTGGGGGCCAGCTCTACCTCGAGGAGAGGCTGCAGGCGTTTGAGGTCCAGGATGGACAGGTTCGAGGTGTGGTCACGGACAAACGGACTCTGCCCACCGACATGGTGATCCTGGGCATGGGCGTCCGGCCCAACTCAGCGCTGGCCCAGGAAGCTGGCATTCCGGTGGGTGTGCAGGGCGCGATCAAGACCAACCAACGCCAGCAGACCGAGGTGGCTGGGGTCTGGTCCGCCGGCGACTGTGCCGAATCGTTCCACCTGGTCAGCCGGCAGCCGTTCTACGTGGCCTTGGGCACCGTCGCCAACAAGCAAGGACGGGTGGCAGGCATCAACCTGGGCGGCGGCTATGCAACCTTTCCTGGAGTGGTGGGCACGGCCGTCAGCAAGATCTGTGACGTGGAGGTGGCGCGAACCGGCCTCCAGGAGAAAGAGATTGAGTCACTGGGATTGGAATATGTCAGCGCCAAGATCGAGAGCCGCACCCGGGCGCACTACTACCCGGGCGCAGGCAGCATCACCGTCAAGGTGTTGGCCGAGAAGGGCAGCGGCAAGCTATTGGGCGGCCAGATCGTGGGCATCGAGGGCGCAGCCAAACGTATCGACGTACTGGCAACCGCCCTGCACGCGGGATTCTCGGTGGACGAGATGATCCATCTGGACCTGAGCTATGCGCCGCCCTATGCGCCGGTCTGGGACCCGGTGCTCATCGCCATCCGCCAGGTCATGAAGAAAGTATAGGTCGTCATGGCCCGCCCGGGGGGACCTGGCCCTGTCGTAGCGGGCGAATCGCACACCGTCGTCGCTGGCGGAGGCCGGCAGGCGGAGACGGCACGCCGCAATCCAAGTATTCCTAGAAGTGGTGAGAGGAGGCAGCCATGTTTCTGAGCACGCTGTTCCCGAACGAAACTGAGGAAAAGCGTCCGCCGGAGCACCTCCAGGAGGACCTGCCACGGCCGCACAAGGTGGTCGTGGTGGGTGCCGGTCAAGTGGGCTCGACCTTTGCCTATGCCCTGCTGCTTAGCGGCCTGGTAGGCGAGATGGTCCTGATCGACATCGATCGCGAGCGTGTCGAAGGTGAGGTAATGGACCTTAACCATGCCGTGCCGCTGTCGAACCCCCTGCGCATCTGGGCCGGCGACTATTCCGACTGTGCCGGAGCCGACGTCGTGGTCGTCGCAGCCGGCACGGGCCAGAAACCGGGCGAGACCCGATTGGACCTGGTCAGGCGCAACGCCGGGATTTTCGCCAACATCATACCCCGCATCACGGAGTTCAGCCAGCAGGGCATCTTGCTGATTGCCACGAATCCGGTCGACGTCCTGAGTTACGTCTCCTGGAAGCTGTCAGGGTTTCCGTGGCAGCGGGTGATCGGATCGGGCACGGTCCTGGACACAGCCCGGTTCCGGCACCTGTTGGGCCGCCACCTTCACATCGATCCGCGCAACGTACACGCACACATCATCGGCGAGCACGGCGACAGCGAGGTACCGGTCTGGAGCATGGCCAACGTTTCCGGCATTGGCCTGGAGCGTTTCTGTGAGCGACACAGCTGCCAGCTCAATGCCGAACAACAGGACGAGGTCTTTCGCCAGACGCGCGAAGCAGCATACCAGATCATCCAGCGCAAGGGAGCCACGTACTATGCCGTTGCCGTCGGCCTGCTGCGGATTGTGGAGAGCATCCTGCGCAACCAGTACACCGTGTTGTCGGTGTCGACCCTGGTGCCAGGCTATTACGGCATCGAGAATGTGTACCTAAGCCTGCCGTCGGTGATTGGCCGGGCTGGCGTTGAGCGGGTGGTGTACCTGCCCCTCAACGAGAGAGAGACCGAGGCCTTTCGCGACTCGGCAGACGTGGTCCGCGGGGTGCTGGACGACGTGGAGGACCTGTTAGGTGGTTGAGGGAAGAGGAGGAGTCGTGGCCAACCCGCTGGCTGATCGAGTGATCCTCATCGCTGGCGCAACTGGCGATGTTGGAATCGGCCTTTCTGCTATCGCGGGCGGTCCTCCACCCGATATTGGATTCTGGCTGGGGGCGCATCGTGCATAGCAGTTCCAGGAGCGCCGTAGAGCCCCGGGCCAAAGTGGCGGCCTATGCCGTCTCGAAAATGGGCGTGATTACATTGACCGAGGCCTGAGTGCCTGAGAAAGGACAAGGAGGGAACAAGATGAACCGTACTGGTTGGCTGGTCTTTGGCGGCGTAGCCCTGGCTGTCGTCCTCTGTGGCTGCCTGATCCTGGCCCTACTGATCCCCGGATGGTTTACCACCGGTGGCAGGTTCTGGGGACCCGGGATGGGCCACATGTTCGGCGACTGCCCGTGGTGTGACGCTGGAAGCGGACTTGGCTCGATCGGCATGGCAGAGATCTTGATCATCGTGCTGATCCTGGCCGTTCTGGCGGCCATCGCTGTTGGCGTGGTGCTGCTCGTAGTGTGGCTGATCCGCAGGAGCGGCCCTGGCCAGCAGGAGCAGATCAGGGAGGAAGAGTGAACGACACATTAAAGTGGCTTCTGATCATAGGGTCTGGGGTGGTGGCTGGCGTGCTGATCCTGGCCGTGCTGGCCGGCCTGCTCTATCTTCTTCTCGCACCCAGGACTGCGGTTGACAACGGCCCAATTCTGGATCGCTTTGCCTCCAACGGCGAGAGGATCTACCTCACCGGCACCAACAGCCAGGGGGAGCGGATCCCGTTTACGGGCGGGCCACGATGGCTCTACATGCGCGGCGGCGGCTGTGCCGACTGTCACGGCCCACGGGGCCAGGGCGGCCAGGTCGTCATGATGGGCACCATCGAGGCGCCGAACATCCAATACGAACACCTCATCGAAGAGGAACATGGTGAGGGCGAGGAGCATCCACCATACACCGAAGACCTGATCAAGAGGGCCATCACTGAGGGGCTGGACCCGGCAGGACGCCCTCTCGATCGATTCATGCCCCGCTGGCAGTTGTCTGATCAGGATCTCAACGACCTGGTCGACTATATGAAAACCCTTAACTGAGTCCTTCACCGCTTGATAAAAGGAGATCGACTGCCGGCCCGCAGGGCGAACCGCCGGCCCTGAGCAAAGAACCGTTGGCCGGCATCCGTCCCGGGCACTGACACCGGCGCCCTTCTCGCTGGGGCGCCGGTGCGAAGGCCCGAACCAGGTGAAGGAGCGTTATTGGACGATACATGGATAGGAGAGAATCATGGATGAAAGAAGATCTGTGGATAGAGACTGGGAGGATAGAGAGCCTGGACGGGCGCCAGGGCAACCTGGAGAGCAACGGGCAGTACTGGCCCGAATCACCCAGCTAATTTGGTTCTTTGCAGGTGTACTGGAAGCGTTGCTTGGCATCCGCTTCCTGCTCAAACTGCTGGCAGCGAACCCCGATGCGGGTTTTGCCACGTTCGTCTATGGCATTACCGACGTGTTCCTGGCACCGTTTGCGGGCTTGACCGCAACCCCATCCGCCAGTGGCGCGGTCCTCGAAATCTCGACCCTCGTCGCCATGCTGGTCTATGGGCTTGTGGCCTGGGGCATCGTGCGCCTGGTCTGGATCCTCTTCGATCGCTGGGGAGGAGCCTGATCTGGATTCATGGAAGACCCTGAGAAAGGAACCACGTCGATGAAACTGCCCAAGAAAAGGTGGCACCTTGACGACACAAGAGTTCATGCAAGTTCTGGAAAAGCATAGAGGCGAGCGCCACATCGTCGTGTTGCACGCCTATCCCGATCCTGATGCCATCGCCTGCGCGTTCGCCCACCGGCTCATCTCCGCCGATCTGGGCATCGAGGTCGACGTCGTATACGAAGGCAAGATCAGCCACCAGCAGAATATCGCGCTGGTGAGGGTATTGGGCATGGACCTGATCGAATACAATCAGGAGGTCGACCTCTCCCGGTACCAGGGCGCCATCTTTGTGGACAACCAGGGGGGGACCGTGCCCAGGATCGTCGAGGCACTGCAAGAGGCAGAGGTCCCCGTCATCCTGGTAGTGGACCACCACGAGCCCCAGGATCGGCTCGAGCCGGAATTCAGCGACATCCGCCAGGTAGGCGCGACCGCCACCATCTATACCGGTTACCTGGAGGAAGGTGCCATCCAGATGGATACGGCCCGCAAGGACCATGTCCTGGCCGCCACAGCCATGATGCACGGCATCCTCTCCGATACGGAAGGATTCATCCGGGCTGGTGCCCAGGACCTGCAGGCAGCTGCCTTTCTGGCCCGCTATCGGGACGCAGAAGCCCTGGAGCAGGTCCTGAGCCAGGCGCGGTCCAAACGTGCCATGGACGTAATCAGGCGCGCGCTGGGCGATCGCGTCATCGCGGAGAGTTTCTCCATCGCCGGCATTGGGTTCCTGCGTGCCGAGGACCGGGACGCCATTCCCCAGGCCGCCGACTTTTTGCTGTCGGAGGAGAATGTCCACACGGCCATTGTCTATGGCATTGTGAGGGGCGATGACGGGCAGGAGCGGTTGGTCGGCTCGCTGCGCACAGCCAAGTTCACCCTGGATCCCGACGGGTTCATCAAGGAGGTGTTCGGCAAGGGCATCGAAGGACACTGGTTTGGGGGCGGCCGGGATTCGGCCGGTGGCTTTAGCATCCCCATCGGCTTCCTGTCCGGTGATCACGGTG
>JAMJFU010000218.1 GCA_023544525.1 Anaerolineae bacterium | reverse complement strand
GGAAGGACCACAACCCCGGGTCACGGACCCGGGGCGAGCTGCGGAGGGCAGCATGTGCCCCCCCCGGCTAGCCGGCGTCACGGCGAAGGCGCAGCCACTTGGCCACCTCTATCCAGCCGCTGGCCAGCAGCGCACCGGCTCCCACCACCAGCCACTGGCGGCCGCTCAGGGCGGTGGTATGCAGCACCGAGCGCACGGGCTCCAGCAGGGTCATGGCCAACACCAGCAGGATCATGCCCACCAGCCAGCCCGCGGCAAACCGGTTGGAGAGCAGCCCCTGCTTGAGCAACGGAGTACGGCTCTGTTTCAGGTTCATGGCCAGCACAATGTGCCCCAGCAGCCAGGTGGCAAAGGCCGCGGTGCGCGCACTGTCCAGGCCATAGCCCCAGGCCAGCGAGCCGAAATAGACGGCCAGGATGGCGGCCACCAGCCCGACGGAATTGCGCGCGATCCGCCCTGCGACCTGCCAGGACAGAAAGCCGCTGCGCTGCCGCGGCCTGCGCCGGAGCAGGCCTGGTTCGGCTTCCTCGGTGACAAAGATGGTCGACGAGGCCAGGTCCATCAGCAGCTCGGTGGCGATGATCTGCAGGGGTGCCAGGGGAAAGGGGCTACCGGCCACCAGCGGCACGACAAAGATGGACAGCAGGATGGCCTTGGCCGAGAGATAGTAGGTGATGCCCTTGGAAAAGTTATCAAAGGCTTTGCGGCCAATGGCTACGCCGTCGGTCAGGCGGGCAAAATTGTCGTCGGTCAATACCAGGTCGGCCGCCTCGCGGGCCACGTCCGTGCCCCGCTCACCCATGGCCACGCCGACGTGGGCTGTGCGCAGCGCAGGCGCATCGTTGACGCCGTCGCCGGTCACAGCCACGACCTCTCCCAATCGTTGGAGAGCCTGCACCAGGCGCAACTTTTGCTCAGGTGTGGTCCGGGCAAACACGTTGGCCCGCTGCACAGCGGCCTCGTAGCCTTCCGCCGGTTGGCCCTCCAGCTCGCCGCCCTCAACCCGCTGATCACCATCGAGGCCCACCTGGCCCGCAACGTAGGCAGGGGTGGGGCCTATGTCGCCGGTGACCATCGCCACACGGATCCCGGCCTGGCGCAGCTCGTCGACGGCCTGGCCCACCTCGGGCCGGATGGGATCGCCGATGACGGCCACCCCGGCAAAGACGAGACCCTCCAGCGCACCCGCGTCCAGCCGGCCTTTGCGGTAGCCATAGGCCGCCAGGCGTTTTCCCTTGGCGCCCAGCGCTTCGATCTCGGCCTTGAGCTGCTGGCGGTCCTCGGGCTCCCAGGCGATGGCGCCGTCTCCCGTTTCGCGGCGCTCCGAGCGCTCGAGGAGGGTCTGGGGCCGGCCTGCCACAAACACGCGGCTCTGCCCCTCCCTCTGGTACACCAGTGCCCGATAGGCGCCAGCGCGAGAGAAACCGACCTGGTCCACCAGGCCGCCACGCTGGGGTAGATCGACATCCTGCAGGTCTATCGCCGCGCGAACCAGCGCCTGGTCCGTCGGGTCGTTCGTGTCCTCGGGGATGGCCAGCAGGGCCGCATCGAAAAAGCGGGACAGCCGCCGGCTCTTGTCAGCCTTCACCGGCAGCACCTGGCCATCGGGCAGGAGCACGCTCTCCAGCACCATCCGGTTTTCGGTCATGGTGCCCGTCTTGTCGCTGAGCACGACCGTCACTGCCCCCAGGGTCTCGGCGCCATGCAGGCGACGGACGATGACGCCCTTGCGGGCCAGTTCGATCGCAGCAAGGGCCAGGGCCATGGCAATGATGATCGGCGGCTGGCCCGGCACCATGAGGAAGGTGAGCGACAGCCAGGTGAGGACCATCTCCTCCAGGCCGAACCCGCGCAGCAGGCCCAGTGCCGGGATCAACAGGCTGATGCCCAGGGCGACGTAGGCCAGGGTGTGGGCCAGGGAGTCCATCTCCTGCTGCAGGGGCGTGGGCTCCTCTGCAGCGCCCGCCGCCAGCTCGGCTACGCGGCCCAGCTCCGTGCGTTCCCCGACGGCCATGACCAGCGCCTTGCCCTGGCCATCCAGCACCGTGGTCCCGCGGTAGACGGCCGTGGGGCGTTCGGCCAGGGGCGTCCCGGCCCCGACCTCGGCCTCTGCATCCTTGTGTACCGGTGCCGACTCGCCGGTGAGCGCGCTCTCCTGTACGAGCAGGCCGGCGGAGGAAATGAGCCGGCCGTCGGCGGGGATGCGGGTGCCCGGCTGAAGGCGTAGCACGTCGCCCACCACCACCTCGCCGGCGCGGATCTCGTGCACCGTTCCCTGGCGCAGCACCCGCACCCGCGGGGCCTGGATCTGTCGCAGCCGGGCCATGGTGCGATCGGACCGCGCCTTGTTCAGCAGGTGGACGCCGACGTAGAGGGCCACGACCACCGCCATGGCGATCGCCTCTCGGAATTGGCCCAGCAGGAGCGAGATGCCGGCAATGGCCAGCAGCAGGAGCATCATGGGCGAGCGCACGCTCTCCCAGGCCAGGGTCCACAGGCTAGCCGGGCCTCGCTCTTCGAAGCGGTTGTGGCCGTAGCGCTGCCGGTTGCGACCCACCTGCTCAGGGGACAATCCCTGGGAGAGATCGCTGCCGGTCTCGCGAGCCAGCTTGGCGGGCTCTGTGGCCCACCACGTGGGAAAGGGGCCGGGTTGTCGGTCGTTGCTGTCCATGGCTGCCTCAGTGTGCAGTATAACGGCCGGCAGCCCCAGAGTCAATATATCAGTGCATAGATCGGGGATATAGACAGGGATACATCTTGGCGTATCCCCTGGCAGTGCAACCTCAGCCCAGCTCGCTCAGGAGCCGGCAGGCAGTCTCGGCCAACAACGCGGCACCCAGGGGCAGGGCTGCCTCGTCGAGGTCAAAGGGAGGGGGGTCGGTCCTCAGCGGAGCGGATGCACGGACAGGTACTGCTGCAGGATGCTGGCCGCCGGCCCCTGGAGCTGGTAGCTACCCCAGCCGTCAAAAGCCGTCATGGCGAAAATGGCCGCCCCTTTTACGTAGGGATCCAGTTGAAGCTGGCTGTCGTACCAGGCCAGCTGCTCGACATAGTTGCCGGCGGTATCCCAGCCCATGCCCAGCTCGGCCCAATAGGCAGCGAACTCCTGCCATCCCCGGGCATTGGGCCCCGGGCGGTCGGTGACCAGACCATCCACACCGCACTCGGTCAGCAAGAGCGGCAGTTCCAGGCCCCAAGGGCGCAGATATTGGTCGTAGACCTTGCGATAGCGCAGCGTCAGCCAGCCGCTGTCGCTTGCACTGGCGCCAAAATCGAGGGGCTGCCGGCTGCTATGGTACCAGATGGTCGGGGCCGAATACTCGTGCAGCCCCAGGTACCCATCGTGGGCCTGGGCCGCTTCCAGCGCGGGCCGGAAGGCAGGCCACCATTCCAGCGGTGGCTGTCCTGTGCCAAAATTGCCAATGACCGCCCGCTGGCCATCCTGGGCCAGGAGCCGCACCCGTTCCGCCTCGACCTCAGCCAGCCGGCGCATCTGGCCCTCGTTCCCCGGGACAGGCTCGTTGAACCCCTCCCAGGCGTCCACAAGGCCAGCCCGCCGGCCGTCCAACGCCAACGGGCGCACCGCATCCACGGCACGGCGCGCTTCAGCCTGCGGGTCACCCCCATCCAGGTTCAACTGCCCCAGATCGACCCGGCCGACCACGATCGTGTCCGGCGACACGGACTTGACCTCTGCCAGGAACGCAGGATCCAGCTCGAGCGTCTTGAGCAGGGCCACGTTCTTGGTGGCGATGAGGTCCATGACCTGGGGGTGAAACCAGGCCACAAAGAGGCCCAGCTTCGTCGGGGGACCGGCTGGAAAGGGCGTCGGCGGTGGCGTGGGTGTAGGTGTAGGGGGCGCTGTAGGTGCCGGTGGCGCGTCCGTTGCGGTGGGCGCCAGCGGTGAGTCCAGCGGCGAGCCGTAGACGTTGCCCAGGTAGGCTTCATAGGGCGTCTGGGTCGGGGTCGGGCTCGCCGTCCGGCTGGGCGAGGGCGTCACGCTGGGAAGTCGCGGCGTCTGGCTGGCCCGGGTGGGCGCAGCAGGGGTGGTGGGGTCGGCCAGGCCGCAGGCAGAGAGCAGGGCGGACAGCGCTGCTGCGCCAGCGCCTTGCAGGAATCGCCGGCGAGTCATCGCCTTGTCTTTGATAGGCATGGCGCCATTGTACCCGTGAATTCCGGGGAAGTCAAGGACAACAAAACGACGGACAACGGACGTTTGGACTACTGCTGGGCAATGGCGGCGCCATTGTACCCGTCAATTCGGGGGAAGTCAAGGGCAGCAAAGCGACGGGTACCTGCCGTTTGGAGTACGCCAGAGCCGATGGCAGCGCCACGACAGGTGGGCAGGGTCTTAAACCTCCAGCGACCTTATCTATCTCAGGCCGGCAGCCAGACCGTGAAGGTGGAGCCTTGTCCCTCCCGGCTGTGCACCGTAATCTCACCGCCGTGGGCCTGCACAGTGCCCTGGCTGATGTACAGCCCGAGACCCAAGCCTTCCGCCTTGGTGCTGTAAAAGGGGTCAAAGACCATCTGCAAGCTCTCGGCTGGCATGCCAATGCCATCATCGCTGATCTGCGTCGAGACGCCCAGGGGCTGTGCGGTGCGGGCGACGCTGACGCGCAGCGTCCCGCCCTCATCCATAGCATCGATGGCGTTGAGCACCAGGTTGAGGAACACCTGGTGCATGGCATCAGGCATCAACTCGATCTGGGGCAGGTCCTCGTCCGCCTCCCAGACCACCTGAATGCCGTGCATCTCGCACTTTTTCCGGACCAGGAGTACGACGTCCTCTACGACCTGGCGGACGTCCTGGCGCTGGCGCTCCTCCGTCCTCGCCTGGCGATGCAGGTCCAGCAACTGGCTCACCACGCGCGTGGTCCGATCGAGGGCTTCGGACACCACCTGTAGATACTGGTGGGCGGCCCGGCCCTCGGCCATGGCCTCCTCTGCCAACTCCAGGCAGCCGATGGCCGATTGAAGAGGGTTGTTGACTTCGTGTGCCAGGGACGCTGCCAGCTTGCCCGCCACGGCCAGCCGCTCGGTCCGGACCAGGGCCGCCTGTGCCTGCTTCTCCTTAGTGATGTCCTTGGCAATCCCGGCGACGCGGTACACCTCGCCCTTCTCATCGGGCACACGAAAGCCACGCGCCGTGACCCAGCGCAGTGACCCATCCGGCCGGATGATGCGGTACTCGACGTCGTAGCCTTCGCCCACGCGGCGGAACGCCTCGGCCACGCGCTGCCGATCGTCCGGGTGTATGGCGTTCTGAAAGGATTCGGCCTCATCGTACAGGCTCTGGCAGCTGCGGCCAAAGACCGTCTCGTAACGGGGGCTGATATAGAGGAACCTGTTTCCGCCCAGATCGTACACCCAAAAGATCTCGTCGACGTGCTCCGCGAGCTGGAGGTAACGCTCCTCGCTGGCGCGCAACTGCGCCTCAACCGCGGATCGCTCGGCGATCTCGGCCAGGAGCAGCTCATTGGCCAGCCTCAGCTCCGCCGTCCGGACCTCCACGCGGGCCTCGAGGTCATCCCGCGAGCGCTGGAGCGCCTCCAGGGTGCGGCTGTTCATGAGGCTCACCGCTGCCAGCTCACCAAAGGCCGCCGCCAGGCGCGCATCGTGGTCGGAAAAACCCCCAGGCTTGTTGGCCAGGCCCATCAGCCCCACGACCTTGCCATGGAGGCTCAGGGGGGCAAAAAGGACGTTGTCCAGTTGGGAGTGGCCCGCTGGCAGGTACATTTGCCAGGTGCTGCCGGCAAAAGCATTGTCGTAGATGGGCCTGCCAGTGCGATAGGCCTCAGCCCGCAGACCGCGGATGGGCATGGGTAGCTCCGGATCGACGGTGCAGACCAGGTCACCCGAATCCAGAAACACGAGATCGTTCTCCGAGCCATCCTCCGTCAGGAGCGATACGTAGCCGGTCGTGGCACCCAGCAGGGCTTTGCACACGTCATAGATCCGGCGGGCCGAATCCTGGAAGGCGCGATGCTTCAGCACGGCTCGCGCGCCATCCAGCAGGCCCGTCACCTCGGCTTCACGCTGCCGTGCCTGGGCCAGGGCACTGCGCAGCGCCTCCTCGGAATGCATCTGCTGGACCGCGAGGGCGTACAGTGCAGCCAGGCGCTCGACCAGGGCCAGCTCATACTCTGTATACCCGTGCTCAGCGTTGGCCAGCGCGACCAGGCCAACCAGATCCTCTCCGACCATGGCCGGCACGCACAGGAAGCGCTCGATGGGGATATGGCCGGCCGGCGTGCCCGAAGAGCGGGGATCATCCTGGGGCTGGTTCGTCACCAAGGGAGCGCGATGCTGGAGAGCCCAACCCCACAGACCGCGGGCCTCCTCGAAGACGAGTTTTTTGCCGGGCACCTGGCATACATCCCAGATGTCCTTGGTCAGGGTAAGCGAGATGAGATGGTCTGTCTGCGGATCGAGATAGCCGACAAAGCCAAAGGGGCTAGCTGTCAGCTTTTTGGCATTGTCCAGGACCAGGGAGGCAATGTCCTCAAGAGAGGCGGACCGGATCAGAGCCATGGCCAGGTCGGCTATGGCTGCCTCCACACTGGCTTCCCTGGCGACCCGGTCCCGCGGCGCGCCTGGCACGGCATCCCTGGATGCACCCATGTCTGTCTGCTGGGTAGAGGCCTGGTCGCTCAATCATCGTCTCCCGGTGTGTTTTTGCCTTGTTTCAGCCCAAGACACCGCTCAGGGCAAAGGCAGGCCGCCCGGAGCAGGCTGATTGTACCACATCCAGGACTGAGCTCCAAGTCAGCAGCCACTGGCTCTCAGCCAGGCACCCTGCCACCTGCGGACATGGACGAGAGCCTGATTGTGGAGCTTCACTCGCGCCGGTGAGCCCGAGCCGACTTGGCAGTCGCTGTAGAGGCAAGTGCAGGGTGATTGCATTTGACTCAAGCCAGGTGCAATGCACCTCCGATCCTTAGTCAAGCAATGCCACGAGAGGACGATCGCCCTTCAAAGCAGCCCTCGCATCGGGGTAAAAGGTGCAATGCACCTCAGATCCAATTCAGGCGCAATAGCCGCAGAGGCAAGTGGCAGCGCGGTTGATAGGCACCACGACTTGCAGTATGATGG
>JAMJFU010000217.1 GCA_023544525.1 Anaerolineae bacterium | reverse complement strand
TCCACCTTCGATCGGGGGTACATCACCAGATCTGTTCCTGTTGTCATCTATTTCCCTCAAAAAGTCTATTCTAGTGCGCCCAAGGCGCCAAGTACATTGATGAGACTGTGGGCCAGCCAGCCAGGCAGGATGCTATCCGCACGATGTCATGGCTCCGTCTCCGGCGGGCCAGGCGCACTGGCGCGGACGACGAGCTCTGGCGATAGCACGATTTCGGCCGATGGTTCCGCGCTGCTGTCCAGTTGCTCCAGAAGAAGCCCGACCGCCCGCGTCCCCAGCTCATAGCGGGGCATCCGGCAGGTGGTCAGGGCCGGCGTCACCAGCGCAGCCAGGGGAATGTCATCATGGCCGACGATGGCCAGATCCGCGGGCACCTGGCAGCCTCTGTCTTTGGCCGCCTGCAGAGCGCCAACAGCCACCAGATCGTTGTAGCAGACCAGGCCGGTAAGCTCCGGATGGTTGCTCAAGAGTTCCAGGGTAGCTTGCCGGCCGCCGCTGGCCGTAGGGGCGCAGGGGCGGACCCACTCCGGATAGTAGGGCAAGCCGTCGGCGGCGAGGGCAGCACGGTAGCCTTTGGCCCGCAACTGGCCGCTGTGGGACGTTTCCGGGCCGGCGACCAGGCCCACCGCGCGCCTTCCGATGCGCAAGAGATGTTGGGTGGCAAGACGCCCGGCCGCCTCGTCATCGAGGAGGACCGAATGGGTACGCGCACCCACCAGGCGGCGGTTCACCAGCACGAACGAGGTGTGGCGGGCGACGACCTTGTGGAGCTCATCCTCGGTCAACCGTGAGCTGCACAGAATGAGGCCATCGACCTGCCTCTCTTCGAGGGACCCGAGCGCAGCCAGCTCGCGCTGCGGGTCCTCATCCGTGTTGCAGAGGAAAACGTTGTACCCCTCGGCGTAGGCCGACTCTTCGACACCGCGGGCGACATCCGCAAAGAAGGGATTGGCCACGTCGGGCACGACCAGGCCGATGGTGCCGGTCCGCCGCGTGGCGAGCCCCCGGGCGATGCCACTGGGCCGGTAGCCCAGCCGCTCGATGACCCTCAAGACGCGGCGCCGCGTCTCGTCGCTGACGTAGCCCTTGCCATTGATCACCCGCGAGACGGTCATGGCCGAAACGCCGGCTTCGCGGGCAACGTCTGCCATCTTGACCCGATCCACCAGAATAGCCTCCAGCAGACGGTTAGCTCGATACGTTTCCGTTAGCGCTAACAGGATTATAGCGCATCACGGCCGTCCTGTCAAGGCCTCTGTGGCTATCCGCGCCCTTTGCGCACCTCTTCGACAAAGGCAGACGCCCGGCGCTCAAGCTCGTCCCACGCGCCGGCATCCAGCAGCTTCTGGTTGACCAGGCTGCTGCCAACGCCCAGGGCCGCTGCCCCCTTGCGGATGAACTCGGCGGCCGTGTTGAGGTCCACACCGCCCACAGGTACGATCTCTAGCTGGGGCAGTGGAGCCCGGATCGCCTTCACCAGGTCCGGACCGCCCACAGATGCAGGAAAGAGCTTGATCATATCGGCGCCCGCCTGCCAGGCTGCCAGCATTTCTGTAGGCGTATAACAACCAGGGACGACGGGGATGCTATAGCGGTTGCACAGGGCGACCGTCTCGAGGTCGAGGGTGGGCGCCACGACAAAGCCGGCACCGGCCAGGATGGTGGCGCGGGCCGTCTCGGCATCCAAGACCGTGCCTGCGCCAAAGAGCACGTCCTGGCCGTAGCGCCGCGTAGCCTCCTCGATCACCGCCAGCGCCCCGGGGGTGGTCATGGTCACTTCGATCACACGCACGCCGCCGGCCTTGATCGCATCGGCAGCCGCGATCAATTGGTCCGAGCTCTGAGCGCGCATGATGGCTATGACGCCTGTCTCGCGGATTATCTGCAGCTTTTCATGCTTGTTCATGTCCCCTCCCAAGGCACACCTAACATCAGCGGGACGTGCGCTTGCCACCGCCGGCGATATCTGCTGTCATCCGGTCCTGGATCTCGGCCTTGTCTACGATGGGCAGGTCGAACATCACCGTCTGCTTGAGGCGGGTCGCCGCGTCCCCGACCAGGATGCCCTTCTCCAAGCCGCGCGCGTTCAGGCCCTCGGTGAGGAGCCCGTAATAGAACCCGGCGTTCCAGGTGTCGCCGCCACCCAGGCGATCCAGGAGCGTGATCGGCCTGACTGCGGGTGAACGGAAGAAAGCGCCACTGGCATCCATCGCCGCCGACTCCCAGCGATGCTGCTCAAAGCTGTCGGGGTAGCGAATGGTGATGGCCACCACCCTGGTATTGAACTCGCGATGGATCTGCTGCGCAAAGGACCTGATGTCATCGTCCTCGATGGGGCCCAGGTCCCCATCCACGATCTGGCGGGCAGAATACTGGCCACAGTCCATCCCGTAGAGCTTGGCCATGTCTTCGATGGTGGTCACCAGCACGTCGACGTGGCCGCTGACGATGGGGGTCATGATCTCGCGGGCCTGCGCCGCCGTCCACAAGGTGGAGCGGTAGTTGAAATCGAGACCCACGAAGCAGCCCTCGGGCTTGGCAGCCACTGCCTCCTGAAAGGCCTCGTAGATAAAATTGCGATCATAGTGGCTGTGGGCGGCCAGTCCAAAGGAGATGCCCGAAGTATGGAAGAGGGCTGCATCTTTGAGGGCCGCCGCCCAGTCGACCATGCCGGGACCCAGCCTGGAGGCCGCCGAGTACATGCGCTGGTAGACGCCCACATTCTTCCTGGGGGTACGTCCGATCTCGTAGATGAAGCGGCCGATGGGCTCTGTCTTGGGCGCCCAGACGATGTGCCCGGTGTCGACCCCCTGCTCGCGGGCGATGTTGCGCAAGGCCCGCCCGTAGGCGTTGTCTGGCACGCGCGTGATAAAGCTCGAGGGGATGCCCAGCCGGGCAAGCCCGATGGCCAGGGTATACTCGCTGCCGGCCATGGACAGATGCACCAGCCGGGTGCGTTCTGGCCGCTCCATGTCGGCAGGCGTATCGCGCACCATCACCTCACCAAAGGTGACAAAGGCCGGGCCTCGGCCCTGGAAGCGGCTGAGATCGTCTTTGGTTATGTCAAGTCTCGGCGTATCCGTCATGTGACTTCCTTTCAGGGGTTGACGACGACTTTTAGGGCCCCTCCGAGTCGCTTTTCGGCCGTCTCGAAGGCCTCCTGGATCCGATCCAGGGGAAACGTATGGGTCACGAGCGGAGAAAGGTCCACTTGATGTTGGTTCAATAGGGCAATGGCCTGGGCCATGGAGCGTTCCCCTTCCGCCTTGGACCCGGCCACGGTGATGTTCCATTGCACGACCTTGTTCACATCCAGCGGTGCCGGCTGGCCATAGATGCCGACGAGGGCAATGCGGCCGTTCTTCTTGCAGCAACCGACCGCGTCGACGGCGGCCTGGGTCGTGCCGGAGCACTCCAGGATGGCATCGGCGCCGATGCCGTCCGTCAGGTCAAAGATGCGCTGCACCGGGTCCTCGTCGCGGACGTTGATCGTCACGTCCGCGCCCATCTCCCAGCCCAACTCCAAACGGCTGGACCGGGTGCCGGTCAGGATGATGATACCCGCGCCCATGAGACGGGCCAGCAGCACACCCATCAGGCCGATGGCCCCCGGGCCAAAGACAACCACCGTTTCGCCGGCCTGGATCCCGCCGATGCGCCGGATGCCATAGAGCGAGGTGGCAGCCGTGGTCAGGAGGGTCGCTTCGTCCAAAGGGATCGCCTTGGGCACTTTGTAGACAGAGTTGACGTGGTTGCAGGCGTACTCGGCGTAGCCGCCGTTGGTGCTGAAACCATAGTGCCGGTGGCCCTTGGCCCGGTCGCCATAGTTGAGACAGGTGGTATAGTAGCCATCGCGGCAGTTGTCGCAGATGCCGCAGCCCTTGTGCGGCTCCACGCAAACCCGGTCGCCAACCTCAAAGCTCGTGACACCCTCGCCGAGGGCTGCAACCAGGCCGGTGTACTCGTGGCCAAAGATGAACTGGCCGTAGGGCGGGTGGTTGGGCCAGCCATGGGCCAGGATCTTGGGATCGCTGCCGCAGATGGCACAGGCCGCTACCCGGATGAGCACCTCGCCCGCTGCGGGCCGGGGCACCGGATAGTCGTCCACCAGGCGCAGATCGCCCTCTCCAAACAGGACGGCGGCTTTCATCGTCGTGGGAAGTGCCATGCAAAAGCTCCTCTCTTCGTTAGAAGCGGACCAAGACCTTCATGGCCTGGCGCCGGTCGGCGGCCAGCTCAAAGGCCCGCTCGGCGTCTTCAAAGGGTAGCTGGTGGCTGATCAACTGGCGGGCTACTTCGGGGTGTTCCAGCGTAAAGCCCAGGACCCGGTCGAACCCCCCGGTGCCGCCGATGCTACCCATGATCTGTGCTGCCTTGAGTGTGACCAGCTTCAGGCTCAGCTCGACCGAAGGGATAAAGCCCAGGGCCATCACGGTGCCCAGCGGCCGGACCAGGTCTACCGCGCTGCGGAAGGCAGGCGGCGCGCCGGATGTCTCAAAGATGGCGTCGTAGCCCCGGCCCGAATACAGCCCGCCGTAGGTCGCAGAATCCGCCTGAGCCCCAACGACGTCCGTGGGTTGCCGGGAACCCAGCCGCACCGCCTGGTCGACCCGGGCCTCGACGAGGTCGTAGAGCTCGACGTTCTCGCAGCCTTCCAGATACTTGAGGGCAAAGAGGCAGGACAGGCCAATGGTCCCGCCACCCAACACCAGGATCTTTTCGTGGCGGAGGTCCGGGCGGCAATCGCGGACGCGGCGCACGGCGTGGGCACCCACCGCCAGCGGCTCGCTGAGGGCGACCAGGTCCAGGTCGGCCTCGGGATGTGCCCGGTAGACGTAGCGCTCCTCCTGCAGGAAGAACTGGCGGGAGGCACCATCGACCGTGATGCCCACCTTCTCGATGGACTGGCAGAGGTTCTTGTCACGGGCGCAGAATTGGCACTGGCCACAGAACATCGAGCAGTCGCCGGTCACCTTGTCGCCAGGCGCGACGGTGGTCACCGCCGGGCCGACGGCCTCGACCGTTCCCGACCACTCGTGGCCAAAGTACATCGGATAGTTGCTGGGTCCCTCGTAGGTACCCTGGTACAGGGCCACGTCCGAGCCGCACAGCCCGACCGCGTGGGTGCGGACCAGCACCTGGGTGCCAACCGCCGGGCTTACCTCCTCGGTGACGACCTCGGCCCGACTGTCGCCCGTGAGCACGATGCCTTTCGACAACACGATCCCCCTCCTACGCCCTTCCGGACGGGCCGGCCAATGGCCAGCCCCTCATGCAACGCGATTGACCGGCTCGCCGGCCATCCAGGCCCGCACGTTCTGCAGTGAGATCTGCAAGATGCGATCGCGGGCTTCTTGCGTGTACCAGCCCAGGTGCGGTGTTATGACAACATGGGCCTGGCCAAAGTCGTGGTAGGCTGTCCTCTCGTCCTCGAGCACATCCAACCCTGCGCCCCGCAGCCGGCCCGCGACCAGGGCCTCTTTAAGGGCCAACGTATCGACTACACCACCCCGGGAGGTGTTGACCAGGATCGCCCCGGGCTTGACGCGGGCCAGGGCCTCGGCATCGATCAGGTGCCTGGTATCCGGTATCAGCGGCACGTGCAGCGTGATGAAATCGGCGTTGGCCAGCACCTCGTCCAGGGGCCGGTAGTGGAAGCCCAGCATGGCAGCCAGGGCCTCGTCCGGCGCGACGTCGTAGGCCAGGATGGCCATGCCAAAGCCCTGGCCGATGCGGATGCTGTGCCGGCCAATGCGCCCTGTGCCGATCACGCCCAGCGTCTTGCCGTAGAGCTCGACCCCACCCAGGCCTGTGTCGTCAAACCGCTGCAGCCTGCGATAGCGCTCGTGGCCGCGGCAGATGTTGCGCGCCACGGCCAGCATCAAGCCGAAGGCATGTTCGGCGATCATGTGCGCCCCATAGTCGGGCACGTTGCAGACGACGATGCCTCGTGCCCGGGCGGCCTCCAGGTCGATGTGATCGTAGCCCGCCGAACGGGTGACGATCAGCTTCAGCCGGGGGCAGGCAGCCAGGACCTCGGCCGTCACCTGCCCGAACTGGTCGCGCATCAACAGGACGTCGGTCCCGGCGGCAGCCGCGACTAGCTCGGCGGGAGTCCGCAGGGGTGGGTGGACCTCGATCTCAAAGCCCTCCAGCCGGATGGCCTCGCGCTCCTCAAAGACGAAATCAACAAAGGCCAGTTTCACGCGTAGTCTGCCAATTCGACGGGCCGCGCCTCGTGGTAGGAGCGCGTGGCAGCCAGGCCGATGATGAGGGCCGCACGGGCATCACGGGCCGTGACGGCAGGCTCGCGATCGTCCAGCACGCGCTCGACAAAATCCTGCGTCTGGGCCCGATAGGCGTCGCCGAACCGTTCGACGATGTAGGGCACCATGTCGTACTGGATGCCAGCGGCCGTCATGACCAGCAGCGGCGTCTGGCGGTAGTAGCCGACGTTGATGCCACCCTCGGTGCCCAGGATCTCGGTGCGGATGTCGTAGCCATAGATCGCGTTGCGGCTGACCTCGACGTTGCCCAGGCTGCCGTTCTCAAAGCGCATGTTGACCACGGCATTGTCTATGTCGCCGACGGTGTTGAGCTGGGGAAAGGCCAGCGTGCCGCCCTCGGTATAGACCCGCCGGACTTCTGTGTCCATCAGCCAGCGGCCCAGGTCAAAGTCGTGGATGGCCATATCCAGGATGAGGCCGCCGCTGACGCTCGGCCGGGCGTATTCGAGATCGGGGCAGAAGGGGTCGCGGCCGATCGACTTGAAGGTCACCGGCTTGCCGATCGCCCCGGCCTCGATCTTTTGTTTGGCCGCGGCATAGCCCTGGTCAAAGCGCCGCATGAAGCCGGCCTGGAACATGGCGCCATGGCGCTCGATGGCGGCGATCATGTCGTCGGTGTCCTGCAGGCTCAGGGCGATGGGCTTCTCGCAGAAGATCGCCTTGCCCGCCCGGGCAGCCGCGATGACCACCTCGCGGTGGGTGCTGGTGGGCGAAGTGACAAAGACGGCCTGGACGCCGTCATCCGCCAGGACCTGCCGATAATCGGTTGTCCAGGTGGCAGCGCCGAACTCACCGGCGATGGCCTCGGCGCGTTCTGCTACTACG
>JAMJFU010000216.1 GCA_023544525.1 Anaerolineae bacterium | reverse complement strand
TGCGGACTTGGCGCAAGCGTTCTGCAAGCCAGAGACCGGGCTGGAAGCGGAGTTCACCCGTCTCTTCCTGGGGCCTGGAAGACCTGTGGCTCCCCTGCACGAGTCGGTATACCGGGAGGGACGGGTGATGGGTGAGACCAGCCTTGCCGTTCGCAGGCATCTGACGGCAGAGGGCTTGGTTCCTTGCAGCCCGATGTTGCCCGATCATATCAGCATCGAGTTGGCTCTGATGGCCCACCTGACTGCCCAGGAGGCGCTCGCCTGGGATGCTGGGGAAAGCGACGAGGCATGCCGCCGGCTGCAACAACAGGAGACCTTCCTTCGTGAGCATCTGACCGTCTGGCTGCCCCAGCTCAGTCGCCGTGTGCTGGCAGGCCGGCCCGTTGCTTACTATGCCGAGGTGGCCCAACGTACCAATGACTTTGTATCTGGGGATGCGGAAACGGTGCAAGCTTGGCTCGGAGATCATGCAGGAACCACACCGTTTGTTCCCACTGATCGGGAGTGGTGGGCTGTGACCCTGGGGCCGGGTTGCACCTTGTGCCATACCTGCGTGGAAATGTGTCAACCTGGTGCTCTGCGCGGCGTTCGCGATGAGACAGAAGGCGTAGTTGGCTTGAGCCTGGATCCAGCAACCTGTGACGGCTGTGCTGCCTGCGAACGTTGGTGCCCAGAAGGGGCGATCAGGGTGGCCCAGGTGCGCCCAGTTGAGAGGCCCGACAAGAGGGAGTTGGCCCGCTCGGCTTTGTTGGCCTGCCCAAACTGTGGCCGGCTTCATGTGCCCAAGGCTATGATCGATACGCTTATGGCCCGCATGGGTTCTGACCAACCGGCACTGCGGCAGAGACTGCTGCTCTGCTACGACTGCAAAGCGTCGGGCTTTCCCTTGAAGGGCCAGGATGGGGCAGAGTGTATCATGTCTGACCTGTCGAAGGACGTGTCCCAATCCTCTGGGAGGAACACATGAGGCGACAACTGGTTCTGATTGGGTTTGCATTGGGGGTCTTATTATGGCTGGCCTACCGTCCAGCTGAAGCGCAGCAGCCGGGCTATATTGGCTCCAGCAAATGCGCTCGATGTCATGGGGCGAAGTACGAGAGCTATCGCCAGACCTGGCACGCCCGCATCCTGCGCCCTGCTACTGATGAGGCGGTGCTGGGCGATTTCGCGTCGACTGATCCCGATCTGTCCTTCAGCCGAGACGATCTCGCCTACGTGGTCGGAGGCCAGTTCAGCCAGCGCTATCTGACCGAGATTGATGGGGAGCTCTACGTCCTCCCTGCCCAGTGGAACGTGGTGGGTAGTGAGTGGGTGGCCTTCCACCCCGATGATTGGCGCGAACGACCCTACACAAAGTACTGCGCTGGATGCCACACGACTGGCTTTGAAGCCAGCAGCGGCACGTGGCTTGAGGAAGGGGTCCAGTGCGAAGCTTGCCATGGTCCGGGCCTCGATCATGTGGCCCTTGCCGGCGACCGGGCACACATTGTCAACCCGGCGAACCTCACCTTTGATGGGCAGACCGAGATCTGCGGCCAGTGTCACCTGCGTGGCCACGACCCGACCGGTGAATATGACTTCCCCACCCACTACAGGCCCGGTGGTGCTCTCACCCTGGATGAAGCGTTTATCCCCACTAGCGACCCGGATGCCTTCTTCCCCGACGGCTCATCCAAGCGCCACCACCAGGAGTACCTGGATTGGCAATTGAGTCCCCACGCCGACGGCGTCGCCTGTGTCTTCTGCCATGTCTCGCACAGCCGGGGCGAAACAGAGCATCAGACCCGTTTTGTGGGGAATCACCGCTGTGTCATCTGCCACGAAGAGAAGAAAGACCTGGCAATGCACATCCCCTATCACCCACTTGGGGAGATGGTCTGCACCGACTGTCACATGCCTACCTTGGCCGAGTCTTCCGAGGCCGAGTACAATTTTGACTTTCACAGCCATACCTTCTGGCCTCCGGATCCAAGGGTCACCATACAGTACGGGGGCCAGGAGGTAATGCCCAATGCGTGCAACCTGTGCCACACCGACGAAAGCCCTGAGTGGGCGGCTCAGGCTTTGGGTCTTGAGATCGAGACTGTGAGCCTGCAGCCTACACCCACCGCGCCGAGACCCCCTACACCCGTACCGACTGCAACCCCCTTCCTCGGTCTGCTGGAAGAGGACTTGGTTCAGGCACCAGCCCGGGGCAGTAGCCTCTTGCTCGGATTGGCGACGGGCTTGGGTGCTCTGGCGGTGGTCGTGGCCTTGATCCTCGTGGTTCAGAGGCAGCGCCGCAGCGAGGAGGGAGAAGCATGAGGCATTGGGAATGGCTGCCGCCAAAGTTTCGCCTATTCGTCCTGCTACTGGCGTTGGCGCCGGGCTTGGCTGGCTGCGGCCTGGGCGAAGCCACGACGCCCAATCCGCCGACGGGCATACCAGCCGACCGTTCGGTGGGGATGGTGCGCCCTGTCCCGGCGCCTATTCCCCATTCACTAGAGCAACGCCAGGAATGCTTCACCTGTCATGCCATCGGCGCTGTAGATGCGCCACCGGTTCCGGCTGACCACGAACAGGACGTGACACTGTGTACCACCTGCCATGCTGTATGGCTGGCGCCAGACATTGCCGCGGCTGCGCCCCCCGGGGTGCCCCACGAAGTGGAAGGCCGCGAAGACTGCCTGGTGTGTCACAAGGTGGGCACAGCTGATGCACCGCGAGTGCCCGAGAACCACAACGGCCTGACCAGTGACATCTGCCAGACGTGTCACACCAGGCAGGTCGAAATTGCAGGCGGCAGCGACGGGGAGGAGCAGGAGCCCATGGCTGAGATCCCGCCGATCCCCCACGGGCTGGAAGGTTTCAGCGCCTGTACGGGTTGTCATGCGGAGGGGGGTCCTGGAATCCCCCGCTTCCCTGAGGATCACGAGGGTCGTACTGACGACCTTTGTTCAGCTTGCCACGAGCCAGCCGTTGAAGCCCCAATGACTACGCCGACGCCAGAGCCGACTGAAGCGCCCAGCGTGGCTACGCCGACGCCAGAACCGGCTGCCTCTCCCACCGAAGTTGCGAGGTCGACGGCTGGCGACGTGGCCAATGGAGAGGCGCTGTTCGGAGGAAGATGCGCACCCTGTCATGGTGCCGAGGGTGAGGGTACGAGCATCGCCCCGGAGGCTATCAACGACGCTTCTTTGCTGGGCGAGTTGACGGACGAAGATCTGAGGACGGTGATCCGCGAGGGGGTGGGTGACAGGATGCCAGCATCACCCAATCTGAGCGACCAGGAGGTCTTGGATATCATCGCCTTCCTGCGTAGTTGGCAGTGAGGCAGCTCTGGTCCCAGCGCTGCTCGAGCGCGAACCGGGGTGGGGGCTGGAAGCGCCGTGTGGCTGGCTGAAGGGCGCTCCCAGCTTGTGGATTGGAGGTCTTGTTCAGCCGAGGAGCCTGGTGCCGCTTGCGGGATTCGGCCTCCACGGCATCGGGGAGGTGTTTGACAGGGGCTTATTGTCAGAGCGGCAGGAGATATGATGGGCCGAAAGCGGTTAGATGGTGCCTCTGCCTTCTGGAGAGTGCTGGTCTTTGCTCTGCTTATGACCCTGCTTGCCAGTTGTGCACTGCGGGCCACCGGAGAAGAGCTGGTCCAGAGCGAGTGTACCCGCTGCCACACCCTGGCGCCCATCGAAGTGGCGTCCAAGACGAGCAATGAATGGCAGGACACCGTGCACAGGATGATCGAGCACGGAGCCAACCTTAGTGAGGGCCAGGTGATGAGGGTGGTTGACTATCTGGCTGAGAGCTATGGGCCCGCGAGCCCCTAGCTTGCCTGGTCAGGGCCAGCGCGGCGGTGAGCGCTGCGCACTCCAGATGGCTAGAAAGGTTGCCTATGGAAGATTGACGGGGAGATTAAAAGGTGCGGAAAGGTTTGGATCTTGGGAAAGGAGCTGAACGCTGATGAACGATCGATTCGGAGTTCCGTTAGGGGGCAGCAGAATGGCCAGAGGGGCCGAGACCCTGGCAGATGCCCTGCGGCAGCGCGGTGTCTCGCGGCGAGAGTTTCTCAAGTTCTGTGCCGCCATGACCGCCACCCTGGGCTTGCCCCACGACATGGTGTCACAGGTGACCCAGACGCTGGAGGGCGCACGGCGCACACCGGCCATATACCTGGAATTCCAGGACTGTGCCGGCTGCACAGAGGCCATGTTGCGCATGCCCCATCCGACGGTCGCCGAGGTCGTGTTGGACATTTTGTCTCTGAACTATCACGAGACGATCATGGCCCCGTCGGGCCGGGCGGCAGAAGCGGCCATGACGGCGACCATCGAGGAGGGAGGCTATCTCCTGATGGTCGAGGGCTCGATCTCGACCAAGGATGACGGCCTGTACTGCTGTATCGGCGGCCGTACGGCCATTGACATCCTGGAGGAAGCGGCCAGCAAGGCGGTGGCGGTCATTGCCGTGGGCGACTGTGCTTGCTTTGGCAACATCCCGGCCGCGAATCCCAATCCGACAGGAGCAGTTGGCGTGCGCGATCTGGTGCGCGGTGTGCCGGTGGTCAATATGGCAGGCTGCCCAGTCAATGCGGTAAACCTGGCGGCCATAATCACCCATTACCTGACCTTCCAATCCCTGCCCAACCTGGACCGACTGGGCCGCCCCGACTTTGCCTACGGGGAGCGCATCCACGACCACTGCCAGCGCCGTCCCCATTTCGACGCGGGCCAGTTTGTGGAGCGGTGGGGCGACCCGGGGCATCGCAGCGGCTGGTGTCTGTACAAGATGGGCTGCAAGGGGCCCCAGACCTACCATAACTGCCCCCTGGTAGAATACAACGAGGGGACCAGCTGGCCCATCAAGGCCGGCCATCCCTGCATCGGCTGCTCCGAGCCGCAGTTCTGGGATACAATGACGCCGTTCTACCGGCGGTTGCCAGAGGTGCCGGGCTTGACCGTAGAATCCAATGTGGATACCATCGGTCTGGCCCTGACGGGCGTGACCGCAGTGGCTGTAGGTGCCCACGCTGTGGGCAGCTTGCTGCGTAAGCGCGAGGAGGGGGACATACGGGACAGGGAATTGGGCGAGCAAGAAGAGACCCAAGGTACTGTCGAGGAAGGAGGAAACGATGGCCAAGATCGCGATTGATCCGGTTACGCGCATTGAGGGGCATCTGCGTATCGAAGTAGAGGTGGAAGGCGGGCAGGTGACCAATGCCTGGAGCAGCAGCACGATGTTCCGCGGCATTGAGATTATCCTGCAGGGCCGCGACCCGCGGGACGCTTGGGCTTTTGCCCAGCGCATATGAGGCGTCTGAACGACGGTTCACGCCGTCTGCTCCGTGAGAGCAGTAGAAGATGCCCTGGATATCCAGATCCCGCCCAACGCGCGCCTGATGCGCAATCTAATCGCGGGCATCCAGTATGTCCAGGATCATGTCATCCACTTTTACCATCTTCACGCGCTGGATTGGGTCGATGTGGTCAGTGCCCTTCAGGCGGATCCTACCGCTACCTGCGAGCTGTCGCAAACGATGTCGACCTGGCCCTCTGGGCCCGGTTACTTCCAAAGCGTACAGGAGCGGCTGCAGACTTTTGTAGATAGCGGCCAGTTGAGCCACTTCACCAACGGCTACTGGGGCCACCCGGCCTACAATCTGCCGCCCGAGGCCAACCTGTTGGCCGTGACGCATTACCTGGAGGCCCTCGACTGGCAACGCGATGTCATCAAGGCCCACGCCATTCTGGGAGCCAAGAACCCCCACGCCCAGACATACCTGGTGGGGGGCATGGCCCGGGCGGTGGACCCCAACCACCAGGCCGCACTTAACGCCAACGACATTGCTCACCTGCGCGGCCTATTTGTCAAGGCGGCTGATTTTGTAAAACGGGTCTACCTGCCCGATGTGCTGGCGGTGGCCCCTTTCTATCTGGACTGGGCGCAGTTGGGTGGGGGGCTCAGCAACTATCTGTCGTACGGCGAATTCCCCCAGAGCGATACTCTCAGCAGCGACGCGCCCGGCAACCTGTTCCTGCCGCGGGGCATCATCCTGGACCGTGATCTGAGCACGGTCCATCCGGTGGATCACAACCAGATCACCGAATACGTCACTCGCTCCTGGTATGCCTACCCTGACAACCAGGAATCCAGGCATCCCTGGCAAGGAGAGACGAGTCCCAACTACACCGGGCCCCGGCCACCCTACGATATGTTGAGCACCGACGACAAGTACTCGTGGGTCAAAGCACCACGCTACGATGGCATGCCGATGGAGGTGGGACCGCTGGCTCGCATGCTGGTGGCCTATGCTGCCGGCCACGAGGGGGTGCAGAACACGGTCAACCTGGTGCTGAACCAACTGGGCGTGGGCCCCGAGGTCCTCTTTTCGACGCTGGGACGCACCGCGGCCCGTTGCATCGAGACCGTGGTTGTGGCCGATCAGTTGCTGGCCTGGACCGACGAACTGGCGGCCAACATAACCCGGGGGGATCTGCGTGTCCACGAGCAGGACCATTGGGAACCCAGCACCTGGCCCCGCGAAGCGGAAGGCTGGGGCTGGCACGAGGCGCCACGCGGTGCGCTGGGCCACTGGGTGCGCATCCAGGACGGCCGCATCGCCAACTACCAGTGCGTGGTACCTTCCACGTGGAACGCATCACCGCGTGATGCCCAGGGCCAACTCGGAGCCTACGAGGCCTCGCTGATCGGCACGCCCGTGGCCGATCCCGAACAGCCCATCGAGATCCTGCGCACCATCCACTCCTTTGATCCCTGTATGGCCTGTGCCGTCCACGTCCTGGACCCGGATGGGCGCGAGGTCGTGCGTATCCAGATCGTATAGGGGGTGGTCTATGTGGAAACGGATATACGTTTGGGAGTTGCCGGTCCGCCTCCAGCACTGGGTCCACGTCGTGACGATGCTGGTCCTGGCCATTACCGGGATCTATGTTGGCAGCCCATTCCTTGGCCTGGCCGCAGGTGAGGCGGTAGAGGTGCATATCACAGACTGGATGCGCTTTACACACTTTGTGAGCGCCTGGATCCTTGGCCTCAGCTTCCTGGTACGGTTCTACTGGTTCTTTGTGGGTAATGAGTACGCCCGCTGGAGTGGCTGGCTGCCTTTCAGCCGCGACAGGATCCA
>JAMJFU010000215.1 GCA_023544525.1 Anaerolineae bacterium | reverse complement strand
AGGTCCTGGTAGCGCTGGCGCTCGGCCTCCAGCTTGCCGCGCGTAGTCAGGAGCTCTTGGTTCTGCTGGCGGAGCTCCTCCTCGGCCACCTGCAATTCCTCATTGGCTTGTTGTAGCTCAGCCGTGCGCTCTACGCCCTGCTCCTCCAGCTCGGCCTGCACCTGGCGTAGTGCCGCTTCTGCCTCTGCAGAATGCTGTCCTGGCTTCTGGTGCTCAAGGCCTTCAAGCTGGGCGCAACTGTCTGCGTCCAATGTATCGCCCCTTCCATAGTGACGAATACAGTATACCATGATTCCATCGTTCTGTGCAAGTGGTTCTGCGAAGAGATTGCATTTAGCGGATCCTTGAGGTTGGCGGAACCCTGGCCGTGCCTTGGAAGCTACTGGCTCTTGGAGCGTAATGAGAAGAATGGTATAATTCACGCTCAGGTGGTGGGCCCACTGGTGCCGCTGTGTCCCGGCGGGCCACCCCTCGGGGATGTCTAGCCAGGCGCTCGCGCCCCCACAAGGAGGAGAGCATGCTCGCCGACTGGTTTACCAACCTGAGTCCCATTGTCCAGGCCCTCCTGGCTACCTGCTTCACCTGGTTTGTCACCGCCCTGGGTGCAGCGGCTGTCTTTTTCTTCAAGCAGGTCAACCGTACCGTGCTCGACGGCATGCTGGGTTTTGCCGCGGGGGTCATGATCGCGGCCAGCTATTGGTCGCTCCTGGCGCCCGCGATCGAGTTGGCGGAACAGACGTCATCGATGCCGGCCTGGGTGCCGGCCACGGTTGGCTTCCTGCTGGGAGGTGCCTTCCTTTGGGCGGTGGACAAGACCCTGCCCCATCTACACTTGGGCTTGTCTACGGATGAGGCAGAGGGGATTCCTACCAGTTGGCAGCGGAGCATCCTGCTGGTGTTGGCCATCACCATGCATAACTTGCCCGAGGGCCTGGCGGTGGGCGTTGCCTTTGGGGCAGTGGCTGCAGGCCTGCCTTCGGCTGCGCTGGCCGGGGCCGTTGCCCTGGCCCTGGGCATTGGTTTGCAGAACTTTCCCGAGGGGATGGCCGTCGCGGTCCCACTCCGCCGAGAGAACGTGTCCCGCTGGAAGGCCTTCTTACTTGGACAGGCCTCGGGGATGGTTGAGCCGGTCGCCGGTGTACTGGGTGCTGCCGCCGTGCTCCTGATGCGGCCCATCTTGCCCTACGCGCTGGCTTTTGCCGCAGGAGCCATGATCTATGTCGTGGTCGAAGAGCTTATCCCGGAATCACAGTTTGAGTCGATCACCGACGTGGCAACCATCGGTGCGATGCTGGGCTTTGCGGTCATGATGACCCTGGACGTGGCTTTGGGTTGAGGGCTCTATGGAGATCCTAAGGATAGAGGTACCACCGACGAATTGTTATCTGCTTCGAGGGCGGGAGGGCGTGGCACTGATCGACCCAGGCCCACCGGGCGCTGCCACCACGGTCATCGCCCATGCGCAGGAAGCCGGGGTCCGGCCTGAGGCAGTGCGGTTGATCTTTGTCACGCACGGGCACCTGGATCATTATGGCGCGGCCCACCAGGTGCAGGGCTGGTGTGGCGCTCCGGTGTCTGCCTACCCCGGCGAAGCAGAGTTCAGCCGGGACCGGCGCAATGCGCTACCTCCGGCCCAGACGCTGCGGGGTAGCCTGCTACGCTGGTTCTACCTGCTGCTGTCTCCCCTGGCGGGGTTCGAGCCCCTCCAGCCAGACGTCTTGCTTCCAGATGACCAGGCCTTGTCCGAATACGGCATCAGGGCCCGGACCGTCCTCTTGCCCGGTCATTCGCCAGGCTCGCTCGGCCTCATCACTGACGAGGGAGATGCTTTTGTGGGGGATCTCTTTGCCAACTATGCAGTGCCCAGCCAGCCGATCTACCTTTCGGACAGGAAGGCGTGGGAGCGCAGCTACGAGCACCTGAGGGCGCTCCACCCGCGAACCGTGTACGTCGGCCACGGCGAACCGTTTGAAGGCGGCAAACTGGATCATATCTACCCGGCCCGTTACCAGCTACGGTGGTGGGTACGGTAGCGTCCCCCTGCCATGCACCTGCGCACGGTTCGCACTCGCCCGGCCCGGGGGCTTGGGGGACAGACCATTCCATGAGCTAGGAGACAATGATGTCCGAAGGATGGAGAGTGATGCTCAGCACCTTTGCGCTGCTGTTCGTCGCCGAGTTGGGCGATAAGACACAGCTGGCCGTGATCAGCATGACGGCAAAACACAAAGCGCCCATTTGGATATTCATTGGGGCGACCGTGGCCCTGGCGGCTGTGACCGGCCTCGGCGTCTTGGGCGGAGAGCTGTTGACGCGGATCATCCCCGAAGCGGTTTTGCGCAAGGTGGCAGCGGTGCTGTTCGTGCTGATGGGCCTGCTGATGTGGTTTGATAAGCTGTAGGGCCCACACCAATCACCCTCTTGGCGTATAGGGGCGCATAAAGGGATAGGTCCACTAGATTGGAACCAGACCCAGGCTGCATCAAACCCGGAGGCGCGTCCAACCGAATGTGGCACGCATTGCCGGATGCTAGGCTCTGCGGCCTATTCCAGCTCTGCCAGAAGCACCCTGGCCTCTGTCAAGTCTGTCGTGTCAAAACCATCGGTAAACCAGCCATAAACCTCCGCCAACATCTGGTGGGCTTCTTTTCTCTGCTTCGATGACCCATAATAGTGCCGTAGCCGGCTCAGACTAGTCAACGCCTGTAGCTCCAGTGACTTGGCACCCTGTTGGCGGGCGATATCAATAGCCTGCTGAAAAGAGCACTCAGCGCCGCCAAGGCAGTTCTCAGCCCCCTGATCCGCCCTGGCTCTTTGTAGCAAGAGTTCACCCTTGATCCGATGCAGCTCAGCCTCGTAGAAATGTTGCCCGAATCTGTCTACTATTGCCTGACCCTCGGTTACCTTGACCAACCCTTCCTCCGTAATGCCCGCTTTCAAGTTTGCCTCCGCAAGTTGGGCCAGATCCCACGGCGTCCAGACCGAGGTTGCCTTTGCATACTCTATGGCGTCCAGCGTTTGGCGCATCAGGACAATGCCTTCATCTATCTCTCCCTGCTGAAGCAGCGCCGCGCCCCTGTGAAATCTTGAGCGCTCCCGCCTGCCCCCCCAACCATGCTCAGTCGCGAGCTCAAACGCTGCCTCTGCACGCGCCTGGGCTAGCTGTCCCTCTCCACGGAGCCGGTGAAGCCAGTCGGCGTGCAACAGGGTATGGTACAGGGTGATTGGGTGAGCAAGCTCTTGGGCCAGAGTCAGCGCGCCATGCATTCTTCGCGATGCCTGATCTGGATAGCCAAGAAACCACAGGGTAAGAGCGGCGAAGGATCGGCAAGTCGGCCCAGGGTCTTGTACGGCCCGTAAGGGGTGGGCATGGTATGCGTGGGGATCGTAGAGCTCAATCGCCTGCCTTCAGATGATCCATCTCGCTTCCTTCGATGCTGCTCGGGACATGGTTGTTGCGCTCGACGAAATCCTGCCGGGAGAACCGCCGCAGGCGTGTCGCGGGTCTCGGGTGCGGTCGCGGTCAGGTAGAAACGCAAGGCATCGGGGTCGGACTTGCTCAGAAAGTAGGGCACCTCCACGAACGCGCCGCAGCTCTTGCTGAACTTCCCGCCCTTGAAGGTGAGGTATTCATGCTCACAATGCACAAAAGATAGCCAAATTGTCGTGTCTGTGCAACGGTTCTCCCGTGGTGCCACATGGCCGACATGAGCCCTTTGCTCTGGCAGCGCGGCTGCAGATCGGGAGAGACAGACACTAGCGAAGGTGAATCCCTTGAACAGCGGCGGTCCAGGGATCAGAGGAGCAGGGCCTCCAGCGTCGTCAATGGAGAGCGGTAACCCGCGGCGATCATTTCTTGCAGAAGGCGATCTCCTTCGACCAGCGGGAGCTCACCTTGCTTGACCAATATGCCAAGAATGCCGATTGTACCTGCGAGTGAGATGCCTAACTGTCGCGCCAGGCGCCGGGCGTCCTTATCGTCGGTTGCCAGTCTGTATCCCCGCTCCCAGGCCACCGCCAGACATGATGCTTCACCGGCGCCCAGATATTCGTAGAACGTCTCAAACTGCACTTCTTCTGCAGGTGTGAGGGTAACGCGTGCAAGCCAGGCCCAATCACAGGCCGGGATCTTGCCGATGGCGACACCATCCTGCATCTCCTGGAACGCCTGCTCTGTGGTTCCAACTTGCTCAACAAATGCCGCACGCACCAGATCAGGGCGCCGAACGATCGAGAAATTGGAGAGCACAGTATTGTCTAGCAGGACCGTCATTGTTCTCCTGCGTCTTCTGCCTCAGCATTCCAAGACTCGATCGCAGCCAGTTCCGCCCTCGCCTCCTCGACGGTCTCTGGTCCAACGCGTACAGGAATGCTCTGGGCGATGAACCGCTCTTGGAGCTCAAGCCTATGCATCCCCAGCAGTTCAGCTGCCTTCCCTAGATTGATCTCGCCATCCAAGTACGCACCAACCACAACGGACCAGCGCAAATCACTTTCTTGCGCCAGCATCTCTTTCACAGCTCGTTCCACCATCTCGGGCTGATGTCGCTCGACCTTGACTAACTGCTCCAGCATCCACGAACGAACCGCCACGACGACCACCCCCTTCCGCAGTCCAAGACTGTATAGCCAACCTTCACCTGACATTATAGCCGACTTAAACCCTCGTGACAAGTATATGAGACTGACATCACGCCGATGAAAAGGTCTGGAGCCAGGGTGCCTTGCGGTCCAGGGCTGACGCCGCGCGTCAGCTTGGCAGTTGCTTCGCAACTGCGGCCTAGCGGGCTAGCCCCCCAGGCCCGTCCTGAGGGAACCGAAGGAAGCCCCCCGGAACTTGCAGGCTGTTCCTACGGCAGCGCGCCTACGGTCTCGAACCCGGCCTCCACCTTCTTTAGAAGCGCCCGGTCCTCGGCGTCCAGGCCCTGCCCTGAGGGACTCAAGGGTCGCCCGGCACGGGCACCTTGCCGTCGAAGCGCTGATGGCAAAGCTGAGCATGGGGTTGGCCACGCGCAGCGGCCCCAGGCATGCACTGAGCGAAGCGAATGTGTGGCGACGAGTTCGTTTCCTTCGCTGTCGCTCAAGACATCCCTTCGCTTGGGCTCAGGACAGGGGTTGTTGCGCTCCACAAAGTCCTTCCATGAGAACCGCCGCAGGTGTGTCGCGGGTCTCGGGAGCGGAGGCGGTCGGGTAGAAGCGCAGCGGGTCGGGGTCGTGCTTGTTGGGGAAGTAGGGCACGTCGACGGCGGCGCCGCGGCTCTTGTTGAATTTACCCCCACGGAAGTTGAGGTATTCTCAGACATAGGGTACAAATTGATGCCTTGCCGGCTAGGCCCGGCGGTTCCTGTGCCAAAGAACATAGCCGACGGATCTCCTTTTTTGACAGCATGGTTGGTGGTCACCACTCTCAAGAAGGAAGAAAAGTGACATAATCGGTTGCTAGCGATTCACTGATGCTCCCAGGGATTGATTATCGTGACGCCGCTGTGTGCAAAGTCGCTCTCGTTGCGCGTGACCAGATCAAGCCCCCCTTGTAAACAGGTGGCGGCAATCAACGAATCAATGGCTGGCATGCGCCTGCCTTGCTTCTCAAGCTCGGCAGTCAATTGTCCCCAGACAAGCACAACCGGGATGTCGATGGGCAGAATCCTGTCTGTGAAGCGAATGAGCAGGTCGCCCTCGAGCCACTCTGCCAAAGCGCTCCTTCGGCTCGAGTCAGCGAGTTTTTCGATTCCTCTTTTGATCTCCCCGATGGTGATCGCGCTGAGGAAAAGCTTATCCTCATCAATGCTATCGACCCACCGCACAACCCGAGGGTTTGGTTGCTTTGCGACAAGCTCGGAAATCACGCATGTGTCCAGCAGAAAGGTCATAGGTCGAAGTCTTTCCGAGCGTCGCTCTTGTCCCGGGCGAGATCCAACTGCATATCGACGAGCGGCGACTCTCGAAAGAACGTGGAGAGCTTGCCCCTGGAGGCGACCATCTTTTGGTACTCGGCATAAGACAGGACGATTGCCACTTCCACTCCACGCTTGGTGATGATCTGCGGGCCATCATTCACCGCATTCTCCACGACTCGACTGAGCTTGTTTTTTGCTTCCTGAAGCTGCCAACTTCGAATCACTGACCACCTCCTATCTAGACTGTCTAGATTTTATCACAAGGGCCGCCGGCTGTCAAGTGCAGGGACAGAAAAGCCAGAGTTTCTACCCCAGCTCCCTGACATCTGATATCTTGATTCCCTGCTCCGCGCTCAACCCGCCAGCCGCGCGTGCTCCTCCTCGATCACACTCTCATCCAACTTCCTGAACAACGGCGCCGGCTCCCGCAACACCTGCCCCACCGGCAACTCACTCGCCGCCCACTTGCCCACAGCCCCTGTGTGGTCATAAGTCAGCGCCTCGTGGCTCCGCGTCTCCTCTTCATACGTCTCCACCGACAGCGTCCCCAACAACTGCCCCTCATACCCCAGATACTCATGAATCTTCTGCGCTGAATGCGGCAGCACCGGCGCCACCAGCGTCTTCAGGCTGTCGATGACGCGCAGCACCACATACACCGTCGTCGCCGCCACCTGCCGGTCCTCCTTGATCTGGAACCAGGGTGCTTTGCGGTCCAGGTAGCCGTTGGCCTCGCGGGCCAGGGCCAGCGCCTCGCCCAGCGCTGCACGCAGCTTCACCGCGTCGTATAGCTCGCCGATCGTCTCGAACCCTGCTTCCACCTTCTCCAGCAGCGACTGGTCCTCCTCGTCCAGTTCGCCCGGTTCCGGCACCTGCCCGTCGAACCGCTTGTAGGCGAAGGATAGCGCCCCGAGTACCCTCGGGCTGGTTGCCGAGGTTCCCCCACGTCGCCACCAGTTCGTTTCCTTCGTGTGCACTCAGGACATGGTTGTTCCGCTCCACAAAGTCTTCCCAGAAGAACTCCGTATCCCTCGTCTCCGGCGCCGTCGCCGTCAGATAGTAGCGCAGCGGATCCGGGTCGTAGCGGCTGAGGAAGTAGGGCACGTCCACCGCGGCGCCGCGGCTCTTGCTGAACTTGCCACCTCTGAAATTGAGGTATTCATGATCACAATGCACAGATTTTCTCTGCTATGACTACACGACTGGTGATCCCCCAGGCCAGAAAGTGGGAG
>JAMJFU010000214.1 GCA_023544525.1 Anaerolineae bacterium | reverse complement strand
CGTTCATGCCCAGCCTCGCACGGCGATGGCTCCGCCCGTCAACGCACGCCGTAGAGTGTGCTGCCAGGCGTCGCGTCCATCAGCGGGTACGGGCAAGCTGGACAGGCCCTGTCCCTACCCATGCTGTGTGCGCTGTCGCCGGTCAGTCCACCAGCTCGATGGCCATGGCCACGGCCTCACCACCACCCAGGCAGAGGCTCGCCAAACCACGCTTTAGCCCGCGGTCCTTCAAGGCGTAGAGCAAGGTGACCAGCACCCGGGTGCCGGAGCAGCCAATGGGATGGCCCAGGGCAATGGCCCCACCGTTGACGTTCACCTTGTCCCAATCCCAGCCGTCCTCCTCCAGGGCCCGGCCGTCTGCCAGGACCTGGGCAGCGAAGGCTTCGTTGAGCTCGATCAGGTCATAATCAGACAGGCTGGTGTTGGTTCGCTTCATCAGGTTGCGCAATGCGTGGGTCGGGGCGATGAACAGCCATTGCGGTTCCACAGCTGCCTGGTCGTAGCCCAGGATGCGGGCCATGGGCTTGAGGCCCAACTCATCGGCCGCGCCGCGGCTCATCACCACCACCGCTGCAGCCCCATCGGTGATCCCTGGCGAATTGCCCGCGGTGACGATGCCGTCTTTCTGAAAAGCCGGTCTCAGCCGGGCCAGGGCCTCCAGGGTCGTATCGCGCCGCGGGCCCTCATCCGTATCCAGGACCAGCGGTGCGCCTTTTCTCTGCGGGATCTCCACCGGGACGATCTCGGCCTTGAATCGACCGGCATCGATGGCCTCGATGGCTTTGCGATGGCTATGGTAGGCGTATTCGTCCAGCTCCTCGCGGGTCAGTTCAAACTGCTCAGCGATAAACTCGGCCGAACAGCCCATATGCTGGTCAGTGAAAGAACTCCACAGCCCATCGTGGACCACAGAGTCAACCAGCTCGCCATTGCCCAGACGGTAGCCGCTGCGGGCTTGGGGCAGCATATAAGGGGTCATGCTCATGTTCTCCATACCACCGGCTACGTATACCTCGCCGTCTCCTGCCCGGATGAGGCCCGCCGCCAGCATGACCGTCTTGAGCCCCGAACCACACACCTTGTTGAGCGTCATGGCCCCCACCTCGGGGGGTACGCCACCGTGGACGGCTGCCTGTCGCGCTGGAGCCTGGCCCTGTCCATTGGGCACCACGCAGCCCATAAACGTCTCGTCGACCAAAACCGGATCGACGCCGGCCCGCTGGATGGCTTCGCGGATGGCGACGGCGCCCAGTAGAGGTGCTGGTATCGTCGATAGGCCGCCCATGAACCTGCCAATGGGCGTCCGGCAAGCGCCAACAATGACCGCTTCCTGCTTGTCGCTCACACATTCCTCCTTATGCTCATCGTTACAGCCCATCCCCTAGCGCAGCCAGGGGTTAAGCCTCTTCTCCTCGCCAATGGTCGTCGCTTCCCCATGCCCTGAATAGACCACTGTTTCGTCGGGCAGGGCAAACAACACGCGGTGGATGCTGTCCAGCAACTGCTGCCAATTCCCTCCCGGAAGATCCGCACGCCCTACCCCCCGCCGGAAGAGGACATCGCCGTCAAAGAGCACCTTCTCCTCAGGCTCGTAGAAGCAGACATGGCCGGGGGTGTGGCCTGGCGTGTGCAGTACCTGGAAGCACAGTGTCCCAATCTCCAGTTCGTCGCCATCCGCCAGTTCCAGGTCCGGCGGTGGGCCGGGGTCGGCACGCAGGCCGAACAGGGCAGCCCCACCAGCAGCCTCTAACAAGGGACGCTCCAAGGGATGGATGGCAAGCGGCGCACCGGTGGCCCGGACAATCTCGCCATTGGCCTCGGTGTGATCAAAATGGGCATGGGTGTTGAGGATGTACTTGACGGTCAGATTGTGCCGATCGACCGCCGCCAGGATGCGCTCTGGGTGCCCACCCGGATCGAGGATCGCACCTTCTCCTGTCTCTTCACAGCCTATCACGTAGCAGTTCGTCTGGATCAGGCCCACGGGCAATGTTTCGACGATCAATGAAAGCCTCCTCGGTCGGTGGGGTGTGAAGGTCAGGGGAGCGCGGCAGAGCCCTCAGCCAGCTGGTCCTCGGCCAATGGCCTGGTCTCTACCGTCCAGTAGAGTGCCTCCAGGAGTGGGTAAAAGGCGGCGTAGCGGGCGATGGTTTGCTCGATAAAGACAGCCAATTGCTCAGGTTGTCCCACATAGATCGGATTGCCCTGGTCGATCACATTGAAGCGAAAGACCAGGGGCATCCGCTTGAGGTCAATCAACTCTACGTTTTCCAGCCCCAATGCCTCGGCAATAGCCAGTTCGAGATCCAGGCGGCCTGACCAGGCCAGGGTTTTGCTGAACAAGGCTGCCAGGTGGTATTCCCCACTCTCATTCGGAACAAAGGCGTACAGGGCTGCCACGCAGCCCTCTGATTGGCATACCTCCCGTACCTGGGCCAGGCGTTCTTGAGCAAAGAGCAGACCCGGCTTCATTGGTCACCTCCAATGACCATTATATCATAGGTTGCCGGGAGATGTCCACCTCGCTGGATCAGGGTTGCAGTCGGGCTGGTGGGCCACGCAGTGGCCTGGCTTGCCCGCCGAAGTCAAGCCCCAAGATCTGCCCGGAACCGCCTCTATTGTACGGTTCCCAGTTTAGAAGGGCACGTCCGATTGGCTCGATTCGTCCAGCACTTCGCTGATGGCCGGAGGTCGCACTGCAGCGCCACGGGCAGCCAGCCACAGGTGCGCAGCGACCAGCGCCAGGCTGGGCAGCACGACGATGGTGAGCACGTAGGGCACGAGGGGGATAACAGGGGTTGCCGAGAAACGGTCCAGGTTCAACAGGATGACAGCGCCGCTGAGCCACACCGCCAGGAAGTTGGGCAGCGCGTCACCAGAATGGATCAGGCCCAGGCCTGCCGTCCGGCGGCGCCCTAGGGGAAAGAGCAAGTTGCTGCCCATTTGGCCCAGTTGATCGGCCAGGATGTGGGCTGCGACGGCCAGGGCCATGATCAGGCCATAGACGGGCGCGATCAGGGCGCCCAGCGCTCCAGCGAGCAGGACCGCCAGCAGTGAATGGGTCCAGGCCCGGTGCCAGGGTAGGAAGGTAACCTCGACAGTATCCTCCACGCGCTGGAGGGCGAGCGACGGCCCGCGGAAGATATCTACCTCGATCTCGTCACGGTAGTCATAGCGAATTGGGACCGCCACTGGGGCACGGGCCAAGCGCCCCGCGCCCGTGGCACTGCCCACCACGGGCACCTGGCCCGTGGTCACCGCTGGACCGATGGCGACAGAGACCTGGCGTCGGGCGGCGTCCAATCCGACGCTCCAGCGCTGCCAGAGATCGCTGCCCAGCTTCAGGCTATGCAACTGGACCCGCAGCGGGCCCTCACTCCCGTAGGCCTGCTCCAGGGCCGCAGCGATCTGCGCCGCCATGGCCTCCGCGTCGGGTGCACCTTCCTCGTCGACGATGTGGGCCGGATCGATGATCACGTCCGGTCGCTCAAAGTAGCGGAGAAACTTGAAATCGAGGGTGTCGGGCAGTAGACCGGCGATGCCGCCCAAGACGGGGCCGAATGCCAGGTTTTGAGCAGCGCCCTGGACGACCTCGGGGAAAAAGGTCGTGACCGCCACGCCGATTGCGAAATGGGCAATGCCCTTCATCTCAGGACCCAGGCCCGGATGGTGATGATCCGCTGTACGACCTGCGGGCCTGGCACAGCCCGCGAGCCCAGGGTTATGGGGAGTGGGGCACGCCCTGCCCACACTTGGGGCAGAACCTGGCCCCCTCCCTTAGCTGCGCGCCGCAGTGCACGCAGAAGTGGACCGGTGCCGGTGGTTCCTTGGGAGCCAGGGGCGCGCCACAGCTCTGGCAGAAGGCCGCTCCGGCAACCACGGCCACCCCGCAGTTGGGACAGCGAGTCCCTGTAGCAGGCTCCTCTGGTACGGTGCCCGGCGCCACTCCCGGAGTCGGGGGAGGAGGCGCGGGTTCGATCTGCTGCAGCTCAGACTCCTTTTCTTCGATGCGTGCCCGGATCTCGTCCACGCCCTTGCACAGGCTCACCAGCTCCGGCTGGGTGAGTGTCCCGGCCTCGTACAGGGCCAGTACCTGGGCACTGAGGGCATTGATGGCCTGGGCCTCCTTGGCCTGCAGGTCCTGGATCTGCTGTTTCACAGCGGCGATCTTGCGTTTGCGGTCCGCCTCGGCCATGCGTTGCCGCAAGCCAGTCACGGCCGACTGCACCCGCCCACCCTTATCTACCTCGGAAATAACCTGGCCCGCACCCTCTACGATTTTGTCGATCAAATCGCTCATCTGATCCACCTATCCTCGGTTATCCACATCGGCCAACACCAAACCCCTATTCGCGCGGCGTACCACATACGCCTGCTGGCAGGGTGTGATCCCTCTACGCCCGGAACGCCGGATCGTTTCAGGACACCTGGTGCAGCATGTGGTAGCCGACCACGGCCAGCGAGACGTGCACGTTCAGTGACCGGCCCTTGCCGTACATCGGCACGAACAGGGCCGCATCACACAACGCCAGGCTGGCCCGGGTCACCCCATGGTCCTCGTTACCCAGGACGAGGGCCACTTTGTCCGGATAGTCGACGGCAAAGTAGGGCCGGCAGTCATCGGTGATCTCCAAGGCAGCGATCCAATAGCCCGCCTCTCTGAGCTCTCGTAAGGCGGCTTCGGGCCTGTCGAAGTAACGCCACGGCACGCGCCGGTCCTTGTCCCGGGCGATCTTGCTGATCTTGGGATTGGGCGGCGTGGGTGTGATGCCGCTCAGGACTATCTCCTTTACATCCAGCGCGTCGCCGATACGAAAGACCGAGCCCACGTTCACCGGGTAGGCCACACTCTGGCAGACGATCACCAGCTCCTTGGGAGACGGCGGAGGGGGAAGTTTCCGCAAGAATCGCTTGAGTGGGGTGCCCCGCAACTGTCTCATATCCGGTTTGCTCCTACTCCAGCCACTCTGGTCCCTCCCCAGATGCCTTCTGGCACCTCCGCTACCTCAATCGCTGGCGCAGGCATCGTAGAGCGCCACCAGCGACTCGTAGATCGTGGCTATCTCGTCAGATATCCCACTGCCCGCCTTCAGGGCGTCGGCCACAGGTACCTGCCGTCCCAGGTAGAGGTCACTCCGCTTGTTGGGCGCCAGATCGACCAGGTAATCAGCCATCTCCCTGCCGGTCATCTCGCGGGTCAGTGTTTGGTCGGCGGTCTGCTGCTCGAGCTGAAAGCCACCTTCCTCGACCACAGCCTGGCCCACCTGCCCATACTTCACGTCCATGGCGTACAGGACCAGGTGGAGTTGGTGGCGTTCCATCGCCGAGCGGAGGGCCTGCTGGATCTGCTCGTCTTCGGCCAGGCGATTGACCAGCCTCGACCAATCCTCCCCGCCCTTGGCCTTGCCCCCGGGCTTGCCGACGTGAAAGCCATAGGAGACACCATCCTCGCTGGCACCGACAAAGAGCGATGCATTGTACTCCCGCAAGTCTGGGTCATAGTGATCCTTACGGGCGACGTGGATCTCTGACTGATAAGGGACGATCCAGTGATCAAAGCCTTCGCCAGCGCGCCGGTTCATCTCGTAGGCCAGTACCCGGCCCAGGTCCCTGCGCCCTTTCCAGGCAATGCCGCGTGTCTTGGCCTCAAAGTCGTTTTTCTCAAAGCCGCCAAACGTCGGCCTGGCACGGGTGCGGCGGGCGCGAGCGCTCCGCTGGCGGGCAGCCTTGCGCGCTTCCTGCGCCTGCCGTTGGCGCTCTTCGGTCCGGGCCAACTGCTTCTCGAACTGGATGTTCTCCCAGATGCGCGCCTGGATGTTGACGTCGGTGAGCAGCGTGCCACCGCCGACGTAGCGGATCTTCATCCTGTCGCCTTCGATGTCCTCCACCACGTACTCCCCGACGCGGTTGCGATAGGTCTTGCCCACTTCAAATGGATGAGACATAAAACCTCCCTCACAGTGCTACTAGATTGGCGAATCGTGATACACGTTTTCGTTGGTTGTCATGGTCACGGCCATACGCTCAGACCCTGGCACAGCAGCTCAAGTTGGGCAGGCAGAGCCCGCCGGTCAGACCAGGCCCATCCAGCCCGCCACCGTGGGGCCGAGGCCAGCCATCTGCAACGTCAGTGGCAACAGCACCACACCCAGGCAGTTGGTGCGGCGCGAGCCCCACAAAACGGGCAGCATGCCGATACCGGTGGCGACCACTGCGACCAGCAGCCCGCTCCAGCCGGTCAGCCCCAGGACAATGCCGGTCAGCAGCACAAGGGTCCCGGCCGAGATCCAGCGATAGTCGACTCGGCTGACCACCCCGATGGCGGCCCGGCTCAGCCACAATAGCAGCCCAAAGCTCAGCGCCCCACACACAAGTGTCGCCCCCACTCCGGTCCAGTAGGTCGTGGGCGCGTCGGGCACATAGGAGACGCTCAGCATCCAGGCCAGTCCCCCGCGCGTCAGGTGCAATCCCGGCACAAAAAAGAGCAAGAATCCGCCCACGTAGTAGATCAGCTTGCTGGCTCCCTGGCTGACGATGAACAGGCGATCATCGCGCTGCGCGGTGGCATGGCCCGCGAGCAGGCCACCGACTCCGCCCGTCACCACCGGGAAAAAGGCGGCAAACAAGCCCCCCAGGACTCCCGCACCCACACCCTGGGCCACCAGGCGAGGGGACAGATCCACCGAGCTGACGACGTGTTGTACAGGCATCCGCACCTGCGACAGCAGGTTCTGCAATACCCACGGGATGGCAAAGAGCCCGGTAAAAGCCGGCAGCAGGTTCTGGAAAGCCATCTCGGCTGGGACCAGGTTGCCGTACATTAACACAAAGCCCAGGATGCCGGACAGGACAAAGGTCAGCAGCCCCACCCCCAGTGAGCGCCAGGCATCAATGAATCGAGCCCAGGATGTGGCCCCTCGATCCGAGCCCCGGGGCCACTCGCTCATCAGCATGAAGGCGATGATCGCCGCCAGGATCCAATGCAGATGCGGCGCCACAACCGTGCGTATCGCCGGCAGCACCCGGGGCAGGACCGGCGCGAGCAGGACCAGGACCAGCAATCCCCCCAGCCCGCCTACGCCAGTCAGGACGGATGCCTCAAAGCCTCGCTCCTGGAGCAGGTACCTCTGTCCCGGAAGCACGAT
>JAMJFU010000213.1 GCA_023544525.1 Anaerolineae bacterium | reverse complement strand
TTTGGCGCCTGGACGATGCAATCTCCAGGGTTTTGATGCACACCTCGAAAGTAGTGCTTACGCTGAGGGACCGGAACCTCGGCGGATGGCATTTTTCGGCCAGGACAGCGTCAGTTTCCAGACCCATAGCGTTCTCCCCAAGATGCTATCGTGGCCACCAGCTCTTCGTGCAGTCGGAACTCTCGCCCGTATGGATCGGCCGCCAGCTTTGATTCCTCTACTGTCAGGTCGCCAAGGAAACCGTAGCCGTGCTGCACATCCTGCACAATCTCAGCGGGGGGCACCAGACGGTCGGACCGGACTAGCCGGGCCAAGTCGGACCAATCGTACTTGCCCTCCGGCAGGCTGGATAGAAAGGCTGCGGGGTCAAAGGCGTAGCGCGTCTCCCAACATTTGACCACGGCGATACGCCGTACCAAGTGGCGGTCGTAAGGTTGGCGGGCCAACTGGTATAGGTCATAGAGGTCGCGCACGCGGGTTCGCTGGGCTGCGGCTCGGACCTTCTCACCGATCATTTCGTGCAGATCCAGGCAGGGCACGGCTGGTGGTTCTATGCCCAGCCAATCGAAATAGCGCTCGCGGCGCAGGGTCATAGGCCTGATGGCCAGCAGGGGCTGGGCACGGAAGCTGATCTGCAGGCCAAAACGGCCGGCCGTCACCCAGTCGTGATCGTAAGTGACATTTGCGCCACATGAATCAGCGGTGGCATAATAGTCGGCGCTTGGGACCGTAAAGGTGAGCCCGTAGTGGGTCCGCTCGTGCAGAGCAGCGACGAGATCGAGGACGAAGGCGTCAGGGACCGCATCGGTGATGGCGGTGAAGTCCAGATCCAGACTAAAGCGCCCACTTGCACCCAGGTAGATCTTGCGCAGCGCAGTACCACCTTTGAAGGCCATTTGGTTGAGCAGGCCCTGCTCCGACAGAATACAAAGCACATACGTCAGCGCGATCTCCCGCTCAGCGATGTCCAGGTCCACGCCAGCGTCGGACGCATACCATTGCACGAGCCGTTTCTCGATCATCACCGAACCTCAATCTCGGCCAGCAGCTCGTGGCGTGGCACGTTGTCGACAATCCGCCAGGTGGCATCGTATTCGCCGCCTGTTCCCCATTGTCCCGGCCGGCCGAGATAGGGCGTGCTCTTGCCGATACCAGCCAGGAGAAGGTCTCGCGCCTGCTCGGCGACCGGCAATTGGAGAAGGTCGAGCAGGTAGCCCAGGCGCTGAACCAATGTCTGCGACTTGAATCGGAGGCTATACTCGGCCAGCTTGCCCCAGTCAAACCGACCCTGACCGCGCTGGAGCATGCCTGCAATCTCGGGGGTATCGCCTGCATACTCGGGCCGATCCAGCGCGTCCACGACAGCCTTTTCCGGTTCGGCCATGCGCACCCTGCTCCCGTAGGCATCGACCTCCACGGCGCCAAAGAACTTGTGCGGAGGCTGAAAGACGAGACGGTACTTCTTGCCTCGCACCTCGTACAGCCGGCGGCTGGTGCGCACTGTGGTGGCGAGGTAGACCGTGGCCGAAGCCTGGGTCGAGAGGCCGTGAAAAAACGCCGCGGTGGCAAAGGAGAAGTAGTACGGTTCGACGAGGGCACTGCCGACAAACAGCGGATTGGTGTCTGGAAAGGCGTGTTCGCCCCGCTCGGCCGGGATCAACTCGTACTTGCCGGGGGTCAGCGGAGCCAGCCAGCGACGACGGGCAAGCCGGTGAAGCACTCGACGGGCGTGGTCGTAGGAACAATCCAGGATGGCCATTGCCTCGTCGATGGTCACCACCGGCTGTTTCTCCCATTCCAGGTGCATGATCAGTTTGGCTTCCAGGTCAGACAATGACCGGGACATGCGCGGCCCCCTCTTCCGGTGATCTCTTACCATGATCGCGTTCTGTGACTAGAAGCGTCACAATTCGTGATCGGCGTAAGAGATTATACCCAGAAAGCTTGAGCCTGGCAAGAACGGCTTGTCGCGTTGTAGGCTTCACGTATGCCAGATTCCTGTCCTGGCCGAAAACCCTCATCCGTCGAGCGAACCGCTAATCAGGACCAAATAGCCCTGTGCTGGCTACTTACTGACCCGAACTCAGAATTCTAAAGAAAAGCCGCTCCTGATGTATAATGGGCAGCATGGACGAGAAGAGATCACACGATGCTACGGATTGGAAAGAAGGCCGCCGATTGCGTGCTTGGGAATTGAGCCAGGCGGGCTGGAGCCAAGCGGCAATCGCAGAGGCTCTTGGGGTTACGCCTGGTGCCGTCAGCCAATGGCTGAAACGCGCGAGACAAGAGGGCGTCTCTGCTCTATACAAACGCAAGTCTTCTGGAGCGAAGCCCCGGTTGAGTCCGGAGCAACTGGCACGCTTACCCGAGCTGCTGTCACAGGGGGCAGAAGCACACGGATTTCGTGGGGACATCTGGACTCGCGGCCGAGTGGCGGAGGTCAGCTGGCGTGAGTTTGGCGTGCGGTATACACCGACCCATGTGGGCCGTATCGTGCGCGACTGTGGTTGGAGTCTGCAGAAACCAATCCGTCGAGCCAACCAGCGAGATGAGGAGGCGATTCGCCGTTGGCAAGAAGAGCGTTGGCCCGAGGTGAAAAAAAAGCCGTAACCGAGGAGCGAACGCTGGTGTGGATCGACGAATCGGGATTCTATCTCTTGCCTGCGGTCCAGCGAACCTATGCGCCTATAGGCCAAACGCCGGTCCTGCACCACACGTTGACTAACGACCATCTTTCGGCCATCAGCGGCATCACGCCTGATGGCAACCTGTACATGCAGGTGCAGAAGCATGCCTTCCGGAGTGATGGTGTTGTCCGCTTTCTCGAGCATCTCTTGCGTCATATTCCAGGCAAGCTGCTGATCATCTGGGATGGTTCGCCCATCCATCGCAGCCAGGTCATCAAGGACTTTCTGGCCGCCGGTGCTGCCGAGCGCATCCATCTGGAACGCTTGCTCGGCTATGCGCCTGAGTTGAACCCGGATGAGGGGATCTGGAACTACCTCAAGCGGGTGGAACTCAAGAACGTCTGCTGTCGCGATCTGGCGCACCTCCGAATCGAGTTGCGCAAAGCCAAAGAGCGGCTGCGGCACAAGAAGCATATTGTCAAAGCATGTATCCAGCAACCTGGATACGTTTAGGTATCTATGTTCGGGTCAGTAACTACGACCCTCGTGGAAGTACCGGCACGGGCGGGGATAATCCCCCGCCCGTTGCCATTTTCCTGTAGAGATTGCGCACGCCATCCTGCGCTACTCGGGTGAGGGTTCTCCTCGTTCTGCCTTCCATTCGGCTTGCAGGGTCAGCCGCGGCACCTGGCGCGCTGTCCCGTGAGTGACGGTGTGGAAGAGCACCCGGCGGGGAGAAATGCCGTACTCCCGCCGCAGATCCTCAATCTGCGCCTTTAGCTGGGCCTCGATGCTAGCTGGGTCCGCCGGCGCTAACATCGTCCCGTCCACCGGACAAGAGAACCAGTGTTCGCAGCGGCACAGAACCAGGATGCCCTGGTCGGTCCATTCCCACGAGCGCACAGCTACCTGCTTTCCCCCCTTTGTTAGTACAAAGGCGTTTACCCTTGGCGCGTCCGACTCGACGAACACCTCGATCCTGGAGGGGGTCGGCCTGCCGGGTGCCTTGTGCGCAGGAGGGGATGCCGTGCGCGGGGCAGGCGCTGCCGCTTTGCGCCCTTTTTGTGGTTTTCCTTGAGCAGGAGCGCGCCGGTCTTTCACCTCTGCCGAGGAAGGCGGAATGGGAGGTTCCTCCTTAGGCGGCGGGGAAGGAGCGGGGGGCGAGGGGGCCTCTTGCAAAGCACTACGGTCTGGGTGCTCAGGGGGGAGCGGGCTGCTGTCAAGACTTTGGCCGGCGGCCGCGTGACACAGCCCGACGTGCTCGCGGCAGGTGCCCTGCCCACATTCAGCACAGCGGTTCAGGCTGGGCACGCACACCGGCCGCTGGCACACGGTACAGCGGCTCATCTGGCCGGTACACAGGCGGCAGTGAACCCGCTTGCAGTCCACGCACTGCTCCGGCAGCAGACAATCCCCGTGGGCCAGGTGCCCACCGCTACACAGCATCAGCCGGGTTGCCGCCTGCCCGCACACGTCGCAGGCCAGCGGCTCGACGCGGTGCAGCAGCGGATCCCACACCACGGTGCGCTCGACCCTGGTCGAGCGGTTGGTGATGTGCACCGGCAGAAGCACCTTGGGCTGGTGAATGACCTGCAGGTTGATCAGCTCCAGCTCGACACGCAGGCGATACTTCGCTTCGACATCGGCCAGCTTTGCCTGCCGCTCTGCCTGAGTGGCGGCCAGTTTGTCCTTCACCGCAGCCCGGCGTTGGCTTGCGTCCTCGGATCCGTCGCCTGTGCGGTCGAGGCGGCGGTTTAGGTCACGGGCGATTTTCTCGTAATATTCGTCGAGCCGGGCGCGATCCAGCTCCAGGTAACGGGCTGCGCGGCGGCGCAGCCCATCCAGCGAGGGCGCCAGCTCGCGCAGGGCTGCTTCGGTTGCCCGCTCCAACAATCCGTCGAGCACGGAACGGCTCAGGGGCGCCGCCCCAGGCAGCCAGCGCACCGGTGCGGGCAGGGGGCGGCCTGGGGAGGGTTCGTCCTCCAGTTGTGCCAGCCGTTCCATCTGTACCAACTCGGGCACGGCGAACCCGCCCTGGACGTCCATCACGACCGAGACCAACTGTTCCTGTTTTTCGTCGGTAATCAGTGCGGCCTTGAAGTTAAGGCGGAGGTAGTGGCAGAGCGCTGTTACCTCGCTCTGGCGGGGTACTTCGGACAGGCGGGCATTGGGGAAGGACAACGCCTGCCGGGCCAGAGGGAGGAGCTCGCGCTTATCGGCCCGCACCGTGTTGGCGAACACCTGTGTACACGCAGGCTCAGCGCGGACCTCTTCCGCCAGCGTCTCCAGCAACGGGTGACCGTAGCCGACGGCAGTCACCTCCTCCATGCCTTCCCCAGCCTTGTGCGCCGCCCCTGCTATGGGACTCCCGACGGTCACGCCGGATTCCTCATCGAAGGACAGGCGCTGGTAGGCAGGCACCTGCCAGCGGTGGGCAAGCTCGTCGGGCAGGAGCACGTCATAGATGCCGAAGGCTGGTGGATCGACGAGGCCACCGGCCTGGCGTAGCGCGTTCAGCACAAAGTCGGCCAGTTCGCTCATCATGCCGACAGGTCCTCCCCAAACAGCGCTTCGTCGTACTCGCGCGTGCGCTGGTAGGCTTCCCTGGCGTGGATCAGCGCATCGCCCAGGTGTTCAAAGCCGGCTGCGACCTGCTCCGGCGTGCGGGCCTGCGCCCAGGTGTCCATCACGATCTCTTCGAAAGAGCGCTCGTCTTCCAGTTGCCCGAGGATCATGTCCATCTCGCCGATGACCAGCTCGAACATGTTCAGTTTGCGGTCGAGCACCTCCAGGAGGAAATCCTCGACCGTGCCCTCGGCCGCGAGGTTCAGGATCTCTACAGGTCGGGTCTGGCCGACGCGGTGAATGCGCCCCACGCGTTGCTCGATGCGCTGCGGATTCCACGGCAGGTCGAAGTTGAGCATCAGGCGGCAGAACTGGAGGTTGCGTCCCTCGCCGGCGGCCTCGGTCGAAAGGAGCACCTGGGCCCTTTGCTCAAAGTGACGAATGGCATCGTCCTTCTCGACGCGGGAGAGCTGGCCGTGGTAGACCACGGCATCGACCCCTAGCCTCCGCAGCATAGTGGCCAGCAGCTCCAGCGTGGCGCGAAAGTGGGTAAAGATGATCAGCTTCTCCCGGCGATCGGCGGTCACCGCTTGCGTCGAGAGCAGCAGCCGTTCCAATGCCTCGCCTTTGGCCCAGGAGTCAAAACTGCCCGCGCGCTCGGCCAGAGCCAGCAGCGCCTGGCGCTGGGCGGCCGGCGCCCGGTGTTCGGCCAAAGCTAGCAGGGTCGAGCGCGCAGCGGCGGGCGAGCTGCCGATTTCGCGTTGGAGCGTGCGCAACGTAAAGCGGTGGACGGCCGGCAGCCGCGCGTCGGTCCCGTCCGGCCCGCTGGCCGGCTGCGGCCCGGCGGAATGGACGGGGAGCCCCTCCCCCTCTGGTTCGGAGGCCGGTGCCAGGCCGATGAGGCGCCGCACCAAGTCGCTCACGTCGTCGTAGAGCGCGCGTTCCTCGGGGCCCAACTGCAGCCGCACGGTCTGGGCGCGGCGGGGTGGCAGTCGGACGCCGACCTGCCCGCGCGCATGCCGCACCATGACGTCGGCGAGCAATTCGCGCAGCCGGCCCCGGTTCTTGGGCAGGCGCGGATCGCCCCGCACGACAAAGTGGCGCCGGAACTCGCGGGGGGTCTTGAGCTGGCCAGGCTTCAGGATGGTGATCAGGTTGTAGAGCTCGTCCAGGTTGTTTTGCACCGGCGTGGCCGTGAGCAGGAGGATGTATTTCTTCTGGAGGGCGTTGACAAACTTCCATGAAACACTGGCGCGGTTCTTCAGGTGGTGGGCCTCATCGACGATCACCAGGTCGTACACCAGGCTGGTGATGGCCTGGCGATGCTCAGGGCGGCGAGCCGTGGCCAAAGAGGCGATGATGCGTGGAAAAGTCACCCACGCTCTCGAGCCCAGTTCGCGGAAGGAGGGATCGTGACTGGCCACAAAGTCATCGAGGTTGAACTTGTTGGCCAGTTCCTCTCGCCACTGCTCCACCAGCGCTGGAGGCGTAATGATCAGCACACGGTCGGCCATCTGGCGTAACCGGTACTCTTTCAGCACCAGGCCGGCTTCTATCGTCTTGCCCAGGCCGACCTCGTCGCACAGCAAGCCACGGCCCCGGAAGCGGCGTAGCGCCGTCTGGGCCGCTCTGACCTGGTAGTCGAATGGGGTAAAACTGAGCACATCCAGGCTGATCAGCTCGTCAAAACCGGCGACGAGGGCCAGCCGCTCGGCCTGCAGTTGCAGGCGGTACGCAAGCCGGCTGGCATACTGGCCGGACGCGACGGCTGCCAGCGCGCGCTCAGCACCCGGCCGCAGATATACCTCGCAGGTTTGGTCCATCACAGCAGAAAGGTTCCTCCCCTAGCTCTCGATCTTCTGGTAAGCCCCAGTATAGCTGGAAACTCTCAGGCAATCAAGACCTGTCCTGGCCGAGAATACTCATCCGTCAAGATGCCAGCCGAGCATGACGGAT